>NZ_JBDQQS010000015.1:0-133853 GCF_039888615.1 Hoeflea sp. CAU 1731 | reverse complement strand
CCGTTCCCATGCCGAACACGGCCGTGAAACGCCCCAGCGCCAATGGTACTTCGTCTCAAGACGCGGGAGAGTAGGTCATCGCCAGGTCTGATAATAGCAACACCAAATCAATCTTCTCTTTACTTCTTACAAAAACGGCCCGGGTCTTCCCTGGCCGTTTTTTTGTGCCTTTTTTCCTGATCATTCCCCGTCGCTGCCGACGGGATAGACGAAATGATCGGCGTCCGTTCCAGGCTGAAACAGCCGCCATTCCTCCATGGCGTGGAAGTTCTGCGAGATCGCGGGCAGAACGTTCAGTTCCAGATGACGATCGAACACCACGTCAAATGCGCCGGCTGGTTTCATGGTGAGCGAAGCGACGGTGACAGGGTTTTGCTCCAGCCAATTCAACATGCTGTTTCTGTTTGAAAAAAAGATCGATTGTTCGATATCGCTCCTGTTGCACGGTTCTCCGCTGGCGGCTTCATAGTGAAAATCATCCACGCAAGGATCACCGATCCATCGCGCACGAAACGCCAGGGGCATTGAAGATGGAGATCCCATTCGGAGAGCTGGATGGTCTTGCCGCGCCGTTCGACAAGCGGTCCTTTGCCGAAACCGATCATGGCCATGTCGGCCGCATGGTTGACGCCGGTCAGCGGTTTGCCAACCAGATTGTCGAGACATTCGCATGGCGTCATCGGCGTCACCCCAGATAAAATGTCGTCGCCATCAGGAAGAAGATGAGCACGCCAAGCACGTCGTTCGACGAGGTTATGAACACGCCGATCGCCATCGCCGGATCGAAACCCAGCTTGTCGAGCAGGATGGGAATTGTCGCGCCGACCATTGCGGCGAGCGTCGTGACGCACAACAGCGACAGGGACGTCGCGAGCACAAGATTGAGCGGATCCTCGATTTGGATGAACAGCGATGCGACAAACACAAGCATGCCGAGGACGAGGCCGGCGACTGCGCCGTTGATCAGCGCGGCGACGAGTTCCTTCAGCAGGCGCCAGAGGATGTCGCCCTCCCAGACCTTGCCGGTCGCCAGACCGCGCACGGCGACGGCGGAGGCCTGAAGCCCGGCGTTGCCGGCAAGCGACATGGTGATGGGAATGAAGGAGGCGAGCACGATCGCCGCGGCGAGCTGGTCCTCGAATATGCCGACGACGCTTGCCGCGACGCTGGCGCCGACCAGACCGGCGAGCAGCCATGGCAGGCGGCCCTTGACGATGCGCAGGATCGAGTCGTCGGCTTCTGATTCCGGCGACACGCCGCTCATGAACATCATGTCTTCCGAGGCTTCCTCAACGGCGATGCGGTTCAATTGCTTGGGCGTGATGCGTCCGATCAACCGCCCGTCCGCGTCGATCACCGGAACGGTGCGCATGTCGCGATTGCGCGCGATCCGCAGCACCTCTTCCTGGTCGGTGTCGGCAGCGACGGCGATGAAATCGGTGGCCATGATATCACCCAGCGTCTGGTCTTTCTGGGCGAGCAGAAGGGGTCCGACGCCGACTGTTCCGACAAGTCTTCCCTCCGCGTCGACCACGTAGAGCGTGAAGATTTTGCGGATGCGGTCGGCCTCGGACCGGATGGCGGCAACGGCGTCCTCGACGCTCAGTGTTTCCGACAGCGCGACGAACCGGCGCGCCATGACACGGCCCGCCGTGTCGTGGCTGTAGACGGCGGTTTCTGCTACGCCGCTCGCATCGGGAAGGTTGTCGAGCAGCAATTCGGCGATATCGTCCGGAAAACTGTTGAGGGTTTCCGCCGCATCCTCCGGATCCATCCCGTCGAGGATATCGATGAGCTGCTGCTGGGTGGACTCCTGCATCAGCAGGGAACGGAAATCAGGCTTGAGTTCGGCGATGACCCGCACCGACGGATTGGCCGGCAGCCACTGGAACAGCTTGCGCGCATATTTCAACCGCATCCGCGTCAGCATCTGCATGACGTCGAGCGGATCCCACATCTTCAGCGCCGCCAGGAGGTCCGTCTTGCGGCGCTCCCTGACGAGTTTTCTGATCGTGGCCAGCGTCTGGTCATTGGCCGGGTCAGGCGTATCGGGTTGTTCCCTGACCCAATTCAGGTCTTCTGGCTTGTTCATTCTCGTCATTCCGGATAATCGACTACTTTCTGACATTGCCGCGTGACGGCGTAATGAATCAACAGATTAAGTCTTTTACAGGTTATGTTTTTTCCTGAATATTGTTCGCATAGTTTCCGTCGGACGAGGGACTAAGATGGACAAGAACGAAGAACGCTCGGTTGAAAACCTGGTTCTGGCTGTCGCCCGAACGGAACTGGCGAACCGGCGTACGTTGCTTGCCTATCTGAACACCAGCATTGCGCTGTTCGTATCCGGCGCAGGGCTGTTGAAACTGAGCGGAAGCCCGTGGCTGGAATTTCTCGGCACCGTCTTCATGCCGGTTTCCCTTATCGTGGCGACGATCGGGATCATCGACTACCGGATCCTGCGCAAAGATATTGAATCCGAACGCCTGAAACTCCAGGACGAGGCGTCAGCTGACGACAGCAATTAGCTCGGGGACCAGAAGAAAGGCAGAAAGCACTGCGCCAGCCAGTCCCCACAGGCGCCAGTTTTTCAGGCCGGCGGGCGCTTCCGGCCGGCTGCCGATCCGCCAGAGCGACAGGTTCACCAGGGTGAAGACCATCAGGATGACGATGCTCGTCAGCTTGGCGAGGCTGACAAGAGGAACCGCGAGCGCCAGGATTGCGATGATTGCCCCGACCAGAAGCGTGGCGGTTGACGGCGTGCGCCGCTTCTCATGCACATGCGCGAGAAAGCCCGGCATCAGGTTTTCGCGGGCCATACCGTAGAGCACCCGACTCGACATGACGATCTGCACCAGAATGCCGTTGACCATGGCGATCGTCGCCATCGCGGCGATCGGCGCGCCCGAGCGGCCGGTGATCGAGGCGAAGAGATCGGCCAGGGGCGCCTGGCTGGAGGTCAGCGCCTCGCGATCCGGAGCCGCGATCGCGATTATCGAAACGAGAAGATAGATCGCGATGGTGATCACCAGCGTCAGGATGATCGCCAGCGGCAGATTGCGTTGCGGATCGCGCGTCTCCTCCGCCATGTTGACGATATCCTCGAAGCCGACAAAGGCGAAGAAGGCGATCAGGCTGGCGCTCAACACCAGACCCCAAACGGCGCCGGAGGCGGGCAGGCTCAACAGTTTTGGCGCAATGTCGGCTTCGAAGACGAGAGGCGCGCCGGCGAAGCAGACGACAATGAGCGTGCCGGTTTCCAGCACCGTGATGACGGCTGCGAAACCGACGCTCATGCGCACGCCGGCAAAAGCAATCAGCGTAAGGGCGGCGATGACGGACAGCGACAGCAGCCATTGCGGCAGGGCGACCAGGCTACCCAGATAACCGGCGAAGGAAAGGGCGATAACGGCGCTCGAGACGATACCGGTCGCCGAGACGCCGAGGCCGACAAGACGACCCCAGAACGCGCCAAGACCGACTTTCACATAGACCGCCTCTCCGGCGGCGACGGGATAGACGGCTCCGAGGCGGGAATAGGAGAAGCCGGTCGCGCCGGCGATCAGCCCCGCAATCAGGAATGTCAGCGGCGCATGGTCGCCGGCGATCCGCAGAATTTCGCCCATCAGGGCGAAAATGCCGGCGCCTATCGTCACTCCCACGCCGTAAAACACCAGGAGCGGCAGCCCAATCACCCGATTGAGCGCTTCCTCCCGGGAACCATCATCCACCGCCACGCCGCCGACCTCCATTTTCACCGGACACAATTATAGCCGGCATTTGTCAAACGCTGTTGATCAATATCAATACGCATTTCAGGTGCGATCGTGTATATTAGAATTATTCAAAAGAATGACGGACTGCGCGCATGAAGCTTGAACATGACCACAGCGCGGCGGCGATCCGCGACCGCCTTAGAGCCGGCGCCAAGCCCAACTATATCCGCGACTGGGTCTATGGGGGCATTGACGGCGCGGTGACGACCTTCGCGATTATCTCCGGCGTCGTCGGCGCCGAACTTTCGACCCGCACCATCATCATCATGGGGTTCGCCAACCTGATCGCGGACGGCTTTTCCATGGCGGCCAGCAATTACAGCGGCACCAAGACCGAGGTCGACAATCTGGAAAGATTGCGGCGGATAGAGCGGAAGCACATTGCCGCAGAACCGGAGGGTGAACGCGAGGAGATCCGCCAGATATTCCAGGGCAAGGGCATCGAGGGCGAGGCGCTCGAATCAGCGGTTGCGGCGGTGACCTCCAATGACGAGACCTGGATTTCCACGATGCTCGTGGACGAATACGGGCTTTCCGAAGTGGTGCGCTCACCGATGCTCTCGGCGGCAAGCACCTTCATCGCGTTCCTGATCTGCGGCCTCGTGCCGCTCATGCCCTATCTGACAGGCAGTGAAGACGGTTTCATGATTTCGCTCGTCGCGACCGCCATCGTCTTTTTTGCAATCGGGGCGACGAAAGCCACCTGGTCGCCACAGCCCTGGTGGCGATCGGGGCTGGAGACCCTGGCGATAGGACTGGCGGCGTCGGCTGTCGCCTACGCCATCGGCTATTTTCTCAAGAGCGTCGTCTGATCGGTCATTCAGCCGGAACGGCGAGGCCGCCGGTGCGAACGAGGAATTCGACGATCTTGTCGACACCTTCGCCGCGGCGCATGTCAGTGAACAGCGTCGCCTTGCCGTGACGCATGCGGTCCGCGTCGCGGCGCATCACCGCGAGATCGGCGCCGACATAGGGCGCAAGATCGGTCTTGTTGACGATCAGCAGGTCGGAGCGGGTGATGGCGGGCCCGCCCTTGCGGGGGATTTCTTCGCCTTGCGCGACGGAAATGACGTAGATCGTCAGGTCGGCAAGCTGCGGGGAGAAGGTGGCCGCGAGATTGTCGCCGCCGGATTCAATGAAAATCACGTCGAGGTCCGGATGAACGCCGAGCAGTTCGTCGATCGCCGACAGGTTGATTGAGGCGTCCTCGCGGATCGCGGTGTGCGGACAGCCGCCGGTCTCGACGCCGACGATCCGGTCCGACGACAGCGCCTGCATCCGCACCAGCGCCTCGGCGTCCTCCCTGGTATAGATGTCGTTGGTCACGACGCCGATGGAAAAATCGCCGCGCATCGCCTTGCAGAGTTTTTCCGTCACTGTCGTCTTGCCGGATCCGACCGGCCCGCCGATGCCGATGCGCAGGGGGCCGTGTGCCGATTGGGTCATGAGCGAAAGAGCCTCGAATATTGGGTTTCATGTCTCATCGACATGATTTCCGCCAGAAATGCGGCGCCGCCAAGGTCATCGAGCGTGGAATTCATCGCGCGCTCGACCGTCTCGGTCACGCAATCCTCAAGCGCCGCCATGATCGCCACGCCCTGTTGCTGACCGAGCGGTAGCAGCCGCAGGCTCGCCTGGACGGCGTTGGAAACCATGGCGTGCAGAAAGGCGGCGAGCGCGGCGCAAAGATCAATCCCGTGGGCGCCGGAAGCGACGCCGGCGGCCACCGGCAGCGGGCAACTGGACGGCAGTACGTCAAGAACGGGCGAGGGCCATTCGCGGGCGGCTTTCAGGAATGCCGATCCCTGGCCCATGGTCTCGATCTGGCGCCCTGCGGAACCCGCCATGGCTTCGGCGAGTTCGGCCACGTCAAGACAATCCTCCCTGACGCGCGCCCTGCGCCAGCTCTCCGCAAACAGAACGGCGTCGTTCCACGGCTGTCCGAGCGCAAGGCTGTCCTCCAGCCATTGGCGAAGCCCGTCGCCGTCGGAAATCAGCCCGTCATGGACAGCGCCTTCCAGACCTTGGCTGTAGGTGAAAGCGCCTGTTGGAAAAGCCGGAGACATCCAGCTCATCAGCCGCAGCAGAGAGCGCTGATCAGTCATGGTGGTGACCGTGATGATGGCTATGTTGACCATGGCCGTCGCCATAGGCTCCGCCTTCCGGATCGAAGGCCGCCTCGATTTCCGTAACAGCGGCGCCTAGTCCCTCCAGCATGGCGCGCAGGGTATGGTCGCGCCGGATCAGCATGCAGTCTTCCATGATCTGCGACGGGCAGTGCCGATTGCCGAGATGCCAGGCCAACCGCAACATGTGTTGAGGATCGTGCGCCGCGACCCGATAGAGCTTTTCAGGCGCGGCGTGAACTTCGATGACCCGGCCATCGTCGAGAACGAGCCCGTCGCCGTGACGCAGAAGCCGCGCCTCGCCGAGATCGAGCAGGAACTCGACGCCATTGTCGGAGGTCATCACCATGCGGCGGCGGAACCGGGCGGTTTCGTCGAGCGTGATCGTGTCGGCCGCCTTCCAGCCGTCCTCGAACGCCACCATTGTTGCGACCGGTCTCGTCAAAACAGGAAATACCTCTGGGCCATGGGCAGAACCTCCGCCGGTTCGCAGGTGAGCAATTCACCATCGGCGCGGACCTCGTAGGTTTCCGGATCGACCTCGATCGAGGGCGTCGCCGAATTGAGCAGCATGGACGATTTGCCGATGCCGCCGCGGGTGTTTTTCACGGGCGCCATGCCCTTCTGTGTGCCGAGTTTGGATCGCAAATCGTTGGCCATGGCGGCTTCGGAGACAAAAACGACCGACGAAGCGGTGCGCGACCTGCCGAAAGCGCCGAACATCGGACGGTAGTGAACCGGCTGCGGCGTCGGGATCGAGGCGTTGGGATCTCCCATGATCGAGGCCGCGATCGTGCCGCCGATCAGCACCATATCGGGTTTCACGCCGAAGAAGGCGGGATTCCACATCACGATATCGGCGCGCTTGCCGACTTCCAGCGAGCCGATATGCGCGCTCATGCCGTGGGCGATCGCCGGATTGATCGTGTATTTGGCAATGTAGCGGCGAACGCGGATATTGTCGTTGTCGCCGGTTTCGTCCGGCAGCCGGCCGCGCTGTTTCTTCATCTTGTCGGCCGTCTGCCAGGTGCGGATGAGCACCTCGCCGACCCGGCCCATCGCCTGGCTGTCGGAGGCGATGATGGAGAAAGCGCCCATATCGTGGAGAATGTCTTCCGCCGCGATCGTTTCCTTGCGGATGCGGCTTTCGGCAAAGGCGACGTCTTCGGGAATATCGCTGTCGAGATGGTGGCAGACCATCAGCATGTCGAGGTGCTCGGCCACGGTGTTCGCCGTGTAGGGCCGCGTCGGGTTTGTCGACGAGGGGATGACATTGTCGAGCCCGCAGACCTTGATGATGTCGGGAGCATGGCCGCCGCCGGCGCCTTCCGTGTGGAAGGCGTGGATGGTGCGCCCCTTGATGGCGTCGATGGTGTTTTCCACGAAGCCGCTTTCGTTGAGCGTATCCGTATGGATCATCACCTGGACGTCGTAGTCGTCGGCGACCGACAGGCAATTGTCGATGGCCGCCGGCGTCGTGCCCCAGTCTTCATGGAGCTTCAGCGAGCAGGCGCCGCCCACAACCATCTCGATCAGTGCGTCGGGGCGCGACGCGTTGCCCTTGCCGGAAAAGGCAAGGTTCATCGGGAAATCGTCGGCCGCCTGTATCATGCGCCCGATATGCCACGGGCCGGGCGTGCAGGTGGTGGCCAGCGTGCCGTGCGCCGGACCGGTGCCGCCGCCAAGCAGCGTGGTCACGCCCGACATCAGCGCTTCGTCTATCTGTTGCGGGCAGATGAAGTGGATATGGGCGTCGAAGCCGCCGGCCGTCACGATCTTGCCCTCTGCGGCGATCGCCTCTGTGCCGGGGCCGATAATGATGTCGACATCCGGCTGGATATCGGGATTTCCGGCCTTGCCGATGGCGGCGATCTTTCCGTCCTTCAGGCCGATGTCGGCCTTGTAGACGCCGGTGTGATCAACGATCAGCGCGTTGGTCAGGACCGTATCGACAGCGCCGCCGGCCTGCGTGATCTGCGACTGGCCCATGCCGTCGCGAATGACCTTGCCGCCGCCGAACTTGACCTCTTCGCCATAGGTGGTGAGGTCCCTTTCGACCTCGATGAACAGTTCGGTGTCGGCGAGGCGGACCTTGTCGCCCGTCGTCGGACCGAACATGTGGGCATAGACGGGTCTGGGAATGGATACGGACATTACAGATCTCCCATTATCATCTGGCGGAAGCCGAAGACGTGACGGTCGCCGCGATAGGGCACAAGCGTGATCTCGCGCTCCTGACCCGGCTCAAATCGCACGGCGGTGCCGGACGGGATGTTGAGACGCCTGCCGCGCGCCTTCTCCCGATCGAATTCCAGCGCCGCGTTGGTTTCGAAGAAATGATAATGGCTTCCGACCTGGATCGGTCTGTCGCCGCTGTTGGCGACAATGATCGTGACCGTGTCGACGCCGGCGTTGAGGGTGATGTCTCCCTCGGGATGGATGAATTCTCCCGGTATCATGGTTTTTCCCCTCTTTTAGCGGATCGGCTCATGGACTGTGACAAGCTTCGTTCCGTCCGGGAACGTTGCTTCAACCTGTACGTCGTGGATCATTTCCGGCACCCCTTCCATGCACTGGTCGCGCGTGATCACATGCGCGCCGGCTTCCATCAGATCCGCGACGGCGCGGCCGTCGCGGGCGCCTTCGACGACGTAGTCGGTGATCAGCGCAATGGCTTCAGGATGATTGAGCTTGACGCCGCGCGACAGCCGCTTTCGCGCGACCTCCGCCGCCATGGCGATCAACAGCTTGTCTTTTTCCCGGGGGGTCAGATTCATGCGTAGTCCTCACAGGTTCCATAGTTTCGGCAGGCCATGGCCGGGTCCGATCACGGTGGCGGTCAACAGTTCAAGCATGGGCGCGAGCTGCTTTCGCAATTCCAGTCCGCTGTCGGCGACCATGCGAATGACGATCTTGTCTCCCGCCGCCGCGCGGACGTGGCTGGCGCCTGCGCGCACGCCGGCCAATCGCCGCAGCTTTTCGAGGATATCGCCACAATCCGCGCTGACAAGCATGATCGTAGCGAGCGCGATTGCTCCGCCGGCTACATTGGCCTTGCGCAGCATTTCGGCGACATCGCCGGACAATCTGAGATCTTCGGCGTGGATGAGCTGGCCGTCGCGTCTTATGCGCCAGCGGTCCGCAATACAAGCCTGCCGCACGGTCTCGCCCATCGCCTTTCGCCCGAAGATCATGGGCTCGACCATCAGATAGGACGATGACGGATGGAGCTCGACATCAATCGAGCGTGACAGGCTCGCGCGGTCGAAGATGATGGTTTCCTGCGGCAGCCAGCAGAGCGTCGCGCCGGGTTCAACCCTGATCGACGTGTTCACGCTCGCGACGCCGCCGATCGAGCGATAATAACGTTCGCAGGCCTGGGTGGTCACGACCGCGCTGGCGTTTTCGTCGACTTGGATATCCCAGTTCAGGCAGTCGCCGCCGGTCAGCCCTCCGGCCGTATTGATGAGGACGGCGTCGAGCGCGCGGTTCGATTGCGGCGACGGCATTCTTATCTTGCAGGCGCCCTCCTGGTAGAGCGTCGCCAGCCGCGTGGCGCGATCGACGACCCGCACGCCGAGACGACCGGTTCCGCCGGTTCTCTGCATCCGGATTGTATCAACGGCTGTTTTGTCCAGAGTTTGCAGCATGCCTATACCATCAGGTGGCGGCGTACCTCCGGCTGGTCGAGGTCTTCGGCCGGCCCCTGATGCACGATCTCACCACGATCCATGATATAAACTGAATCGGCCAGTTCGCGGCAAAAGTCCAGATATTGCTCGACAAGAAGGATCGTCAGACCCGACGTATCGCGCAGAAAGGTCAGCGCCCGTCCGATGTCCTTGATGATCGACGGCTGGATTCCCTCCGTCGGTTCGTCGAGAAGCAGGAGTTTCGGCCGGGTGACCAGCGCGCGTCCAATGGCCAGTTGCTGTTGCTGGCCGCCGGACAGGTCGCCGCCGCGCCGCGACAACATGTCGTTGAGAACCGGAAACAGCTCGAAGACTTCAGACGGTATCGTCCGGTCCTTGCGCTTCAGGCAGGCGAAACCCGTTTCGAGATTCTCGCGCACCGTCAACAACGGAAAGATTTCTCGTCCCTGCGGGACAATGGCGATGCCCTTGGAGGCGCGCACATAGGGCGCATTGCCGTTGATCGACGCATCTTCGAAGGTGACGGCGCCGGACGAGACAGGATGCTGACCGGTGACGGCGCGCAGGAGGGACGTCTTGCCGACGCCGTTGCGGCCCAGAACGCAGGTGATCTTCGAGGGCTCCGCCTTGACAGATACGCCGCGCAGCGCTTCCGCAGCTCCGTAGTGGAGGTGGATGTCGTCAACCTCAAGCGTTGTCATGGCGTTTCCCGTTTCATCTCGTTTTAGCGCCCGAGATAATTTTCGATGACTTTTTCATTGGCGCTGACATGGTCGAGCGATCCTTCGGCCAGAACCGAGCCTTCCGCGAGAACCGTGACCTTGACGCCGAGATTGCGCACGAAGCCCATGTCGTGCTCGACCACGACGACGGAGCGCGTCTTCGCGATCTCGCGCAGGAGCTTGGCGGTTTCGTCCGTCTCGGAATCCGTCATGCCGGCGACGGGCTCGTCGACCAGCATCAGCTTCGGCTCCTGCGCCAGCAGCATGCCGATCTCCAGCCACTGTTTCTGACCATGCGAGAGATTGGCGGCCAGTTCGTCGTGGCGAGCAGTCAGTCGGATGGTTTCGAGAATCTCGTCGATCTGCTCGCGATCCTTGCCGGTCGTCTGGTAGAAGAGCGTTGAAAAGACGCCGCGCTTGCGGTTCAGCGCCAGTTCCAGGTTGTCCCAGACCGTATGGCTTTCGAAGACCGTCGGCTTCTGGAACTTACGGCCGACGCCCATGGCGGCGATGTCGGTCTCGTCATGCTGGGTGAGATCGATTTCACCGTCGAAGATGACGTATCCGGAATCCGGTCGCGTCTTGCCGGTGATGATGTCCATCATTGTCGTCTTACCGGCGCCGTTCGGACCGATGATGGCGCGCATCTCGCCAGGCTTCAGGATCATCGACAGATTGTTGATGGCCTTGAACCCGTCGAAGGCGACGCTGACGCCGTCGAGATAGAGCAGGCTGCCTTTGGCTTCCTTCATTCCGCCGCCGCCTCTTTTGCCGCCGAATGCAAGTTCGGGTGTTCATCCCTGGGTTTCGTTGCGCGGCCGTACAGTCCGCTGATGCTGCCGACAATGCCTTTTGGCAGGAACAGGGTCACGCCGACAAACAGGGCGCCGAGCGCAAACAGCCAGAATTCCGGGAAGGCCGCTGTGAAGAATGTCTTTCCGACATTGACGAGGACGGCGCCGATGATCGGCCCAATCAGCGTTCCGCGACCGCCGACGGCGGTCCACACCACCACCTCGATGGAATTGGCGGGCGCGAATTCGCCCGGATTGATGATGCCGACCTGCGGCACATAAAGCGCGCCGGCGACGCCGGCCATCATGGCCGAGACGACGAAGACGAAGAGTTTCACGTTTTCGACGCGGTATCCGAAGAAGCGGGAGCGGCTTTCCGCGTCGCGGACCGCCACCAGAACCTTTCCGAATTTCGAGCGCACGATGCCCGAACAGATCAGGAAGGAAATCGCGAGCGCGATGCAGGAGGCGGCGAAGAGCGCCGCGCGCGTGCCGTCGGCCTGGATGTTGAAGCCGAGGATGTCCTTGAAATCCGTCAGGCCGTTATTGCCGCCGAAGCCCATCTCGTTGCGGAAGAAGGCGAGCAGCAGGGCGTAGGTCATGGCCTGGGTGATGATCGACAGATAAACGCCCGTCACGCGGCTTCGGAACGCGAACCAGCCAAAGACGAAGGCGAGCAGGCCGGGCACGAACAGGATCATGATCGCCGCGAACCAGAACATGTCGAAGCCGTGCCAGAACCAGGGCAGTTCCTTCCAGTTCAGGAACACCATGAAGTCGGGAAGCACCGGGTCGCCATAAACGCCGCGGGTTCCGATCTGGCGCATCAGATACATGCCCATGGCGTAGCCGCCGAGCGCGAAGAAGGCGCCGTGGCCGAGGGACAGGATGCCGCAATAGCCCCACACAAGATCGAGCGCGAGCGCGAGCAGCGCATAGCACGTGTACTTGCCCATCAGGCTGATTGCGTAATTGGGGATGTGGAAGAAGCTGTCGCGCGGCAGCGCGAGGTTTGCGATGGGCACGAGGATCGCGATGGCGACGAGGATCGCGACGACCCAGCTTGCCTTCTTGTCGAGCGCCTTGATGATGAACGGGGTAATCATGCTTCCACTGCGCGTCCCTTGAGCGCAAACAGTCCGCGGGGACGTTTCTGTATGAACAGGATGATGAAAACCAGGATCAGGATCTTGGCGAGAACCGCGCCTGCGAAGGGCTCAAGGAACTTGTTGGCGACGCCGAGCGTCATCGCCCCGATCAGCGTGCCCCAGAGATTGCCGACGCCGCCGAACACCACGACCATGAAGCTGTCGATGATGTAGCTCTGGCCGAGATTGGGCGAGACGTTTGAAATCTGCGAGAGCGCCACGCCGGCGATGCCGGCGATGCCCGAGCCGAGCGCAAAGGTGAAGGCGTCGACCCAGGGCGTTCGTATGCCCATGGACGAGGCCATCTTGCGGTTCTGCGTCACCGCCCGCATCTGCAGGCCGAAAGGCGTCTTCTTCAGCACCACGAAGAGGGCGGCGAAGACGAACAGCGAAAACACCACGATCCAGAGCCGGTTTGCGGTAATCACCAGGCCGCCGATTTCATAGGCGCCGGACATCCAGTCCGGGTTGCCGACTTCCTTGTTGGTCGGGCCGAAGATGGTTCTCACGCCCTGCTGCAGGATCAGCGATACGCCCCAGGTGGCGAGCAGGGTTTCCAGCGGACGCCCGTAGAGGAAGCGGATGACGCCGCGCTCGAGGATCAATCCGCAGCCGCCGGAGACAGCGAAGGCCAGCGGCAGGGCGATCAGCAGGGAATAGTTGAACAGTTCGGGGAAACTGTTGCGGATGATTTCCTGCACGACGAAGGTCGTGTACGCGCCGAGCATCACCATTTCGCCGTGCGCCATGTTGATGACGCCCATCACGCCGAAGGTGACGGCGAGGCCGATGGCCGCCAGAAGCAGCACGGAGCCGAGCGAAACGCCGTACCAGATCGTCTGGCCGTAGTCCCAGAGAACGAGCGTCCGCTCTATCTGCTCGACGGCTTTGTTGGCGGCCTCGGCGACGGCGGGGCTGGCGTTGAAGGTGACGCCCTTCAGCACATTAAGCACATTGCGTCCGCTGGTTTCAGCGACCAGATCGACGGCCTCGATCTTGGTCTCGTCGGACGCATCGGTGTTGAGGATGACGGCGGCGCGCGCCAGATCCATCTTTTTGCGGACCGTCGGATCCTGTTCTGCGGCGATCGCCTCGTCGAGAAGTTCGAGACTTTCCGGATCGCCGGATTCGAAGATGGTTTCGGCGGCTGAAATCCTGACCGACGGGTCTTTGCTCATCAAGGTCAGGCCGCCCACGGCCTTGTCGATCAGCCGCCTGAGGCTGTTGTTGACCTTGATCTTTTCGACGGCGCCGGAGGCAACGACCTCGATCTCTTCGCCGGTAATAGGGTCAAGCAACGCCAGGTCGCGACCGGATTTCTTCGTGATGTAGACGGTCTTGTCGGATTTCTTGAAATAGAGATCGCCCTCTTTCAGCGCCTGCAAAGCGGGCACGACGTCGGAATTGCCGGTGGCGGCGATCGCTTCGACCTGTGCGATGCGCTGCCTCAGCTTGCCTTGCGACAACTCGTTGATCAGATCTCCCGGATCGCTCTGCGCTGCGGCGGGCAAAGCCAGGAGCGGCAGAAGGAGCAGAAAGACGAGAAATCGGAACGGTTTGAGCATGGGCTTCAGGCCGGGCTACCAAAAAGAGGGGAATGCGGAGCGACGGGCGCCGTGGCGCCCGCCGATAGTTTCGGGGCTTAGCTGCCCTTGCCGCCGCAGGTGGCGGATTCAACGTTGAAGTTGCCGCACTCGAGCGGCTTGCGCCAATCGGAGATCAGCTTGGCCGAATCCGGCAGGAAGTCGGACCAGGCGTCGCCCGGCACCAGACCGTCGGTGGAATCGACGACGTCGAACTGACCGTCTTCCTGGATTTCACCAATCAGCACCGGCTTGGTGATGTGATGGTTCGGCATCATTGCGGAATAGCCGCCCGTGAGGTTCGGGACGGATACGCCGACCAGGGCGTCGATGACAGCGTCGGTGTCGGTCGTGCCAGCCATTTCGACGGCCTTAACCCACATGTTGAAGCCGATATAGTGTGCTTCCATCGGGTCGTTGGTCACGCGGTCGGGACCGGTGAAGGCCTTCCAGGTTTCGATGAACTCGGCGTTTTCCGGTGTGTCGACGGACTGGAAGTAGTTCCAGGCGGCCAGGTGGCCTACGAGCGGAGCCGTGTCGAGACCGGCCAGTTCTTCTTCGCCCACGGAGAAGGCGACGACGGGAATGTCGGTTGCTTCGATGCCCTGGTTGCCGAGTTCCTTGTAGAAGGGAACGTTGGCGTCGCCGTTGATGGTGGAGACCACGGCGGTCTTCTTGCCTTCGGAACCGAACGCCTTGATGTCGGACACGATCGTCTGCCAGTCGGAGTGACCAAACGGCGTGTAGTTGATCATGATGTCTTCTTCAGCGACGCCCTTGTCCTTCAGGTAGGCTTCGAGGATCTTGTTGGTCGTGCGCGGATAGACGTAGTCCGTTCCGGCAAGCACCCAGCGCTCAACGCCTTCGACGTCGAAGAGATAATCAACGGCGGGGATCGCCTGCTGGTTTGGAGCAGCGCCTGTGTAGAAGACGTTGCGCTGGCTTTCTTCACCTTCGTACTGCACAGGGTAGAAGAGAATGCTGTTCAGCTCCTCGAACACAGGCAGGACGGATTTGCGGGAAACCGAAGTCCAGCAGCCGAAGACAGCGGCCACCTGATCGACATCGATCAGTTCGCGCGCCTTTTCGGCGAAAAGCGGCCAGTCGGACGCCGGATCGACAACGACGGCTTCAAGCTTCTTGCCGAGAAGACCACCCTTTTCGTTCTGCTCTTCGATGAGCATGAGCATCACGTCTTTGAGGGTTGTTTCCGAAATAGCCATCGTGCCAGACAGCGAATGAAGGATGCCGACCTTGATCGTGTCCTCCTGGGCCGTGGCGACAGTCGTCATCATCGCGGCGGCGATTGCAGCAAGACCAAGGGTTTTGGCCTTTCCAGTCAAAATACTCATTCATTTCTCCCTGAGAAGTATTTGCACCGGTCAACGATTCGCATGAATCGTGCCAGTTTGTGATTCAGCGCGATCCGTCGCTGTAACTTTCTGAATCAAAACATTTATTTATCCATACCTGGGGCGAGCTTGACGACGATGCCTTCAATTGCATCCGGTACGGAGGTGTCCCGTGTATCGGGATGCCGAATTTTTAGGCAGTTCGACGCATTGCGCATCAAATCTCAGCGAATTCCGGATGACGGGGCCGCTACTATGAGCTAGTTAAAGGGCGCCGGCCTCCTGGCCGGTAGAGGTATTTGCACCAAACCTCCGCCCTGCGCCGTTCTCCGGCGCGGGGTTGCGAGACAATCCTTAAACACTGTCGAAACACCACCCGATCGGGAGATATATCATGAGCATTGCTTCCACACTGAGTTCGAAACTGTCAGATCCCGATCTGGTGAAAGCGGCGGGCTATATTAACGGGGAATGGATCGAGCAGTCGGATGAGGGCGGCTCCTTCGAGGTGACCAATCCATCGAACGGCGACGTGATCGCGACGTTGCCCGACATGAGCGCGGCCGAGACGAAGCGAGCCATCGATTGCGCCTATGACGCCCAGAAGGCATGGGCCGCAAAAACCGGCAAGGAACGCGGCGCGCTCCTGCGACGCTATTTCGAACTGATGGTGGAGAACGCCGACGACCTCGCCACGATCCTGACCATGGAAATGGGCAAGCCCTGGCCGGAAGCGCGCGGCGAGATCCTTTATGGCGCGTCCTTCATCGAGTGGTTCTCCGAAGAGGCCAAGCGCGTCTACGGCGACACCATTCCGGGACATCAGGCCGACAAGCGCATCGTCGTCATCAAGCAGCCGATCGGCGTCGTCGGCACGATCACGCCGTGGAACTTTCCCAACGCCATGATCACCCGCAAGATTGGTCCGGCGCTGGCGACCGGCTGCACCGTTGTTTCGAAGCCGGCCAAGCAGACGCCGCTTTCGGCAATTGCGCTTGCAGTGCTGGCGGAGCGCGCCGGGTTTCCGGCCGGCGCGTTCAACCTCATCGTCGGCAAGTCCAGCTCGGCGATTGGCAAGGAATTGTGCACGAACGACAAGGTGCGCAAGATCACCTTCACCGGTTCGACCGAGGTCGGGCGCATTCTCATGAGGCAGAGCGCTGAGCAGATCCAGAAAGTTGGGCTGGAGCTTGGCGGCAACGCGCCGTTCATCGTTTTCGACGACGCCGACGTCGACGCCGCCGTTGATGGCGCGATCATTTCCAAATACCGCAACGCCGGCCAGACCTGCGTCTGCGCCAACCGGCTCTATGTGCAGGCGGGCGTCTATGACGAATTCGCCGAGAAGCTGGCGAAGAAGGTTGGCGAGCTGAAGGTGGGCGACGGCTTCGAGGAAGGCGTGACGACCGGCCCTCTGATAGACGAGGGTGGCCTCGACAAGGTCAAGGAGCACGTGGCCGACGCAACGTCGAAGGGCGCCAAGGTGCTGATCGGCGGCGCAGAAGACAGCCATGGCGGAACGTTCTACCAGCCGACGGTTCTGACCGGCGTGACGACCGACATGAAAGTCGCGCGCGAGGAGACGTTCGGTCCCGTGGCGCCGCTCTTCCGCTTCGATACGGTGGACGATGTGATCGCCATGGCGAACGACACGGAGTTTGGCCTCGCGTCCTACTTCTATGCAACCAACATGAACCGGGTCTGGAAGGTGGCCGAAGCGCTCGAATACGGCATGGTCGGCATCAACACAGGCCTGATCTCCACCGAAGTCGCCCCGTTCGGCGGCGTCAAGCAGTCAGGCCTCGGCCGCGAAGGCTCGAAATACGGGATCGAGGACTTCCTGGAGATCAAGTATCTCTGTTTCGGCGGTGTGGAATAGGTCCGCCGAGCCGATGTACTCTTCGACGGCCATTATTGACAGCTATATCCGAGGCGGTGACTTATGTCTCCGCCTTAGCGTTGAAACAGCTTGGTTTGCAAGCATTTGCATGAAAAATTAACTATATTTCTTCACAACAGTTAAATTGTGCCATAAATACAAGGCGTCATTATTCATTTGGTAAGAAACAGCCAAAATTTCCTGCAAAAACGCATATTTCGTTGTGTTTCTGCAACATTGACATCAAAAGAATAGTTCGTTTTCGCGATATTACTTTACGATATCAATCGTGTTCTGATACTGGTCGAAGCGATCATAGTATGTGTCGTCTCGATATTTTGTGTGGGGACGAGCTGAGTCAATGGAGTGACGGATCTCGAAGTTGATCGAGAGCAGTTTGAGTAACGGGTAGCAGGTAGTTCCTGAGGCGGAGTTTTTCTTCTTCGCGAAACCATCACCAAACGCTGTCGATTGAATATTCGATCCGTCGAAACGGGGAATATCGGTGATGCTACGCCAGACAACTGTCAAATCCGGAAAAACTGCTGAATCAACACGTCTAAGGAAACGGCTGCTGTCGGGCACGGCGCTGGCGCTGTTTTCGGGAGTCGCCTTTTCCGGCCTGGCGGTTTTGGTCCCCTCATCAGCCCAGGCGGACGATGAGTGCGGCGTTCTCGCGAACGACGGTTCGCCCGATCTGATCTCCTGCGGTCCAACGGAAGGCCAGAACGGAATCAGCTACCCGGACGTGCAGGACGACCTGCAGATGAACCTCAACGGCACGACGCAGAACACGACCGCCGACGGGGTCTGGATTTCGAATGACGCTGGCTTCGGTCCCAATGTCGTCGTCTACACGACGCAATATCCGGGTCCGATCAATCCCGCCATCTATTCCAACGAGGGCGATCCGGCGTTGGCCGTACAGTTGAACGAAGGCGGCAACATCACTCTCGATCACGATTATGGAACATTCACAAACAATGGCGGCGGACAGGGCGTCAATCTCTACACGTCTTCCGGCGACATCAACGTGGACATTGCGGAAGGCGCTTCCGTAGCGGCCTATGACAATAACGGAATGAACCTTTACACCGACGACGGCGATATCACGGTCGTGAACGCAGGAACGGTTTCGGGCGACGGGGACGGTGACTATTTCGGCGGAAACGGCCTTTACGCCTCGGCTTCGGGAACCGTCGACATCACCAACAGTTCCATGACCTCGATGATCGGCGCCGACCACGGCATGGTCGTCAACTCTTCCAACCAGGTGCTGATCAACAACACGGGTGGACTGACAGTCGGTCTTGGCGGCGAAGGCGTCGAGATCAATGATATCTACGGCAGCTCACTGGCCCAGGACGAGGCGAGCGTCGGCATTATCAATACGGCCGGCGTCATCGCCGGTTACTGGGACGGCGTCGACGTCTCGGACGTATGGAATTCCGACGAAATGCCGGAAAACGAGCTCTATATCGACAACAAGGGCGTGATGGAAAACGACGCGGTCGTGACCCGCGGCGGACTCATTCTCGGCACGTTCGGCCAGGGCGTCGATCTCGACGAGATCGACGGCGACGTCGTTATCGATAACAAGGAGACCTGGAACAAGGGTCTGAGCGTCGCCGGCGTCGAGACGGCGATCGGCAGCTTTTCCGGCGACGTCGAAGATCTCGCGACGAACCTCTATGACGCCGGTCTCTCCGGCATCGTCGGCGAAAGCTACGGCATCCGGATGTACGACATCGGCGAGCCCAGCTACGACAATGACGGCTACGTGATCGTCGACAACAGGCTTGGTCTCATCGCCGGCTACAATGGCACCGGCGTTCAGATCGGCAATGTTGGCCTCAATGCGCCTGGATATACTTCTGTCGATTTCGACAACCGGGGCGGTCTGGTCGCTGGTTTGAACGGCTACGGAATCGACATCTTTTCGACCAACGGAAGCGTTGAAATCGACAACGGCTCCTATGGCTACGACGCCGACAACAACTACATCGGCGGCGGCACTATTCTGGCTCTCGGAGACAACAATCAGGACGGCGTGAACCTGTCCTATATCGACGCCGACGTCGTCATCAACAATATGGACGGCCTGATCTATTCGGCGACGGGAGACGCCGTCGACGTGGAGAGCGTGTACGGCACGGCCTATGTCGGCTACTACGGCGCCGGCGGGTACTACTCCGGCGACAACGCCTTCTACATCGCCCCGATGGGAAGCGCAGTCGAGATGTCCTCCTTCTATACCGGGTACATTCATACGGGCGGACTTGCCGTCGGTTACGGCAGCGAAGACATGCCTGTGTATGATGTGGCTGGTTTCGACGAAGTCGAGATCATGAACACCGGCATTGCCGGCAGCATCAATCTGCCCGGTTTCACGGTGGACGGCGACACGATCAACGCCAGCATCCTCAACGGCGAGCCTGTCGATTTCTTCGCCGATGTCGACGATTACGACGGCACGGCCGATATCTGGTATGAAGTCGCCAGCATTTCCGATTATGCCCTTTCTGCTGGCGCCGCCGGCAGCCTGAGCAATCTGGAAAACTACGCCGATGCGGCCAATGATGTGTTGGTCGTTGCCGAAGATTATTACATCTTCGACTTTGACAACTCCGGCATCGCTGTCGGACGCATACTGCTCGAGGACACGGACTACAGCAATACGGTAAGCAACTCCGGCGCCTGGTATACGCTGGGTGAGAACTACCTCGGACAGAACGGCAGCCTCTACAACGACGAGGGCGGTGTCATCCAGACGGCCTTCGCTGACGGAAACAGCCATTCCGCATCGTTCGCTCTCAACTGGTTCGACAATGACGGCGCGTTGAGCATGATCGACGGCGACGCCTATGACCGCACCTATGTCAACTTCCTGAACGAAAGCAGCTACAGCTCGGGTTGGAGCGGCTACGGCGACGTTGCGGTCGATGTCGATTTCTACAATCGCATGTCCGACCGTCTCGTCCTGTCGAACTACTCCTCCGACTACGCCTACAATATCGAGGGTTCGAACGGCGTGATCGTCAACGTGCTGAGCAACACTCCGGGCGGCATCAACCAGTATGGCATCGACGTCGTGCAGTATGACGAGAACGCCTACATCGACAACAATTGCTACGGGCCGTGCGTCCAGGGCGACGCCTTCTACATCTCTTCGGCGTCGGACGGCTACTTCAACTGGGGCAACACCGGCATGATCGCCGACGGCATGTTCGCATGGTACATGGCGCAGGATGAAGACTACGAAGACTTCGAGCTGCGCAGCACCTGGGCGCCGACCGTCGACCAGCTTCCCTCGCTCGTCACTCAGGTTCAGAACGCCTGGTACCAGACGAACGACGTGGTCGCCGATCACATCCGCGGCAATCGCTGGCCTGAAGCCTTCGGCACCACCTACAACGCCGACTTCATCACCACCGCCGCGCCTACTCCGGTCGCGCCGCTCGAGACAGCCGCATACAACAAGGGCGTCTGGCTCAAGGTTCAGGGTTCGTGGACCGATCGGGACACCGAACTTGCCCGAACGATTGGCGGCGTGACCTCCGTGGTCGACACCAGCTACGACCAGGACATCTACAGCATCATCGGCGGTGTCGACATGCGCTTCGGAGACGATGGTCCGTTCCGCGCAGGCCTGTTCGGCGGCTACATCAGCTCGCAGTCCAACTTCACGTCCTGGGCCGCGACGGCTGACTTCGACGGAGCCACCGTCGGCGCCTATCTCGATTACACGAAGGGCAGCTTCTACGTCGATGCGACCGTCAAGGCCGACTTCCTCAGCGGCGACTACACAGCCAATGTGAACGGGGTCAATCTGGTCTCCGGAAGCCCTGACGCGACCAGCGTCGGTGTGCTCGCCAACACAGGCTACCGCTTCCAGGGCAATCGCGGCTATATCGAACCGATCGCCTCCTTCGCCTATGTCAACAGCAGCCTCGACAACTTCCAGTCGGGCGGCGCATCCGTCAGCTTCAGCGACGGCAACAGCCTGCGGGCCGGCGCCGGCGCCAGGATCGGCACGGACTTCAACATGGCGAGCGGCGCACAGGCGGAAGTCTCGCTTCTCGGCAAGGTGTGGAACGAGTTCGAGGACGCCAACAGCGTGACTGTGACGGACCTCGGATCGGGCAGTTCGGCAACCTTCCAGGACGGCATTGACGGCGTCTTCGGAGAAGTCTCGGCTGTTCTCAACGTAACCAACGCCAACAGGTCGATGTCGGGCTTCGTCTCGGGCGGAACCGAGTTCAACAGCACCTACACGACGCTGAACGCGAAGGGCGGCTTCCGGGTCAACTGGTAGACCTCACCCAACACCGAAAATCACAGGACCGGCGTCTTCGCGACGCCGGTCTTTTTGTGTCCGCGCGCGCCAGTGCGTCGTGGCGAATATCACCACATGTTAACATAGTAAACGCAATGTGAATTCGCGACCCGATTTTCGCCCGAAACTGCCGTTTTAGTGCAGGGTGAAAAGTAATGCGGAGACGGGATTCATGGACAGGCAAAACGGACACATGTCCGATAGGGACGTCCGGAGAATCGGCGCAGACCCGGAAACGCGCAAGGCGCGGCACCTTTTGCCGCTCGCGGTTTTCGCTCTTGCCGGAATAGGTATTGGCACGGCTCTGGCGCCGGATTTCACGACTGTCGGCGCAGCGCCGGAAGAAGAAAAACCCGAAATCAGGATGGCGCAGACGGTCGCCGTTGTTACGCCGGAGGACGCGCGTTCCTTCGAAGCGCCGGCGACCGAAACTGCCTCCATACCATCCAAACGCGCCCGCGTGGTTCGGGTCAGGGCCCCGGTTTCAACCGGAGAAGCGCCGGAGCCCAAGCAAACGGCGAAGCGGATCAACCCGTTGCTGCGCCAGGACGTCGCCGCGGTGCGTCTCGCCAACGCCTGGGTGGAATCGGAAATCGACACGGCGCGGACAGGATCGATCGACCGCAACGCCGAAGACATTGCGATCGCCGACACGGAAGAAAAGCTCGTCGCGATGGAAGAGCCGCTCGAGGAAGACGGCGTCACGGAGGTGATCCTGCCGTCGCTTACGTCCGAGCATGCGGCGACGACGCCGGAGCCGGCCAAAAAGTCGGAAAAGGTCGCCGAGAAAGCGCCGCAAGCCGATGACGACGGATTGGTGGCAGGCCGCACGACGAAGGCCGTCAATCTGCGCTCCGCCCCGACCAACAGCTCCCGCGTCATGCAGGTGGTGCCGGCCAACGCGGCGATCAAGACGGACGAGTCATGCCGCCACTGGTGTGAAGTCGTCTATGACGGCAGCAAGGGCTATATTTACAAGTCCTTCATCCGCAAGACCAGCTGACGCGAGCCCGGGCGTTACTCATGCCCGGCCGGCTGCACGTGGGCGAGTGAACTGACGCCCAGCCATGCGCGCAGCGTCTTTCTAGCCATTCGGTCGCCATGCGCTTCAAGCCGGTCCGCCTTCAGAGCTTGCGTCAGGGACATGTCTCCCCGCCAGACATAGATCAGCGTTGGCAGATCCGATCTCACATAGAGATCGACGTCGAAGCCCGGCTCCTTGATGCACAATTCGCAGCGCTCCTTCTCGTTAAGGAACCACCAGCGGCGCTTGTGGGCGGGCTGATCGGTGAACTGGATCTCGACGACGGCGCGTTCCTTTTTGAAGGCGGCCGGATTGACGCTGTTTTCCATGGCCCAGAGAAGCAGATCCAGGTCGATTTCGTGTTCCTGAAGCTGGCGGCGCGTCCAGCGCTGGCCCCAAACGCCAAGCGCAATGACGATCGGCACAAATTCCTCGCCGGCGGGCGTCAGGTGATAGGTCCAGCTTTGCCGGCCCTCGGCCCTGCGTCGCTCGACGACGCCTTCCGCCTCCAGCTGTTTCAGACGCCGGGAAAGCATGGTGGGCGAAGCGAGCGGAATGCCCCGCTGCAATTGTGAAAACCGGGTGGCGCCGACAGAGAGGTCGCGCAGGATGAGCGACGTCCATCGCTCGCAGAAAACTTCGGAAGCCTTGGCGATGGGGCAGAACTGACCGTAGGTCTTCATGGCGTCTTCCTCCCTGGAGCAGAGAATACCATTCGTTGTAGCTGGCGAATACTACACTTCGTGTACTGTTTTCATCCGCCGGCGCGTGGTCTCCTCCACATGACAAACGCAAGGAGGCGAAAATGCTCGACACGGATACGACTGTTCTTCCCCATCACCAGGAGGCAGCCCGGCTCTGGGGCAAAGGCGGCAGGGACTATGACGATATCAGTTTCGTCATATCCGACGCGCTTGCCCATGCGGCCCAGCGGCTTGCTGCATCCGCCGGCGACGCGGCGCTGGATGTGGCGACCGGCACCGGCTGGACGGCGCGCAACGTGGCGCGCAGCGGCGCGGAGGTTATCGCCGTCGACATCTCCGAAACGCTTCTCGAGGCGGCCGTCAATCTCTCAGGACCCGGCTGTCCGCAGGTCCGGTTCATGCAGGCCGACGCGGAAGATCTGCCGTTTGCCGACGCGCAATTTGACAGGGTGATCTCGACCTTCGGAGTGATGTTCGCGGCCAATCACGAAAAGGCTGCTTCGGAACTCGCGCGGGTTTGCCGGCCGGGCGGCCGGCTGGCGCTCGCGACCTGGGTTCCCGGCGGAAGCGTCGCCGAATTCTTCGGATTGATCGCGAAGCACGGCCAGGCGCCGGCGCCGGAGCGTTCCCCGCTCGACTGGGGCGACCCGGATTGCGTCGAAAGGCTACTCGGCGGTTCATTCAATCTGACGTTCGAGCGCGGCGTGAGCAACGCCTATCACGATACCCCGGAGCATATCCGCAACTGGTACATGCGCGGGTTCGGTCCGGTGCGCGATGTCATGGACAGGCTGGAGGGCGACGTCCGCGCCGCCTTCATCCGGGACCTCGACGCCTATCACGCGCGCTATGAGACAGCGGACGGTCTGCTGCACATAAAGCGCGAGTATCTGGTGACGATCGGCGAACGGCGTTGAGGCGAACCGGCGGCGGGTCAGCCGCCGGAAAGCGTTACTCGATCGACGACACGATGGCGCGCGCCACCTCGTCAAGCCGGTTGTCCGGAAGGCCGGCGATGTTGATGCGGCTGTCGCCCACAATATAGATGCCGTGATCGGCGCGGATGCGATCGATCTCTTCCGGCGCGATGCCGAGGCGGGAGAACATGCCGCGCTGGTCGGCGATGAAATCAAAGCGCGAGGAATTGGATTCGCGACGCAGCGCTTCGGCGAAACCGGATCGCAGCTTCAGCATGCGGTTCCGCATTGTTGTGAGTTCGGTGATCCATTCGCCTTTCAGATGCGGATCCGTCAGCACCATGCGCACGATCGCCGCGCCATGATCCGGCGGCATCGAATAGACGGCGCGGGTCACCGACATCAGCTGCGTGAAGGTCGCTTCGGCCTGCGCCGGCGCCGCCGCGATGATCATCGCCGCGCCTACGCGTTCGCGATAAACGCCGAAATTCTTCGAGCAGCTGGCTGCGATCAGCATTTCCGGAACTTTCGAAGCGAGAAGGCGCAGGCCGGCTGCGTCTTCCTCGAGCCCGTCGCCGAAGCCGAGATAGGCGAAATCGACAAAGGGCAGCAGACTTTTTTCCAGACACAGATCGGCGATCGCCGTCCATTGTTCGAGGTCGAGATCGGCGCCGGTCGGGTTGTGGCAGCAGCCGTGGACCAGCAGTACGTCGCCGGGCTTCGCCACCGACAGCGCTTCCATCATCCCGGCAAACAGCAGCTTGCCGTTCTTCGTGTCGTAATAGGGGTATTGCTGCGTCTTCAGATGCGCGTTCTTGAGCAGCGGCATGTGGTTCGGCCATGTCGGATCGGAGACCCAGACGGTCGCATCCGGCGCCGTGCGTCCGATCAGCATGGAAAGGATCGACAGTGCGCCGGTGCCGCCCGGCGCCTGGCAGATCCGCGCCCTGTCCATGGACACGCTGTCGCCAAGCACCAGCGAACCCATCTCGACGCAGAATTCCCTGTCGCCCTGGACGCCGACATAGGCTTTGGTTTTCTGGGAATCGAACAGGCGCAATTCGGCCGACTTGATGGCGGAGAGGACCGGCGTGTCGCCGTGGCTGTCCTTGTAGACGCCGACGCCGAGGTCGAGCTTGTTGTCCCGCGGATCCTCGCGGAATTGCATCATCAGCCCCAGGATCTTGTCGGCGGGGGCGGCCTGTACGTTTTCAAACATTGTGCATTTCCCTGGTCGGTGCGCTTCGCGCCGGCTTCGGTGGTGTGTCCAGTTCCGAAAGCCTGCGGGCCATGTCGGTTCGAACCCTTGCTACCGCTTCTTGCTTGACCGGTCCATAGCCTCTTATGTCCATCGGCAGCGCAAGCGCCGCCCGCCACTGGCGCTGATTGTCGCGGTCGAGATCTTTCAGGCAGGTTTCGACGATCTTACCGTACCAGACAATGAGGTCCCGCTCCATGCGACGCTCCTGCGTGTACCCGAACGGATCGAGCGGCGTGCCGCGCAAGCCTTTCATATGTTTGAGGACCCGGAAGGCCGAGAGCATCCACGGGCCGAAGGCGCGCTTGGGCGGCCGCCCGCGCCAGTCCTTCTCCGAGGGGACAAGCGGCGGGGCAAGATGGTAGCGAATGCGGAAATCGCCTTCAAATTTTTCCTTCAGTTCCTCCAGAAACGCCGGACGCGCATGCAGACGGGCGACCTCGTATTCGTCCTTGTAGGCCATCAGCTTGAAGAGGGATCGGGCGACGGCCTCCGTGACGCCCCCGGTTCCCTGCTCTTTCTCGCGCGCCTGGACGCGATCGACGAGGGCGCGATAGCGTTCGGCGTATCTACGGTTCGCATAATCTTCGAGAAACGCCTCGCGTCGGGCGATCGTCCGCTCCAGCGTTTCGATGACCGTCTGTTCGTCCGCGTCGCCCGGAACGAGATCGGGCCGCGCCTGGGCTATGCGACCCCAGTCGAAGGCTTTCCTGTTGGTTTCGACGGCGACGCTGTTGAGTTCGATCGCGCGCATGAGCGCCTCCAGCGAGACCGGAACGAGCCCCGCCTGCCAGGCCATGCCGAGCATCATCACGTTGGCGAAAACGGTGTCGCCCAGCAGGCGCGCGGACAACGCGTTGGCGTCGACTGACGGAATGTCATCGCGACCGATAGCGCGCCTGATCGACTCGATGCGGCGGTCGATCGCGAGGTCCGCGTCGCGGAAGCGGACGATTTCGCCCGTCGGCATTTCAGCGAGATTGAGAACGGCCGCCATGCCGGGACGGTAGGTCGCCGAAGCCTTTGGCGATGAGGCGACGACGATGTCGCAGCCAATCAGCGCGTCGGCCGCGTTGCAGTCGATGCGCACCTGGTTGATCGCGTCCGGCGTCTCGCCGATGCGGATGTAACTCAGGACCGGTCCGAATTTCTGTGCGAAACCGGTGAAGTCGAGCACCGAAGACCCCTTGTTTTCGAGATGCGCGGCCATGGTGATCAGCGCGCCGACGGTGACGACGCCGGTGCCGCCGACGCCGGTAACCAGCAGGTCGTAAGGTTCATCAAGAGTGGGGAGCAGCGGTTGGTCCAGCATCGCAACCAGGCCGGAACTGTCGACCACATCGGGCCGGGTCTTGCGGCGTTTGGCGCCCTCAACGGTGACGAAGCTCGGACAGAAGCCGTCGAGGCAACTGAAATCCTTGTTGCAGGTCGACAGATTGATCTGGCGCTTGCGGCCGAAAGGCGTCTCCTTCGGTTCGACGCTGAGGCAGTTGGACTGAACGGAACAGTCGCCGCATCCCTCGCAGACGAGGTCGTTGATGACGACGAAGCGCTCCGGATCCTCCATCGTTTTGCGTTTGCGGCGGCGGCGTTTTTCCGTAGCGCAGGTCTGGGCGTAGATCAGCACGGAGACGCCTTTCACGTCCCGCAAATCCCGCTGCACCGGGTCGAGGTCCTTTCGATGGTGCAGAGTCACGCCGGCAGGCAGCTTGGACAGGGAGAAATTCTCCGGTTCGTCGGAGACCAGCGCGATGCGCTCAACGCCCTCGCTGCGCACCTCATGGGCGATGGTCTCGACGCTGACCGGTCCGTCGACAGGCTGGCCGCCGGTCATGGCGACGGCGTCGTTGAACAGGATCTTGTAGGTGATGTTGGCGCCGGCGGCGATTGCCTGCCGGATCGCCATGGAGCCGGAATGATACCAGGTGCCTTCGCCGAGATTCTGGAAGATGTGGCCGTTGCCGGTGAATTTCGAAGAGGCGGCCCAGTTGACGCCTTCGCCGCCCATCTGGATGAGGGAGGATGTCTCGCGATCCATCCAGCTCGCCATGAAATGGCAGCCGATGCCGGCGAGCGCCTTCGATCCTTCCGGAACCTTCGTCGAAGTGTTGTGCGGGCAGCCGGAGCAGAAATAGGGCGTGCGCGCGCCGGCCCTGATTTCGATGGGCTGATTTGCAGCCCCTGTCAGTTGCGCCGCCCGCCTGCCGTATTCGTCCGTGCCGAACAACCGGTCGAGGCGGCCGGCGACGATCGGCGCGAGCTGCATCGGCGAGAGCTCTCCGGTCCACGGCACGAGACGGTTTCCGTCCTCGTCGCGCTTGCCGACCATGTGGTCCGGCTTGTCGCCCGGGAAGTCGTAGAAATATTCCTTGAACTGGCTTTCGATGATGCCGCGCTTTTCCTCGATCACCAGCACCTCGCGCTTGCCGCGCACGAAATCCAGCGCGTCGCGGCGCGCAAGCGGCCAGACCATGCCGACCTTGTAGATGTCGATTCCGATGGCGCGGCAGGCGGCTTCGTCGAGACCCAGAAGCCGCATCGCCTCCATCAGGTCGAGATGGCCCTTGCCGGTGGTGACAATGCCAAAGCTGGCGCTCTTTACGCCATAAATCCGGCGGTCGATGGGATTGGCCTCGGCAAAGGCGAAGACCGCCTCCTTCTTCGCCTCCATGCGCTCCTCGATCTGCGGGCCGGGCAGATCCGGCCAGCGGTAGTGCAGGCCGGATTCCGGTATGGCGTGATCGGGCGCGAGGAATTGCCGTGAGGCGCGCAACGCGACGGAGGCGGCCGCCTCCACCGTCTCGGAGATCGCCTTGAAGCCGACCCACATGCCGCAATAGCGACTGAGCGCGTAGCCATATTCGCCGAACTGCAAATATTCGCCGATGCTCGCCGGGTTCAGCGTCGGCATGAACCAGGCCATGAAGGCGACGTCCGACTGATGCGGCATGGAGGACGAGACGCAGCCGTGATCGTCTCCGGCGACGACGAGAACGCCGCCGTGGGGAGAGGAGCCGTAGGCGTTGCCATGCTTGAGCGCGTCGCCCGCCCGGTCGACGCCCGGTCCCTTGCCGTACCAGAGGCCGAATACGCCGTCGACCTGTCTGTCGGGATTGGTCTCGACCTGCTGCGAGCCGAGCATTGCGGTCGCCGCGAGATCCTCGTTCACGGCCGGAAGAAACTCGATGTGGTTGTCCTTCAGCCGGTTTTTGATGCGCCAGAGTTCGAGATCGACGCCGCCGAGCGGCGATCCGCGGTAACCTGATACAAAGCCCGCCGTGTTCAGGCCGGCCGCGCGGTCGCGCGCGGCCTGGTCGAGCAGAATGCGGGCGAGCGCCTGTGTGCCGGTCAGATAGACGCGTCCATCGTTCCGGTCGTAGCGGTCGTCAAGGACGTAGTCGCGGTCGAATTGCTCTGATGCTGCAGTCATGCGCCTTCTCCCTGACGTCCGAAATGCATGCTGGAACAATTCTAACCGAAAAAGCTGGAATTTCCTTTCAATCTTGTTGGATACTGAGTAATTGTTGGATAATTTAACCGAAATTCATCGGAAAAATGAAAGATATGTATGACGCCGGAGAATCTTGACAGCCGCGATAGCCAGATCCTGAGGCTGCTTCAACAGGATGGCCGCATGTCGAACCAGGTGCTCGCCGAGAAAGTCGGCCTGTCGGCATCGGTCTGCTGGCGGCGCGTCAATGCGCTGGAAAAGGCGGGGCTCATCGAGCGCTACGCAGCTGTTGTCGACAGCGCAAAAGCCGGCTGGGGGTTCCAGGCCGTCGTGCATATCAGCCTCGCCCGACAGGACAGCAACCATGTGGAGGATTTCATCGCCAGGGTCATGGCGCGCGAGGAGGTTCTTGAGTGTCTCTCGACCACCGGCGACGCCGACTACCACCTGAAGGTGATCTGCCGGAACCTCGACGCCTATAACAGCTTTCTCGAAACGTTCCTGTTTCGCATTCCGGGGATCGCCCACGTCAAGACCAATGTGGTGCTGAAGGAAATCAAAAAGGCCTCCTACATTCCGGTTTAGTTCGTTTGCGCGTCGCTGTATGGTTGCGCCGTTTCATTTCTCAGGCATGACAGTCGATGACCCCCAAGGCGCGCACGCTTCTGTTTCTTCTCGCGGCCACCGCGTCCGGGATGTGCCTGTGGTTCATGACGGCGGCGATCCTGCCTGAGATTTCCGCCGAGGTCGGGCTGACGAAGGCCCGGCAATCACTGCTTTCGAGCGCCGTCCAGGCTGGATTTGTCATAGGCGCCCTCACGATCGCCGTCTCGGGGCTCGCCGACCGGCTGGATCCGCGCAAGCTGCTGGCGACCTGCGCGGTCGCGACGGCCGGCGCCAATGCGCTTCTGCTGCTCATCCCGATTGATGGGTTCGGCGCGGTCCTGCTGCGCTTTGCAACCGGCGCGCTGATGGCGGGCGTCTATCCGGTCGGCATGAAAATCACTGTCGGATGGGGTTTGCGGGACAGAGGCCTGCTGGTCGGGATTCTCGTCGGCATGCTGACGCTGGGGAAATCGGTTCCCTACGGACTTGCCTTTCTCGGCGGGGCTGACTGGCGCATGGCGCTCGGCGCCGGCTCGCTGGTTGCCGCGGCCGGCGGATGCCTGGTGCTGATTTCAGAGCTTGGCCCCTATCATCGCCGCGCGCCGGCCTTTCGTCCGGAGGCCATCAGGCTGGCGTGGACGGATGCGCGCGTGCGCTCGGCCTATCTCGGCTATTTCGGCCACATGTGGGAACTCTATGTCCTGTGGGCCTGGGGCGCCGCGGCGGCGGCAGCCTCCTATGCGCTCACGCTCGATCCTGAAGCGGCGCGCAGCCTGGGCAAGCTGACGGCCTTCGTGTCTATCGCGGCGGGCGCTCCGTTCTGCGTCATCGCCGGCCTTTATGCGGACAGGATCGGCAAGGCGCGGGTCGCGATCATCGCCATGATCGCCAGTGGATCGCTCGCCATCCTTACAGCGTTCAGTTTTGGCGGGCCTCCGGCGCTGACGTTTGCGCTTTTCGTGCTGTGGGGCATCGCTGTGATCCCGGACTCGGCGCAGTTTTCGGCGCTGGTCGCGGATTTCGTCCCGCCCGAATGGGCCGGCAGCCTGCTGACGCTGCAAACGGCTCTCGGTTTCCTGCTGACCGTGGCGACCGTGCAGATTACGCCGCTATTCGCGGCCGCGTTCGGCTGGCCGACGCTGCTGGCGTGCCTCGCAATCGGTCCGTTTCTCGGCGTGCTCGCCATGCGGCCGCTGGTCAGACTGTTCAATGCGGAAAGGGAAATCGGCTAATCCCGGGCGGCGCCGTCCGGAGCCGCTCGCCCGGCGTTGCGCGCGAGGTTGACGCATTCCTGCAGGAAAATCGGGCCGAAGGCGAACAGCGGGGCGATACGGTAGGCGTAGTCCGGGATTTCGAACACCGGCGACACCAGGCCCAGAAATCCCCATACATTCCAGAGCTGGATATATACGAACACGCACAGCGCCATCGTCGCGACCCCGGTGATTATCTTGCCGGTTCTCCTGAAGCTGTCCGACGCGGCGTCTGTGAGGATCGTGATGGAGATATGCCGATTTCTACGATGCAGCACGACGGCCATCATGAAGGTGATCCAGACGAGGGCGAATTTGGTCAGTTCGTCGAGACCGATGATCGATTTCGAAAAAGCATAGCGCGAGATGACCTGCCAGAAGACCCCGGCGACAAGGGCGACCAGCAGCGCCTGCGACAGGCGCAGGTAAATCCTTGAGAGGATATCGAGAAATGCGTCGAGTGATCTCATCATGACGGTGTCGCGGGCCGGAAGTCGGCGATTTCCAGCCCGCTTTCTTCCTACTGTATGGCCTGGACCTTTTCCATCAGTCCCTTGCTCCACAAGCCTTCGTCCTCCTGCTCGGCGACGGCCTCCTGGAGCTTGTCCTGGAAAGGCTTCACATTGATCATGATCACGGAGCCGCCGTCGCCAAGGATGGACTGGACGACGGATTCCGCGCTCTCGTCGGCGAGGCCTCGGGAGAAGTCCGCGGCCTTTGCGGCCGCCTCCTCTAGCGCCGCCTTCTGTTCATCCGTCAGGCCCTGAAACTTCGCTTCGTTCATGGCCAGGGTAATCGATGCGAAGACATGGTCCGTTCGCGTGACATAGGGCGCCGCCAGGTGAAATTTCTGGCTGACGACGGAATCGAAGGGCGACTCCATCGCGTCGACGACGCCGGTCTTGAGCGCCTGGAAGGATTCGCCCCAGGGAACGGAGGCGGGATTGGCGCCGACCGTTTCCCATGTCTTGATGTAGGAGGGAATTCCAGGAACCCTGAATTTCAGGCCCACGACGTCGTCGGGCGTGAAGACCGGTTTCGTCGACACGACCACCCGCGGCAGTTTCGCCCATTTGACGGACAAAAGCCGCAGCCCGAATTTCTTGCGCAGATCCTCCGCCATGTCCGTCTGCAGTTCGGAATCCAGAAACGCCTCGAAATGATCCTCGTCGCGGAAGGCGAACCCCCAGGAGACGATGTTGTAGTCTTTCACGAAGTTTCCGTAGTTGGAAATGTCCTCGACGACGAGGTCGATGATTCCCGCCTGAGTCTGCTGGATCGCCTCCTTGCCTTTGCCAAGCTGGCCGGACGGGAAGACCTGCACGTCGAGCGCGCCGTTTGACAGACTGTTGGCGTCTTCGGCGAACCGACTGGCGGTCTGGCAGGTTGGGTTTGTCGGCGCCGACGGGCAGGCGAGGCGCAGCACGGTCTGCGCGCTGGCTGTCGCGAGCGGCGCAATTGCGGCGGCGGCGAATACCGCCGCGGCGGTCATTGTCTTCATCATCTGGGTTTCTCCTCCTTTGATGTTTCTTGCAGTCAAACCCCGCCGAACAGCAGTTCGGTGGGAAAAAGCACGAGCGCCGGAACGTAGGTGATCAGCAGCAGCACCAGCAGAATCGGTATGAGGAACGGCAGGATCGCACGCGCCGTCTCGGCGAACCGGATTTCCGCGATTTCGGTGACGATATACAGCGCCCATCCGACCGGCGGGGTTATCAGGCCGACCGTCAGGTTGAGCACGACGACGACGCCCAGATGCACCGGGTCGACGCCCAGAGACGTCGCCATGCCGATGAGCGTGGGCGTGAAAATGATGAGGATCGACGTCAGGCTCATGAACGTGCCGAGGATCAGCAAGAGCACGTTGATCGTCGCCAGGAACGCGATTTCTCCATATCCCGAACCAGCAAATATGGCGCTGAGCGTCTCCGGAATCCGCTCGGTTGTCACCAGCCAGCCAAAAAGCGTCGACATGGCCAGAATGAACAGGATCTGCGTCGAGGTGATGAGGGTTTCGGTCAGCATCGGCGCGAGATTGCCAAGCCGCAGATCGCCGAGGACGACCGATACGGTGAGCGCGTAGACGACGGCGACCACGCCGGCCTCGGTCGGCGTGACGAGACCGAAAACCAGTCCGGCCAGAATGACGACCGGGGTGAGCAGCGGCAGAATGTTGCGGCCGGCGCTCCTCATGATTTCGCGCAGGCTCGCCCGCTTGCCTGGCGACACGTAATGGCCGCCGGCGAAATAGACATAGACCATCATGAAGACGCCGAGCATGACGCCGGGAATGAGGCCGCCGAGGAACAGGGCCGGGATCGAGACATCCGTCATTGTCCCGTAAAGGACCATCAGGATCGACGGCGGAATGATCGGTCCGATGCAACTCGATGCAGCGGTGACGGCCGCCGAGAACGGCTTCGGATAGCCGGCTTCTGTCATCGCCCGGATCTCGATCCTGCCGAGGCCGGCCGTGTCGGCGACGGCCGATCCGGAAATACCGGCGAAGAACATGCTCGACACGATGTTCACATGCGCCAGTCCGCCGCGGACATGGCCGACCAGAAGATTGGCGAACTCGAAAATCCGCTTGGTGACGCCGCCGGAATTCATGATTTCGCCGGCAAGCACGAAGAACGGTATGGCGAGCAGCGTGATGCCGCCGAGACTGTCCACCATCGAGAAGATCAGAACTGTCGCGGGAATGTCTGAAAAGAACATGTAGATCATCGACGCGACGCCCATCGCGAGCGCGACCGGCGCGCCGAGAAGCATCAGGATCGTGAAGCTGATGAAAAGAGCCGCGAGCGCCATTCAATTCCCCAGAAATGCGTTTTGTCGGCGAAGCGCGTCCTGCAACTCGGGAACCGAAACGTCTCGAAACGCGCCGGCGTGCCGGCTCGCCGCAATATGCGCCGCGATGCCGACGGCGTGTCCCATCGCCATCGCGTTTGGCATGACGCGCAGCGCGGCGAAGGCTTCGCGTTCCGCCGATATTCCGCGACCGGCCGCCGCGACGTTGCAAAGACCGGCTGGAAGCATCGAACGGTAGGGTATCCGGTAGAAGTGATCTTCCCCGAACTCCTCGAAGGTCAGCTCCGCGGAATCGCCATGGTGGATATCGACCGGATAGGCGCCGCAGGCTACCGTATCGGTGAAGCTTGCCCCCTGGCGCAGTTCCTCGACCGTCAGCACGTGGTCGCCGGCCATTCTGCGGGTGTCCCGAATGCCGAGAATCGGCGCGATCTGGTTCAGCCGCGCGTGCTCGCAACCGGGCAGCGCGCTGCGCAGAAACCGCGAGATCCGCAGCGCCTGTCGGCGTCCCTCCATTTCGCCGGCGCTCAGGGAAAACGGGTCCGACGGGTCGACGACGACGCGTGAAATATTGAACCAGGCGACATCGCTGCCGGGAACCCTGGAATGATGCAGGGCGGCCCGCGTCAGATCGCCCGCCGCAAGGCCCTGCGCGATGATCGCGGTTTTTTCGTCGCGGGTCACGCCGTTCAGGCGTTCGAAGTCAACCGGGGCCATGGAGAACATCATCGTCGCCGGCTGCCGGCTTGCGCCGTCATCGGGCAGGAATTCCGACCCCGAACCGTCCAGCAGGGCCATGTCGCCCGAGGCGTCGACGAAAGCGGCCGCGCGAACGTTCATCACGCCGCCCGGGACGGCGAGGTGCACGGAACGGACCGAGTCCTGTTCCTTCGAGACCGCCGCCAGCATCGAATGAAAGACCACCGACGCGCCGGCGTCCGTCGTCATCCGGTCGAGGACGATCTTGAGCAAGTCCGCGTCATACTCGATCCGGTCCATGATATTGCCGGTCGACATGACGAAGCGGCCCATGTCGCCGGCGCCGCTTTCCTTCCTGAGAACGTCGATCACCTCGTCGGCAAGGCCACGCACGACCTGGCGGCCGGCGCGGGTGGACCAGCCGACGAACTGCGAGACCGAACCGGCCGTCGCCGCGCCGCCGAGGAATCCGGATTTTTCCGCCAGCAGAACCCGCGCGCCGCTTCTGGACGCCGCGATCGCAGCCATGCAGCCGGCCATGCCGCCGCCCAGAACGAAGACGTCACACTCGTATCGACTGCTCTGCATAGTCCTCCCCCGACAGCGGTTGGCTCCCGGCGTCAGAAAATTGGACCGGAAGCCTCGCGTCAATTAACATTCGTTGCCGCCATGTTAGCAGAATGCTAATCACGTCCGCATCGAGGAGTGGATCCATGCTGAGCCTGAGACAGATCGAAGTGTTGCGCGCGGTGATGCTTACGGGATCGATCACGGGAGCTGCGAAAATGCTGCACGTATCGACGCCGAGCGTCAGCCGCATGCTCAGACACAGCGAGAGCGTCGTCGGCATCCCATTTTTCGACCGCGGGCCGCATGGGTTCGTCCCCACTCCAGAGGCGGCGACGCTGATGGATGACCTCGAGGCGATCCACGACAGAGTGGTGCGGCTCAATCGGCGGCTCGCCGTCGCCAGAGGCCAGCAAGAAGGGGAACTGTCTATCGGCGTTTCGCCCGGTCTCGGGCTGTCCATCGTTCCCCATGCGCTGGCTTCGCTGCACGCGGAAAAACCGGACATCGATTTGTCGCTCGACGTCCTCTACATCGAGGAGATCGTGCCGCAACTGCTGATCCAGCAGGTGGATCTGGCGCTGACGATCTACGACATCGACGATCCGAGAATAATAAGCCGGAGGCTGGGCGAGGGGCGGCTGATCTGCCTGACGCCGAAAACCCACCCGCTGGCCGGACGCCGCGCCGTGTCTGTGAGAGAACTCGCCGGGGAACCGTTCGTCGGATTTCACGGACACCAGTTCCAGCAGAAGATGATTGAGGAACTGTGCCAGAAGAGCAACGTGATTATCGACCCGCTGATACGGGTCCGGCTGACCGTATCGGCGCTGGCGATGGTGCGTCACGGGCTGGGGATTACTCTCCTCGACAGCCTGACGGCGCACGGAGCCGAGGATTACGGCGTATGCCCGGTGCCGCTCGAGGAGGAGGTCGCCTTCCCTCTCAACCTGTTCTACAACCCGTCTGCGCCGCTGTCGCAGATCGCCGAAGTGTTCGCAGGAATGGTGGAGGGCCAGATCAGAGAAATAGAGTCAGTCAGATGACTTAGTTCATTTTCAGGTCACCGGGACGACGTCGACCGACTGGGTCGTCTTGTGGTCTCCGTAACTGCGCATGACGCCACGCACCGGTGCGATATCGGAATAATCGCGTCCCCGGGCGATCACCACGTGATCGGTGTTCGCAGCGATCGCATTGGTCGGATCGTATTCGACCCAGCCGATTTCGCAGCCGCACCAGGCGCGCACCCAGGCGTGCATGGCGTCTGCGCCTTCCATGCGGGGCTGCCCGGGTGGGGGGATGGTTCTCAGGAAGCCGCTGACATAGCCGGCCGGAATTCCGATGCCGCGAAGGCAGGAAATCATGATGTGGGTGAAATCCTGGCAGACGCCGTTGCGGGCGTGAAACGCCTCCAGCATCGGCGTGTCGACGGTCGTGGCCTCCGGGTCGAACCGCATGTCGCGATGCAGCGCCGATCCAATCGCATGCACGGCCTTCAGAGTATTCGGATCGCCGCCTGCAGCCTCACGCGCATAGCAACGCGTCGCCTCGTCGATGACGACGCGTGGCGAGGGGCCGATGAAATTATGCGGCGACCAGGGTTCAAGCCGCGTCTGCGCCGCAATGTCGCGGCCGAGTTCGGAGAGGCGGGGCGACATGTCGAACAGCGGGCTCGTCTCGAACATCTCGACCCTCGACTGGACCGTGAAGGCGATTTCATGATGCGCTTCGGTGAAGGCCAGTTCGATGAAGTTGTTTCCGAAATAGTCGAACCGGTTGATCCATTCTCCAGGCTTCGGCTGAACGGTGAGATTGGCTGCGACCGGCCGCTGCTTTCCCGGCAGGTCGGCCGGATAGAGCCGCACCATGTGCCGGCTGGAATCCGCGTCATGATCGTAGACATATTCGATGCGGAGCGTGATGTCGTAGAACATGGCCTACCTCAGATAGGCCGCGGCCAGATGCTCGGAAATGGCCGTCACCTTCTGTCCGAGTTCGAGCAATTCGTCCGTGCCAACCGTCTCGGTCGTCTTCAGTGAAAGGCTGGTCTGCGCCTCGAGCACCGAGCGCTGCAAGGGGGTCAGCCGCTGGTGCGGATCGACGCCCGGCAGGAAGCCGATATGGGTGCTGATATCGTTCAACTGGTAGATGACGGAGCGCGGATTGAGCGGGTCGAGGGCCAGAAGATCGACGACCGTCGACCGGTTTATCGCCACCGCGTAACGTCGCCGGTGAGTCATGGAGCTGTCGGCGATCTCGATGGCGAGGTCTAGTCCGCCTTCAGGCGCCTCCTCGTCGGCGAACCATGCGAGCGCGGCGAGCAGCGCGCCCGCCCGTTCGAGTGAGCGGCCGATGCTCAGAAAACGCCATCCGGTAAATCGGTACATGTTCTCGTGGACAAGCCCGGAGAAGCCGGAAAGCTTGTGCAGCAGAACGCTCATGGAGCCGGCCATGTCGGCGCCGGGCAGCGAGTTTCTCTGCATGTCCTCGACTGCGCGCGTCAGATCGTCGAGGGCCGTCCAACCGTCGACTGAAAACCGGTCGCGCACATTGCCGGCGGCGTGCGAGGCGGATTGCAGCGTGGCGACGACGCCCTTGGGAAAAGGGGTGTCCGGATCGGAGCCCATGCCCTTGAGGTAGTCCTGCAAGGACTGAAGCAACGGCGTGCCTGCGCCCTGCGTTTCCGACAATCGCACGTGGTAGGCCCTGAAAAGACGGATCATGTTTTCCGCCCGCTCCACATAGCGCCCCAACCAGAAGAGATTGTCTGCGGCGCGGCTCGGAAGCGCGCTGGTCTGCTTGCGCATGAACGACGCCGCCGTCGGCGACAGCATCGTGTCCGGGGAAACCGGGTTCTTCGAGACGATCCAGACATCGGCCGCCGAGCCACCCTTCTGCATGGCGAGCGCCGCGCTGCGGTCCGATTTGCCGATACGGGCGAAACCGCCCGGCATGACCTGCCAGCCGTCGGCCGTCCGCATCAGAAAAACCCGCAGGCTCATAGGCCGCGGCGTCAGTGTACCGTCCTGAAAGGCGGGTGTTGTCGACAGCATGACGGCTTCCTGCCCGACAAGCTGTCCGGCGCCCTGGTCTATCCAGTCCTCCAGCGACTGCCCGATCTCGCGGTTGAATGCGCCGCCGACGGCCGAGACATCGTCGAAATCCGAAAGAAGCCGGGTTGCAAATGCGTTGCCGATGGTCATGGCGGAGGCATGCGCCTTGACGTAGTCGCGTTCGGCTTTCTGGCCGCACCACCATGTCGCAATATTCGGGATCGACAGCGCTTCGCCGTTGATCGCCCTGCTGATGCGCGGCAGGAAGGCGAGGAACGCCCGGGTTTCGAGAATGCCGGAGCCGAGCGCATTGACCATTGTGACATTGCCGGAGCGGATCGCGCCGAGCAGTCCCGGCGTGCCGATGCGCGAATTCTCGTCCAGTTCCAGGGGATCGGCCCAGACAGCGTCGAGGCGTCGCCACAACACGCTGACCGGCCTGAGGCCGGCGACCGTCCGCACCATCAGTTCGCCATTGGTCACGGTCAGATCTTCGCCCTCCAGCAGCATGAAGCCGAGATAACGGGCGATATAGGCGTGTTCGAAATAGGTGTCGTTCATCAGGCCGGGCGTCAGGATGCCGACCCGGCCTTCATCGCCGCCGCGCAACGCCAGCATGCTGTCGCGAAAGGTGCGGAAGAAACCGGCGACGCGATGGATATGCGAATTGGCGTAGGTTTCGGCGAAGACCCGGGTCGTGGCGATCCGGTTTTCCAGCGCGAAACCGGCGCCGGACGGCGCCTGCGTGCGATCTCCGATCACCCACCACTGACCCTGGGGCCCGCGGCCGATATCGAAGGCAAGAAAATGCAGGAAATGGCCGGAGCGCGGCTCGACGCCGACCAGCGGTCTCAGCCATTCCGGATTGTTGGCGACCAGTTCGGCGGGAATATGGCCATCCGCCACCAGACGATTGTCGCCGTAAATGTCTGCGATCACCTTTTCCAGCAGGTCGGCTCTCTGGATCAGCCCGGCGCTGATTGTCGTCCACTCGTCCTCGTCGATCAGCACCGGCATGTGGCTGAGCGGCCAGTTGCGTTCGGAGACCTTGTCGGCGTCGTATTGGCGGTAGAAAACGCCGGCGTCGCGCAGATACTGGTCACCGCGCGCCATCCGGGAGGAGAGTTCGTCCGGGGTCATGTTCGACAGCGCGTCAAGCAGGTTCAGCCAGACAGGCCGGACGGCGCCGGCCTCGCTCATCAGTTCGTCAGGCACGCCGGGCATGGTCCGGTAGGCTGACACCAACCGTGCAATCGCATCTGGAATCGTCGCGGCGCCTTGAACGGGCATGAGATCAGAATCCGGGTGACCGCCGGAGGTCGAGTGTCAGAGGAAACTCTCCATGCGGCGTCTCCGGCTGCGGCGCATAGGCGCCCGGAGTATGGCCGAGCGCCTCGAAACGCGCAAGACGGCGCGCGTCGGCCTCGTTGCCGTTGACCGGAAACGTCTCGTAATTGCGGCCGCCCGGATGCGCCACGTGATAGACGCAACCACCGAGCGCCCGCCCCGTCCAGCTGTCGAAGATGTCGAATGTCAGCGGCGCATTGACGGGCAGCACCGGATGCAGGGACATGGCCGGCTGCCAGGCCTTGTAGCGGACGCCGCCCACGGCCACGCCGCCCGCGCCCGTCTTGCTCAATGGCACCGTCCGCCTGTTGCAGGCGACGATATAGCGGTCGGGATCCGTCGTCGTCAGCTTGACTTGAAGACGCTCCACCGAACTGTCGGTATAGCGCACGGTGCCGCCGATCGCTCCGGTCTCCCCCAGAACGTGCCAGGGCTCAAGCGCCTGCCGCAATTCCAGATGCACGCCCTCATATTCGACCTCGCCGCAGAAGGGGAAACGGAATTCGGCCTGCGCCTCGTACCATTCCGGCCGGAAGCGGAAACCGTGTTCGTCCAGATCCCTCAGCACGTCCAGAAAATCCTCCCAGACGAAATGCGGCAGCATGAAGCGATCATGCAGCACTGTGCCCCATCTCGTCAGCTTTCCGCCTATCGGGCTGTGCCACAGGCGCGCGATCAGAGCGCGTATCAGCACCTGCTGGGCCAGGCTCATGCGCGCATCCGGCGGCATCTCGAAACCGCGGAACTCGACAAGGCCCAACCGTCCGGTCGGCCCGTCCGGGGAGTAAAGCTTGTCGATGCAGATTTCGGCGCGATGGGTGTTTCCGGTCACATCGACCATGATGTTGCGCAGCAACCGGTCGACCAGCCAGGGAAGCGGCGCCGCGCCTTCGCCGGGCGCCGGTATCTGTGCAAGCGCGATCTCCAGTTCGTAGAGGCTGTCGTGGCGCGCCTCGTCGATCCGGGGCGCCTGGCTCGTCGGGCCGATGAACAGACCGGAAAAAAGATAGGAAAGGCTCGGGTGGCGCTGCCATTGCAAAATCAGGCTCTTGAGAAGATCGGGACGCCTCAGGAAAGGGCTGTCAATCGGCTTGCCGCCGCCGACGACGACGTGATTGCCGCCCCCGGTGCCGGTGTGCTTGCCGTCGATCATGTACTTGTCCGCCCCGAGGCGCGTTTGCCGCGCTTCCTCATAGATGGCTTCTGTAATCGAAACGCACTCGCTCCAGCTCTCGGCCGGGTGAATGTTGACTTCAATCACGCCCGGATCGGGCGCGACGCGAATGACGTTCATGCGCGGATCGCCGGGCGGCGCGTAGCCTTCGATATGAACGGGCATGCCGATCTTGCGGGCTGCGGCTTCCGCCGCCGCCACGAGTTCCAGGTAGTCGTCGACCTTTTCCACCGGCGGCATGAACACGCAGAGCCGTCCGTCGCGCGGTTCCACCGACATGGCCGTACGCACGGCGCCATCCAGATCGCCGATATGCTGTTCGACGATCTGCTGACCCGGTTCAATCGCGTTGAAGGAGGCCATGGGCTGGCCACGCGCGCCCTGATTGGCGGCGACGCCGTCCTGTGTCGAGAAATCGGGCAGCGGCCCGCGCTCTTCGGTCGGGTCGGCGGGATTGATGTAGGGAAACTGCGCCGGCGGAATGTAGGGCAGCGTTCCAAGCGGCAGCCGGTAGCCGACGGGACTGTCGCCCGGCACCAGATAAAGATGACCGCGGCGGGTCTTCCATTTTTCGGTCTGCCAGCGCGGCTCCCCGGCCTTGGCCTGCCAGCGCTGGATCGGAAGGACGTAACCGGAAGGCTCGGTGAGACCCCGCCCGAATACCCGCGCGATGCGATAGCGTTCTTCCGGATCCTTCAGCTTAGAGTTCTCGGGCGTCACGTTTTCCGGCAAATTGCCTTCCTTGACGATCCACTCCGCCGGATCCTCGAAGGCCGCGTCAACGAAGCTGTTGTCGACGCCGAGCTCGTCCGCGATGGTCTTCAACAGGATTTCCGCCTGCGCCGGCGTCGCCTTCGTTTCAGATGACTCGGCGGCGATCAGCGTTTCGTCGGACCAGATCGGCGTGTCGTCCTTGCGCCAGTAGAGCGAGAAGGTCCAGCGGGGCAGGGTTTCCCCGGGATACCATTTGCCCTGGCCATAATGCAGGAAACCGCCGGGCGCGAAACGGTCGCGCAGGCGGCGTATGAGCTTGTCGGCGAATTCGCGCTTGGTCGGTCCGACGGCTTCCGTGTTCCATTCGTCGGCTTCGAAATCGTCGATCGAGACGAAGGTCGGCTCGCCGCCCATGGTCAACCGCACGTCGCCGGCGGCGAGCGACTGGTCGACTTCATGCCCAAGCCGGTCGAGATCCGCCCAGGCTTCTTCCGAAAACGGCTTGGTGATGCGCGGATGTTCGGCCGTGCGCCTGATCTGCATATCGAAGTCGAAATCGACATCGGCGGCGCTCGCCATGCCGGATATCGGCGCGGCGTTGCGATAGTGCGGGGTGGCGGCCAGCGGTATGTGGCTCTCGCCGGTCAGAAGTCCGGAGGTCGGGTCGAGGCCGATCCAGCCGGCGCCGGGAATATAGACCTCGGTCCAGGCGTGCAGGTCGGTAAAGTCATGGTCGGTTCCCGCCGGCCCGTCGAGCGACACCAGATCCGGTTTGAGCTGGATGAGGTAGCCCGACACGAACCGCGCCGCAAATCCGAGATTGCGCAATATCTGGACGAGCAGCCAACTCGTGTCGCGGCAAGAGCCGGTTTTCCGCTCCAGGGTTTCTTCAGGAGTCTGGACGCCGGGCTCCATGCGGATGACGTAGCCGATGTCGCCTGCGAGTTGCGCATTGAGATTGACGATGAAATCGACTGTGCGATCGATCGAGCGGTCGATCGATTGCATGTAGTCGCCCAGAAGCGGTCCGACCGGTTCGGGCGTGCGATAGATCACGAGATCCGGAGACAGGTCCTCGCTGTAGTCGAAGGGCCATTCCTGGGAGCTTTCCTCGACGAAGAAATCGAACGGATTGTAGACCGTCATGTCGGCGACCAGATCAACCTCGATCTTGAATTCCCTGACCGGTTCGGGAAACACGAACCGCGCCATCCAGTTGCCGTACGGATCCTGCTGGTGATTTACAAAGTGCTTCGTCGGCGCGACCTTCAGCGAATGCGAGATGACCCGCGTTCGGCTGTGCGGCGCCGGGCGCAGACGGATTATCTGCGGGCCAAGCGTCACCGGACGGTCATAGCGGTAGTGGGTGAGATGATAGATTGAGGCTTTGATTGACATGTCGACTACTAGTGGTCCGATTCCGACATTTGCGTCTCGATGCGACTCGTCCTGGAGCAAATGTCGGAATCTTCAGGACCAATAGCTGGATTACATTTTCAGTGGAGCTTCAAATTTGACATTTGAAAACGAGTTCGCGTCTTGCGGGACCCACATTTCAAATTTGCTCCACCAGAAAATGCGTGTGGGCCGCAATGGTTTCACAAACGGCGGCGATGCACAAACAGTATTCGCGATTGTGGGATCGCCAGGAGCAGGAATGTCAATCTCATTGTTCGGTTCACCCGAAAACAGCTTCCAGCGCGCAGTCCCTGCAAGCCGGCTCACGCCGCTTGACAGAAGCAGGATTAGCGCTAACGGTGCTTGTTCCCGTCCTGGCCGGCTGACGTTCGTGAATTCCCGTGGAACGCCAAGTCAGGCGGTGGAGATGGCCTGAATCTCGAACCAACCAGCCAGGAGCCCGTCATGCCGAGACTTGCAACACTCTACTTCCAGACTGCAATCATCTTTCTTGTCGTCGGGCTCGTCATGGGATTGAAAATGGCGATATCCGGCAATCATGACGTCATCGGCGCCCACGCCCACGCAAATCTGCTCGGCTGGGTGACGATGGCGATTTTTGGCATCTATTTTGCGCTGGCGCCTGGCAAGGCGGAAGGGATGATGGCGCGCGTCCAGTACGCGATCTACACCTTCGGCGTCGTCGTCATGACGATCGCGCTCTATCTGTACCTGTCGGGCAATCCGGCGATGGAGCCGGTCGTCGCGGTTTCCTCGATCATCACCTTGATAGGCGTGTTGCTGTTCGCCTTCATTCTGTTCTCGGCGGACAGTCCGGCTGGTCGGGCCAACGCCTGATCCGGGATTCAGCGGCCTGCCGGCAGCGTTCCCTCGAGCTTGCAGATGATGCCGAGCATGATCTCGTCCGCGCCGCCGCCGATGGAACCAAGCCGGCCGTCGCGATAGGCGCGGCTCACCGGATTGTCGGCGGTGAAGCCCATGCCGCCCCAATATTGCAGGCAGGCGTCGGCGACTTCGCGATAGAGCCTGCCGCATTTCAGTTTCGCCATGGAGGCGAGCCGCGTGGCGTCATTGCCGTCGACATAATCCTCGATGGCGCGCCAGGTCAGCGCGCGCAGGCTCTCGACCTCGGTGCGCAGTTCGGCCAGCCGGAAGTGAACGACCTGGTTGTCGAGGACTGATTTGCCGAAGGCGCGTCGCTCGCGCGCATAGGCGATGGTTTCGTCGATCAGCCGGTCGAGCGACTTCAGGCTGGAGGCCGCCACCCACAGGCGCTCCTCCTGGAACTGCTGCATCTGCATGGTGAAGCCCATGCCTTCCTGGCCGATGCGGTTGCGCTTCGGCACGCGCACATCGTCGAAGAAGAGTTCGGCCGTATCGGATGAATGCATGCCGATCTTGTGGATTTTCTGTCGCGTGACGCCTTTCGAATCGAGCGGCACGATGATCAGCGACTTGTTGCGGTGCGCCGGGCCTTCGCCGGTGTTGGCGAGCAGGCAGCACCAGTCGGCCTGCATGCCGTTGGTGATCCACATCTTCGAGCCGTTGACGACATAGTCGTCGCCGTCCGGAACAGCCGTTGTCCTCAGCGCCGCGACGTCCGAGCCGCCGCCGGCTTCCGACACGCCGATGCAGCCGACCAGCTCGCCGGCGATGGAGGGCGTCAGCCACTCCTGCTTCAGCTCGTCCGATCCGAAGCGGTCGAGCGCCGGCGTGCACATATCCGTCTGGACGCCGATCGCCATCGGCACGCCGCCGCAATGCACTGCGCCGAGTTCTTCGGCCATCACCATGGAATAGGAAAAATCGAGCCCGAGGCCGCCGCAGGCGGTGTCGTATTTAACACCGAGAAGCCCAAGTTGACCCAGCTTGCCGAAGAGCTCGTGGGCGGGAAGCTGCTCCGCGTCCTCCCACGCGTCGACATGCGGATTGATCTCCGTCTCGACGAACCGGGCGACCGTCGCGCCCAGTTGTCGGTGCTCGTCCGTGAATTTCATTGGCCTTCCTCCCGGCGAAAGGAGAATTCCACTGATTTACCTTTACGTCAACGTCATTATTTTTCGCCGGCCTACTTGGCGCCGGACCGCGATGACGATTATATGCCGCCCGACAACACATCACCTCAGAGGAGACGACGAATGAGCATTTCCGATATCGCCGAGACCATTCGGCCGCGCGTGGAACAGGGTTCCTTCAGCAATGTCGTGAAATTCGACTGCGGCGACGATGGCGTTCTCGTCATCGACAACCAGACGGTCACCACGGAAGACAAGGAAGCCGATTGCACGATAGGCCTGAGCCTCGACGACCTGGAATCAATCGTCGCCGGAGACCTCGACGCGACGGCGGCCTTCATGCAGGGCAAGCTCAAGATCGAGGGCGACATGGGCGTCGCAATGAAGCTCAGCCAGGTTCTTTAAACCGGAATTGCTGACGAAAAAACGCCCCTGTCGTCGCCATGGCGGGCAGGGGCGAAGTCCGGGTCAGCGCGCCGCGGCGGCCAAGGGCTCTCCCGTTGGAATGCCCAGCCGTCCGATGATGTCGAAACGCGAAGCCGAAAGATCGGCGATCGTGTGTTTCGAAAGAGACATGAGAAAGGCGTTGAGCGCTTCCCGCCACGCCGAGTTCAGGGCGCAACTGTCAACCAGCGGACAATCGGAGTCCTCGTTTTCGAAACAATCGGCCATCGCGAAGCTGTCTTCCGTTTCACGCACCACGTCAAAGAGGGTGATCTCCTCGGCCGGACGCGCCAGCTTGATGCCGCCGTTTCTGCCGCGGACGGTTTCGATCAACTTCGCCCTGACCAGCGGTTTGAGGATCTTGAAGAGGAAGAGTTCCGACACGCCGTAAGCTTTCGCAATCTCCGGCACGCGGCTCAGTTCCATCGGATTGGCAGCGCAATACATCAGTATCCGGACTGCATAATTTGTCTGTTTGGTCACCCGCATGGGATTGCTCACCTGTCTCTAATTTAGAATCATTCTATTTATTTAGATTGCATGTGTCAAGTTTTAAGACGAACGAGTAATGCATAGCGGTATCCTCCCTGTGCGGTTTTTTGGTGTTCCGGGTCGAAATAACATGATTGTGATTATCTTGTTTCTATTGCAGTCAATATGGACACCCGCTATCATGTTTTAAAGTGAAAGAACCATCGAGGGGAAACGCCATGAAAAACAAGTTTAGCAAAACGGTGCTGTGCGCAGCCTTTGCAGTCGCCACTGCGGGCGTCGCCTTCGCAGATGAAGTCAATATCTACTCCTATCGCCAGCCGGACCTGATTGCGCCCCTGCTGGACGCTTTCACTGAGAAGACAGGCATCGAGACCAATGTTCTGTTTCTGGACAAGGGGCTGGTCGAGCGGATCAAGGCGGAAGGAGAAAACTCTCCGGCCGACGTCATTTTGACCGTCGACATCAGCCGTCTGAGCAACGCCAAGGACGAAGGGGTCACCGAAGCTGTCGAAAGCGATGACGTCAATTCGTCGATACCGGCCCAGTATCGTGACCCGGACGGCCACTGGTTCGGGGTAACCACGCGTGGGCGCGTGGTCTATGCCTCGAAGGACAGGGTCGCGCAGGACGCGATCACCTATGAAGATCTCGCCGATCCGATGTGGAAGGGCAAGATCTGTATCCGCAGTGGACAGCACATCTACAATATCGGCCTGATCGCCTCGATGATCGCGCATCATGGCGAAGCCGAAACCGAGGCGTGGCTGAAAGGCGTCAAGGAAAATCTGGCGCGCAAACCCACCGGCAATGACCGCGCCCAGGCGAAGGGCATCTATGCCGGTGAATGCGATCTCGGCGTCGGCAACACCTACTATGTCGGTCTGATGAAGACCAACGAAAAGGAGCCGGAACAGAAAGAGTGGGCTGATTCCATCAAGGTGCTTTTTCCGAACTCCGCAGACCGCGGATCGCACGTCAATATTTCCGGCATGGCGCTCGCCAAGAACGCTCCGAACAAGGACGCTGCGGTCCAGCTCATGGAGTTTCTGGCTAGTCCGGAAGGCCAGAAGATCTACGCCGAGCAGGTTTTCGAATATCCGGTCGCCGAAGGGGTCGAGCCGTCCGACATCGTCAAGTCGTTTGGAGACATCAAGCCAGACACGCTTCCGCTGGCAGACATTGCAATCCACCGCAAGACCGCGTCCGAACTGGTCGATAAGGTCGGATTCAACAACTGATTTCGAATATCAGCAAGTTCTGAAAGGCGGCCATTGCGGTCGCCTTTTCTATTCGCCGATGTGCTTCTGACCGCGCTCTTTCGCAAGCTCGATCTGCTTCTGGCGTTCGCGGAACCGCGCCCGGTCTTCCTCGCTGCGCGATTCATGACAATGCGGGCAGCTCACACCTTTAACGTAGAACGGACTTTGCGTTTCCTCCGGCGTCAAAGGATGACGGCAGGCGTGGCATAATGTGTGCGGCCCTTCTTTCAAGCCGTGCTCGACGGAGACGCGTTCGTCGAAGACGAAGCAGGCGCCTTCCCAGAGGCTTTCCTCTTCCGGGACCTCTTCAAGGTATTTCAGGATGCCGCCTTTGAGATGGAAGACCTCGGTGTATCCTTCGGCCTTGAGGAACGCCGTCGCCTTCTCGCACCGTATGCCGCCTGTGCAGTACATCGCGACCTTGGGCTTTTTGCGCATCTCTTCGTGGTCGCGCACCCAGCCGGGAAACTCGCGAAACGACTTCGTCTCGGGGTCGACGGCGCCCCGGAACTTCCCGATGGCTACCTCGTAGTCGTTGCGCGTGTCGACAAGAATCGTGTCCGGGTCGGAAATCAGCGCGTTCCAGTCTTTTGGCTCGACATAGGCTCCGACGCTTTTCAGCGGGTCGATGTCTTCGACGCCCATCGTCACGATCTCTTTCTTGAGTCGAACCTTCATCCGGTTGAACGGCATGTCCGAAGCGCGGCTTTCCTTGTGCTCCAGGCCTCTGAAGGCCGGGATCGACCGCAGATGGTCGAGGACCGTGCGGACGCCGTCGTCCGGTCCGGCGATCGTTCCGTTGATCCCCTCGGACGCAAGCAGCAGCGTGCCCTTCACGCCATTGTTCACGCAGACCTCCTGCAGGCGCGCCTGCAGTGACGCGAACTCCGGCAGCGGCGTGAAATGATAGAGGGCGGCGACCAGAAAATCGTCTGTCGCGCGCGATGTCGTATCATGTGTGTTCATGGCCGTTGCATTATAACCGGAAACCCGGATGTGCAACGGTTGCGTGGGTTTCTGTGCGCTTTCGCCCTGTTCGTCGTTCTGGCGCTACTCTTGCGCTTGTATGGACATGGCCGGCATGGCGGGGTATCGACGGTAACGTGTTTCAATGGCTTGCCGGGGGCGACATGGGCGTGAAGACCGAAAAACTGCTTTCCATCCTGACCTTGCAGCCGGTCATACCGGTGCTTGCGGTCGACAGCGTGGCGACCGCCATTCCGCTGGCGCGCGCGCTCGTCGCCGGCGGTCTGAAGGCGATCGAGATCACGCTGCGCACGGAGGCGGCGCTCGATGCAATCCGCGCCGTGGCCGACGAGGTGGAGGGCGCGGAGGTTGGCTCCGGAACCATTCTCAATGCCGCGCAGTTCGAAAAGGCAATGCGGGCCGGCTCGAAATTCATCGTCACGCCCGGCACGACGCAGGAACTGCTCGACGTGTCCCGCAAGGCGCCCGTCCCGCTGCTGCCTGGCGCTGCGACCGTCAGCGAGGTGATGAGCCTGCGCGAGGAAGGCTACAGCGTCATGAAGTTCTTTCCGGCCGAGCAAGCCGGCGGCGCCGCTTTCCTGAAATCCGTGTCCTCGCCGCTTGCCGGAACCAGTTTCTGTCCGACCGGCGGAATAACGCCCGCCAACGCCAAGACCTATCTTTCACTGCCCAATGTCGTCTGCGTCGGTGGCTCCTGGGTCGCACCGAAGGAACTCGTGACGGCCGGCGACTGGAAGGCGATCACCCGCCTCGCTGAAGAAGCCTGCGCCCTGACCGCGTCCTGACGCAGATGGCGTTCCGCGACAAAACTGAATAAATTGTCGGGATGGTCAGCGGATACACCATTCGCAGGTCGTTTCGCCAGCTGCAGCTGGCAGCCCTGCTCCTGACAATCGTCGTCGGCGCCGCCGCCGCCTATGGTAGCGGTCTTTTATTGCGCATGCAGGCGGAAAGGCAGTTGCAGGTCAGAGCGGCGGAAACGCTCGCCGTCCAGACGGAGGCGCTGACGGGTATCCTCGACAAGTACCGACTGCTGCCGCCTCTGTTGGCCCAGGAGAAATCCGTCATCGCGTTGTTCGATGGCGCAGGAGACGCTGCGGAAGCCAAGCGCAAGGCAATCGAGATTTCGGGCATGTCAGGAGCCGAGGACGTGGCTTTCCTGCGGCCCGACGGCAGCGTTCTGGCTTCAGCCGATTACGACTTTCCCGTATCACACGCACAACAGCGCGCCTTGCTTGGCGCTTCAGCGCAGGGCCGGCTTGGTCGACAGGCGCTGATTACCGGCGACGGCCGTCGCGTCTACGCCTTCGCATTCGGCGTTCGACAAGGTTCCAGGCTGCTTGGCCATGTGGCGGTTTACGTCAATTTCGATGCAGTGGAGGCGACATGGTCGCTGTCGCCGGATCCTGTTTATGTGATCGATCGCACGGGCACCATCTTCCTCAGCAATCGACCCGAATGGCGCCTGCAACCCTTTTCCTCCCTTGCGACGATGAACGGTGAGGCGTTGCAGTATCGGGATGGAGACAGCGTGCTTCCGGGGGACGACCTTTCACGCGACCTTCCACTTTTGGACTGGCAGTTGCATGTGCTGACCGACCGGCGGCCGTTGTTTTCGGCGAGCGTTGTCGGCGGTGTGATCGCCGCCCTCGTGGTGTTGTTGATCGGCGCCGGTCTGTTCGCCCTCGTCCAGTGGCGCGAAGCGCAAATCCTGCGCATGCGCAGAGATCGATCGACGGCGCTGAAACTCGAGCGGCTGGTCCGGGAGCGCACCCGCGCCTTGCGCGAAACAAACCTGTCCCTGTCGCAGGAAATCGACGAAAGGCGGCAAGCCGAAGAGCGCTTGCGCAAGGCCCAGGCCGAACTCGTCCAGGCGGGAAAACTGGCGGCGCTCGGTCAGATGTCCGCAGCGCTCAGCCACGAGTTCAATCAGCCGCTTGCGGCGATCCGCACCTATTCCGACAATTCGGTCAGACTGCTCGAAAAGGATCGCATCGACAGCGTCCGCGACAATCTCGGCCGCATTACCGGCCTGGTCGATCGCATGGCGGGGCTCTCGCGCAGCCTGCTTTCCTTTTCGCGCAAACCCGGCACGAGCGTGAAGCCGGTCGCGCTTGCCCCGATCGTTGATGAAGCCCTGATGCTGACGAAGCCGCGGGCCAACAAGGCCGGCGTCGTGATCGAATGGAACCCGCCGGACGACCTGCCTCAGGTGCTCGGCGGACGCATCCGACTTTCGCAGGTGTTCGTCAACCTGATCAACAATGCGGTCGACGCGATTGGAGACAGGGGACATGGCAGGATCATCGTCAGCTTGTCGTGCGACGACGAGGGCCATGTGGCGGCGTGCGTGGACGACGACGGACCGGGCGTTTCCGACGAGAACGCCGACAGCGTGTTCGAGCCCTTCTTCACGACCAAGAGCGTCGGCAGCGGCATCGGCATCGGTCTTTCGATCGCCAGCGGAATCGTGCGCGATTTCGGCGGACGGATCGCTCTGGAAAGAAGCGCGCTTGGCGGTGCGCGGTTCGTGATATGGCTGCGGTGCGCCGACAGCCACAGGAAGGCGGCGGAGTAATGAGCGACGATTCCCCGACAGTGCATCTGGTCGACGACGACGAGGATTTGCGCCATGCGCTTGCCCAGGGGCTGGAACTCGAGGGCCTGCCCGTCACGGCGCATGCGGGCTCGGAAGATGTTGTCGCGCGGCTCGGACGTGACGACTATGCGGTGGTCGTCACGGACATCCGGATGCCGGGCGACGACGGCATGGCGCTGCTAAAAAAGGTTCTTGCGGTCGATTCCGCCTATCCGGTGATCCTGATCACCGGGCATGGCGATGTGCAGATGGCGGTCGAGGCGATGCGGGCCGGCGCCTATGACTTTATCGAGAAACCCTTTGTCGTCTCCAGATTGTCCACGGTCGTCGAGCGGGCGCTGGAGAAACGCCGGCTCGTCCTTGAAAACCGGACATTGCGCAATGAACTGGACCAGCGTCACGACCTGATCCAGCGACTCGCCGGCCGCTCTGCGCCGATCGTCAAACTACGCGGTCAGATCAGCGCGGTCGCGGACACCGACGTCGATGTGCTGATCGTCGGCGAAACAGGGTCCGGAAAGGAGGTCGTCGCTCGTGCGCTGCACGATTACAGCCCGCGTTCCGGCGGCAATTTCGTCGCCATTAATTGCGCCGCGCTACCGGCCGACATTTTCGAGTCGGAACTGTTCGGTCACGAACCCGGCGCATTTACCGGCGCGCAGAAACAGCGTATCGGCAAGCTCGAACACGCCAATGGCGGCACGATCTTTCTTGACGAAATCGAATCCATGCCGCTCGACCTGCAGGCCAAATTGCTGCGGGCGATCGAGCATCGCTGCATTGAACGACTGGGCTCGAACGATCTCGTTCCGCTTGACGTCCGCTTTGTGGCGGCGACGAAATTCGATCTGGAGGCGGAAGGGCGCAAGAGTGCTTTTCGCTCAGATCTCTATTATCGGCTGAACGTGGTGACCCTCACCCTGCCGCCGCTCAGAGACCGCAAGGACGATATTCCGCTGCTTTTCTTCCATCTGGCGCGGGACGCGCGCGCTCGATATCGCAGGGAGATACCGCCGATCGACCACGCCCTGGAACTGCAATTGCTGTCGCATGACTGGCCGGGCAATGTGCGGGAACTGCGCAACTACGCCGACCGCTTCGTGCTCGGCATGTGGTCGGGTTTCGACGACCGGTCAGACGTCGCCGGCAATCCCGACGCGACGCTGGCCGAGCGGGTGGCCGCCTTCGAAAAGGCGGCGATCGAGGCTGAAATAGCGCGCCACAACGGCGCGTTGCGACCGGTGTACGAGGCGCTCGGAATTTCCCGAAAAGGGCTCTACGACAAGATGAAGCGGCTCGGCGTGACCGCAGATGTGGAGGACGCCGGAAAAGACGGACAGGCCGATGTGTAGATTCCTGCCCATTGCCCCCTTCAGGTTGTGTCGCAGACTACCCAATGTTGCAGTAGCGCCTGCGCGGTCTGATGCGGCGCAATCTTCCCATGTCTTTCTGATTCATGCATAAATTTTGATAATTGCCGGACCTTCCCAGGTTTGGCATGATGCTTGCTAAGGATGTAATGACGGCACGTTGTCTTTGGGGAGGGGCAGTTTCGTATCGACACTGCAGATCGAAGCGCATCCCTGAAACAGCATGACGTATTGAGCCGGCCCCGGGCCGGAAGAGCAAATGAGGTCGAACGGGCAAAGCCGTTCGCTAACAGCAAGAGCCAAGGCTCTCTGGAGGAGACTATGAAGAAACTACTAGGCGCCGTTTCGGCAATCGCACTCTTCGCGTCGGCAGGTCAGGCGATGGCTGCCTGTGACGATGGCGAAATCGTCATCAAGTTCAGTCACGTGACTGCTGACAGCGGCCATCCCAAGGGCGACGCCGCCACCGCCATTGCGGCGCGCATCAACGAAGAGATGAATGGCAAGGCCTGCATGGAGGTCTATGCGAACTCCACCCTCTTCGACGACGACAAGGTGATGGAAGCCCTGCTGCTTGGCGACGTTCAGGTCGCCGCGCCATCGCTTTCCAAGTTCGAGGCCTATACGAAGAAGTATCGCCTCTTTGACCTGCCGTTCCTGTTCTCCTCCATGGATGCAGTCAACAACTTCACGGAAGGCCCGGTCGGACAGGAGATGCTCGGCGCTGTCGAGGACAAGGGCTATACCGGTCTTGGGTATATCTATAACGGCCTGAAGCATTTTTCGGCGAACAAGCCGCTTCTGACGCCGGAAGACGCGCATGGCCTGAAGTTCCGCGTTCAGACATCGGACGTCGCGGTCGCCATGATCGAGGCGATGGACGCCTCCGCCCAGAAACTTGCCTTCAAGGAAGTTTACGGCGCATTGCAGACCGGCGTTGTGGATGGTCAGGAAAACACCTGGTCCAACATCTACAAGCAGAAGTTCTTTGAAGTGCAGGATGGCGTCACCGAGACCAACCACCAGCTTCTCACCTATCTGGCGATTACCTCGACCGACTGGCTGGACAGCCTGCCCCAGGATGTTCGCGAGCAGTTCGTGACGATCTTCGCCGAAGAAGTGCAGAAGGCCAATGCACAGGCTACGGCGATCAACGAAGAAGCCAAGCAGGGCATCATCGCCGCAGGCGGTGAAATTCGCGAGCTTACGCCCGAGCAGCGCAAGATCTGGGTCGAAACGATGAGACCCGTCTGGGACCAGTTCAAGGACGACATTGGTGAAGATGTCATCCAGGCTGCGGTGGATTCCAACTCAAGCAGCTGATTGTTCACCGGATAAACCGGATGCCCGCGTTATTGCGGGCATCCACGACTTCGTCACGGGGAGGGCGAAATGGGGGAATTCCTGATTTACGGGATCATGGCGCTCGTCGTCGTGATATTTTTTCTTGTCGAACGGGCGAATCCTGAAGCGATCGCGCGTTTCGAGGAAAATGTGCTGGCGGTGCTGCTGGCGCTCATCACCATTGTCTCCTTCTCCCAGGTCATTGCGCGCTACGGCTTCAATTCCGGGTGGGGCGGGGCGCTTGAATTCACCCGCATCCTGTTTGCGTGGATGATCCTCTTCGGAATGAGTTATGGCGCGCGCGCCGGCCTGCACCTTGGCGTAGACGCGGTGATCCGGCTGTTTCCCGCGCGGCTTTTCCGCCTTGCCGCCCTCTTTGGCGCTTTCTGCGTGTTCGCCTATGCGATCACGCTGCTGTGGGCATCCTGGCTGAACCTGTTCGGCGCCGACACCAAGGGCGGAGCAATCTTCTATTGGAACCGCATGTTCCAGATCGGCATCGGTCTCGATGATCTGCGCTATCCGGAGTGGATGCAGGAAACCTTCGGCCTGCAGGACCGGATCCAGCGCTGGATCGCCTATCTCATCCTGCCGGTGGGCCTTGCGCTTCTGGCCTTTCGCGGCCTGCAGGCTTTCATCCAGATTTGGACGGGCGAACGCGACCTGATCATCGCCGGCCACGAGGCGGAAGACCTCGTCGCCGAAAATCGCAACGTGCTGAAGGACTGATTCGAGATGACCGCCGCCATTCTCTTTGTCCTCGTTCTCGTCCTGCTGTTTCTCGGCGTTCCCGTCGCCGTTGCTCTGGGGCTGTCTTCCATACTCATCATCGCCTTCTTCTCGGCCGACTCCATGTCGTCCGTGGCGCTGCAGCTCTTCACCGCGTCGCAGAACTACACGCTGCTCGCCATTCCCTACTTTGTTCTCGCCTCGGCCTTCATGTCGACCGGAGGCGTCGCCAACCGGATTATCCGCTTCGCGATCGCAGCCGTCGGCAGTTTTCGCGGCGGGCTCGCCATGGCGAGCGTGCTGGCCTGCATGCTGTTTGCAGCGCTTTCGGGGTCTTCGCCGGCCACCGTCGTCGCGATCGGCACGATCGCCATCGCCGGCATGCGCCAAGTGGGCTACTCAAAGGAATTCGCCTCCGGCGTGATCGCCAATGCAGGGACACTCGGCATTCTCATTCCGCCGTCGATCGTGATGGTCGTCTATTCTGCCGCGACCGATGTCTCTGTCGGCCGGATGTTTCTGGCCGGCGTCATTCCGGGCATCGTCGCTGGCTTGATGCTGATGATCGCGATCTATGTCATGGCCCGCTACAAGAACCTGCCCGCCGAACCATGGAAGGGCGTACACGAACTGATCGAGGGCGGAAAACAGGCCGGCTGGGGCATGTTCCTGATCATCATCATTCTCGGCGGCATCTATGGCGGCGTCTTTACGCCGACGGAAGCGGCCGCGGTTGCGGCTGTCTACGCCTTCTTCGTGGCGATCTTCATCTATCGCGACATGGGTCCGATGAAGGACATCCCCTGGGTCTCAGAAACCGATTCCGACAGGCGGCGCGTCGGCTTCTCGGCGACGGTCTATGGTCTCGCCTTCTTCTTCGTCTGGATGATCCTGTCCTTCTTTGCGACCGCCGATTCCGAAACCGTGACGCTCTCCCACCGCTTCTGGGTCGGGGTGGTCCTTTCCGTCGCCATCACCATCGCCTATGCGCTGTGGCGGGGAACCGGCGGCGTCGCCGCCATACCGTCCTATCTCACAGCGGGATTTCCGGTCTGGGGACGCAATCTTGGCCTGATGGGACGCAATTTCCTGCGCGCTTTCTTCAACGAGGAAACCCGCAAGGTCATGGTCGACGCCTCGCGCACGACCATCATGCTGATGTTCATCATCGTCAACGCGCTGCTGTTCGCCCATGTGCTGACCGGAGAGCGTATTCCGCAGTCGATTGCGGAAACGATGATCGGGATCGGCTTCAACTGGTTCACCTTCCTGATCGCCGTCAACGTGCTGCTTCTGATCGGGGGGCAGTTCATGGAGCCGTCAGGCCTGCTGCTGATCGTGGCGCCCGTGGTGTTCCCGATCGCCATGGAACTCGGCGTGGATCCGGTGCATCTGGGCATCATCATGGTGGTGAACATGGAAATCGGCATGATCACGCCGCCGATCGGTCTCAACCTCTTCGTCACCTCAGGTATAACGGGGATGAGCTTGATGCAGGTGGTCAAGGCGGCGCTTCCGTTCGTCGCCGTGCTGTTCGTCTTCCTGATCCTCGTGACCTATCTGCCGGCGCTTTCGACCACGCTGCCCTACGCGCTGATGGGTCCGGAGATCGTCACGCGGTAGGCGGCGGCCAATTCGGCGTCACGCCGCAATGAGAAACCGGTCGATCCGCTCGATCGCGGCGATGATGTCATCGTCGGAAGCGGCGCAGGAGAGGCGGATATAGCCTTCGCCCAACGTGCCGAAATCGGGACCGCCGACGGTGGCGACCCCGGTTTCCTCGAGGAGGGCCGAGGCCAGCTTTTTGGATTTCCAGCCGGTGTCGCGAATATTGGCGAAGGCGTAGAAGGCGCCCTTGGGCAGGATGCAGCTCACGCCTTTCACGCTTTCGAGTTTTTCGGTCACCAGCCTGCGGCGCCGGTCGAAGGAGGCGATCATCGCGTCGACCTCGTCCTGCGGACCGTCGATCGCCGCAACGCCGGCGAACTGGCTCGGCGCATTGACGCAGGACCAGCAATTGACCGCCAGCTTGCGCACATTGTCATAGAGACCGTCCGGCCAGATCGACCAGCCCATGCGCCATCCGGTCATGGCCCACGTTTTGGACCAGCCGTTAAGCACAATCAGTCGGTCGCGGATCTCCGGAAAGGTCAACAGCGACGTATGCGTCTCGCCGTCATAGGTCATGACGTCGTAGATTTCGTCGGAGAGGATCGCGACGTCGGGGAATTTTTCGAGACCCGCAACCAGCTTCTCGACCTCTGCGCGGGGCGTCACCCCTCCCGTGGGATTGGCCGGTGAATTGATAATCAGCAACCGCGTGCGGTCGGTGATCAGCGACAGTGTTTCCTCGGCGGAGAAAGCAAAGCCGTTTTCCTCCCGGATCGGCACCGGCACGGCCGTCGCGCCCGAATAGTCGATCATCGAACGGTAGATCGGAAAGCCGGGGTCTGGATAGAGGATTTCGGCGCCCGGCTCGCCAAACATGATGATCGCTGCAAACATGGTCGGCTTGCCGCCGGGCATGATCATCACGCGATCCGCCGGGACCTCGACGCCGGTCGTGGTCAGGGTTCGGCGAACGACGGCTTCGCGGGTCGCCTGAAGTCCGTTTGCGGGCGTATAGCCATGCTGGCCGTCGCGCAGCGCCTTCACGGCCGCTTCGACGATATGCGCCGGCGTCTTGAAGTCCGGCTGGCCGATTCCGAGATTGATGACGTCCCGGCCCGAAGCCTGCAAGGCTGCTGCGCGGGCAAGAACGGCGAAGGCGTTTTCCTCCCCCAGGCGGTCGAAGGCCGCAACGGTTTTCACATCTCTCTCCCAAAATTCAATGGTCTGTCCGTGACCTGTTCGATCTGGTCACGACCTGCTCTAACCTGTAGATGAATATCCGTAAACATGCAGATCGGGCGCAATGGCACGAAACCTCGAACACTGGACCGGATGTTCCCGGCCCGAACGCACGACGCTGGAAGGCCGCTTCGCCCGGATGGAGCCGCTGTCGGCGGCCAGGCACGGGAACGGTCTGTTTTCCGCCGCTACTGTGGACGACGCAGCCGCGCGATTCACCTATCTGCCGGAAATCCCGCCGTCTTCCCGCGCCGATTTCCAGCCCTGGCTAGAAACCGCGCAGGCAAGCGACGATCCGCTCTACTTCGTCGTGATCGACAAGGCGAACGGCGTCATCGGCGGTCGCCAGACCCTGATGCGAATCACGCAAGGGATGGGCGTCATCGAGATCGGCCATATCTACTGGAGCAGCCTGATTGCCCAGACGCCAGTCACGACCGAAGCCTTTTTCCTATTTGCTCGCTATGTATTCGATACGCTTGGCTATCGGCGTTTCGAATGGAAATGCGACAATGCGAACGCGCCCTCCAAACGCGCGGCGCTGCGTTTCGGCATGACGCCGGAAGGCGTTTTCAGGCAGGCCGCCGTCGTCAAGGGCAGAAACCGCGACACCGCGTGGTTCTCGATCATCGATGCTGAGTGGCCGGCCCTTCGCAATGCGTTCGAGCAATGGCTCGATCAAACAAATTTCGATGGTGAGGGCAGGCAGATCCGAAAGCTTGAAGAGATGAGACCAGAAAGGACGTCCAATGACCAGGAATGACCGCGCCTCCGCGCTCGCGGCGGCGATCATCCTCGCCGGGGCCTTCGGCCTGTTCTACTTCATGCCGCAGATCATGCTGTTTCTCGGTGAAATCTCACCCTGGCTCGCCATCGTGATCGCCGTGCTGTGTGTGCTTGCCTTCTTCGCCGTCTTCTGGTTGCGCGGCCTTTACAAGCGGCGCCATGACGGCGGCCCGGATGAAAGCTGAACGGTCGCCGGCTACTGCAGCTCTTTCCTGACGATCACGGCGCCGTCAGCCATGGCCTTCATTTTCCCGAAGGCGATATCGCGCGGCAGGTACTTCAGGCCGCAATCGGGCGCGACGACGATCTTGTCCGTCGGGTGATGTTTCAGGCCCTTTCGAATGCGCCCGGCGACCACGTCGGCCGTTTCAACGGTCTTGTCGGGCAAGCGTTTCCAGCACACTGCAATCCACGTTGGACTGGGCGGTTTCGATTGAAACGGCGTTGCATTTGCAGGCCGAAAACTGCGGCAGGAAGGAATAGCCTTCCGGACATTCGTGGATGATCGCCGCATAACCGAAGCAGATATGCAAGGCTGTCTCGCCCTCGGCGCCGTCAAGCGCGGTTCAACGCATTAGGCCCGTATTCTTCAGGTTTCCGCGGCCGCGCATGCATGTAGGGTTCGTCGAACTGGACGATGTCGGCGCCGACGTCGGCTTCAAACAGGTCGCGAATTTCCTCGTTGGCGGCAGCGGCGTAGTCCATCGCCATTTCGGCGTCGCTGTCGTAAAAATCGTTCTGCGCCTGCTGCGACATGGTGTAGGGGCCAGGCACGGTGATCTTGATGCGGCGGTCGGTGTTGGCGCGAAGGAATCTCACGTCCTCGACTTCGACGGCATGTTTGCGGCGGATCTTTCCGACCACGCGCCGCACCGGATTGGGATGGCCGGATCGGTCGAGCGCGATTCCCGGATTGTCGATGTCGACGCCTTCAAGCGCGGTTGCGAAGCGGTTGGAATAGCTTTGTCGACACGCCACAATTTCCTGGCGCGGGTGCGCGGCGGAAACCGGCCGGCAGGCTTGTTGTGGTCGATCAGCCATTGCGGCATGGCTTAGGACCCGACGAGAGATGTCGGCAGCAGGATCTTGTTGGCGTCGCTCAGGGTATTCTCCTCCTGTTTTTGGCGCGGCAAAGCGGACCCGCAGGAGGAACAAGCGATTATCGTCCGGTCGGCTACACAATCAGGGAACAGGACGAAAGGGATTTATCGGGACAACATCAATGTCGGAAGGAACGTCGCCAGTCCGGGCATGAGCGTGAGCAGCAGGACGCCCAGCACGAGCAAACCAAAAAACGGGGCGGACGCCTTGGTGACTGTCCACATATCGCGTCCGCTCATGCCGTGAAGGACGAAAAGATTGAAGCCGACCGGCGGCGTAAGCTGCGCCATTTCCACGACGATAATCAGATAGATGCCGAACCAGATCGGGTCGAACCCGGCGCTCACCACCATCGGCAGCGCGACCGATGTGGTCAGAACGATCATCGAGGCGCCCTCGAGAAAACAGCCAAGGACGATGTAAATGAGGGTCAGGAGCAGGAGCAGGAGCATTGGCGACAGCCCGAGTTCCGCGACCCAGGCGGCCAGCTTTAGCGGAATGCCGAGAAACGCCATGCCGACCGACAGAAAGGCGGCGCCCAGGATAATTGCGGTGATCATGCAACTGGTGCGCATCGCCGCCATCAGACTGTCAACAAAACTTCGCCAGGACAGCGCGCTGGTGATCCAGGCAAGGCCGAGCGCGCCGAAGACTCCGAGCGTCGCGGCCTCGGTTGGCGTTGCATAGCCGCCATAAATGGAGCCGATGACCATGGCTATCAGAAGGATTATGGGAATGAGCCGGCGGGACCGGCGCAGTTTTTCAAGAATCGGCAGCGCGTCGTCGGCTGGCGGCACGGATTTCCTGTTGAACGCCGACCAGACCATGACATAACCCATGAAGAGCCCCATGATCAGAAGGCCGGGAATGACGCCGGCGATGAACAGGCGCGAAATCGACTGCTGCGCGGAAATGCCATAGACGATCATCATGATCGAAGGCGGGATCAGCAGACCAAGCGTTCCGGAACCGGCCAGAGTGCCGATGGCCATGTCCTCGCTGTAGCCCCGACGTTGCAGTTCGGGCAGACTCATCCGGCCGACCGTCGCGCAGGTCACGGCGGAGGAGCCGGCGACAGCCGCCATCACTCCGCAACCGACGATGTTGACGTGAAGCAGTCTTCCCGGAAGCCGGTCGAGCCAGGGCGCAAGGCCTGAAAACATGTCTTCGGAAAGCCGGGATCGAACCAGGATCTCGCCCATCCAGACAAAAAGGGGCAGGGCGGTCAGCGCCCAGTTCCAGCTGTTGTCCCACAATGTGGTGGCCATCAGCGAACCGGCGGGAGCAGGCGAGAAAACCGCTATGGCCACATATCCTGCAGCCGCGAGTGTTATGCCAATCCACAACCCACCGGCCAGCAGGGCCAGGAGGATGAGGCCGAGAATGCCGGTGATCGTCAGGATTTCCATTGCGCCGGCCTCTTGTGCTTGTTCATTCCGCTTCTTCGGCGCCTTCGAGCGCGCCGTCGCGAGGTCGTGCGTAGCCCGGCGTCCGGTTGCGCATCGCCAGCACCAGTTCATCGGCGAAGGCGATGGTGAGAATAGCAAGCCCCGTCAGCATGACCGATTGCGGGATCCAGAAGGGCACTGCGAGAAGACCGGGGCTGAGATCTCCGAAGCGCCAGGAATCGTGCGTCATCAAGAACGTGTGCCAGGTCAGAAAACCGCACCCGACCATGGCGAAGGCGCATATCCAGATATCCGACAGCAGAGCCGCGCGGCCCCTGAATCTTGAAACGAGCAGCGAGACGCGCACATGGCCGCCAGTCTTCAGCGTGTAGGCCATGCCCATGAAGGTGGCGCCGGCAAGAAAGAAGCCGCCGCTTTCTGTCGAGTCGATGGTCACGCCGACAAGGCGACCTGCGATCTGGGCGACAATGGTCACGGCGATCATGAACAGGCACACGGCCGCAACGCCGCCGCTCGCGGTATAGAGAAGATCCAGTCCTTTTCGCATCAGCTTGTCCCGGCTATTGCGCCTGCCTGCACCCTGCCCGCTCCCGTTTCCTGACGGAAGCGGGAGCGGATTGCGTTGCATCCAGAAGCTACATGCTTGACTGATAGGCTTCCAGCACGGCGATCGCCTCGGGCGAGGCCGTCGCCTGCCATTCCTGCATCATCACGCCGCCGATTTCCTTCAGCTTCTCGATGATCTCGGCCGGGGCTTCCGTCACTGTCATTCCGTTGGACTTGAGTATGTCGAGCTGTTCGCCGTAAATGGCCTTGCTCATTTCCCAGCCACGGATCGTCGCGGCTTCGCCAGCCGCAATCAGGGCCGCCTGCGCCTTTTCGGGTAGCGACTCGAAAGCCTCCTTGTTCACGATGATGGCGTTCTTTGTGTAGATGGCGCCGGCAGCGGTGAAATCGTTGGTGTTATCCCAGGCCTGGATGTCGATGCCGGTCTGGGGACTGGTGAACAGCGCGTCTATGAGGCCGGTCGCGAAAGCCTGGGGAATTTCCGCGAAAGGCAGAATGGTCGCTTCGAAGCCGAGCGCGTTGCCCATGTCCTGCGTGGCCTTGGAATAGATGCGCAGTTTCTGACCTTCGAAATCGGCAAGGCCGTTCACAGGCTCCTTGGTGTAGAAACCCTGTCCCGGCCACGGCTGATAGGCGAGCGCCTTGAAACCAAGACCGTCGAACATGGCGTCGAAATACGGCTTTTGCGCCTCCATGAGCTTCCAGGCGCTTTCGTAGTCACCAGCCACGAACGGCAGGCCTGCGAGGTTGTACATCGGATCTTCGTTCGAATAGGAGCCGAGACGGACCTCTCCGATCTGGACCTGATTGGTCTGCACTGCGCGGCGTATCCCGTCGAGCTTGATGAGCGTGCCGTTGGAATGCAGTGTGATTTTCAGTTCGCCGTTGGTCGCCGTCTCAACATCCTCGATGAATTTCTGAATGTTCTGGGTCATGAAATTGGAATCGGCGTATCCGCTCGCCATGATCCAGCTAGTTTCGGCAGACGCCGTCGAGGCGGCGGCGCTCAACGCCGCGGCGGCGAGGAGGGCTTTGAATGTGCGCCTTAGGTTCATTGTTCCGGTTCCCGTCTGTTTGCTGTTGTTGGTCCCGCACTGCGGGCGCAGGAAGAAGTGCATCACTATCGGATATCAATTGCAACAAAAATCGTATACGATTTAAAAAAATAAGGCGAATTTATATGCGATCAAATTTTCCTGCACAAATTTTCAGCATATTGACGGAAAATCAGCAAATATATGTATGAATCAGATGGACAACTGCGTTCATGGATCGATATACAGAATTTGCGCCGGTTCGTGTCTGGCGCAAAGTCTTCTTTCAAACCTGTTTTATCTAGAGAAATAGGATACGATCCAGGCATGATAGTGAGTGGCGTGAAGCAGGCGTTGACCGACAGCGAAATCCTGCGCGAGATATCCGACGCCATCATCGAGGGACGTCTGGCGCCGGGGGAGAAACTTGGACAGGACGAACTCGGAAAGGTGTTCGGGGTGTCCAAGACGCGCATACGGCCGATCCTGCACAGGTTGACCGACCAGAAAATCGTGGTCATCGAACCCATGCGAGGCGCATTCGTCGCGCGTCCGTCGGTTGAGGAAGCCCGCACGGTGAATGCCGCCCGACAGATCATAGAAGAGGGCGTCATCCGTGCCGCTACCCGCATGGCCCGCCCTAAGGACCTCAAGGCGTTACGCGAGATCCTCGCCGAAGAACATGAGGCGCGGTCAAGCCACATGGCTGGCAGCGCCCATCGGCTGACCGGGGAGTTTCACTGCGAGCTGGCCCGCATCACCGGAAACGAGGTCGTAGCGGATATCGTTCGCGATCTGGTCGCTCGGGACAATCTCGTGGTGGCGCTTTACCAGCGACCCAACGCGTCGGGCTGCTCGCTCGACGGACATGCGTCGCTGATCGATCGTATCGCCGATGGCGACGAGGACGCCGCCGCTCATGCGATGCGCCACCACCTGCGGGACGTGATGGCGAGCCTCGATCTGGGTCAAAGGAAACCGCCGTCGAAACCGCTTGCATCGGCATTTGCGCATCTGGGCGCTGGCCCGAAATGAGCGGGTCGCAATACGCAACGAGGGATATGAAAGGATACGGCGCAGCGGTTCCGAAGATCCGCTGGCCGGGCGGCGCCCGCATCGCCGTATCGTTCGTCCTGAATTTCGAAGAGGGGGCGGAGCTTTCGGTTCTCGATGGCGACGACCGCAATGAGCCGGTCTATGAAGTTGTGGACGAGGTGGCGGGAAAGCCGGATCTGTGCATGACCTCCCATTACGAGTACGGTCCGCGCGCGGGGTTCAGGCGGATACTGGATCTTCTGGCTTCGTTTGATGTCCCGCTCACTGTCAGCGCCTGCGCGCGCGCAGCGGAACGGGCTCCGGAACTGATTTCGGAAGCTGTTTCTAGGGCGCATGAAATTTCTTGCCACGGCTATCGCTGGGAAAGTCACGCGTATATGGACGCGGCGCACGAAGCGGCGGTGATAGCCCGGACGTTCGAAGTGCTGAAGGACGTTGCAGGGACGGCGCCGGTCGGTTGGCACACCCGCTCGGCTGCGTCTGTCAACACGCGCCGGCTGTTATGTGAGCATGGCGGGTTTCTCTACGATTCAGACGCCTACAACGACGACCTGCCCTACGTCGTGACGCAGAAAAACGGGCCTCATGTGGTGCTTCCCTACAGTTTCGACACCAATGACATGCGCTTCAGTCCCGGCGGCGGGTTCGTCTTCGGGACGGATTTCACCCGCTATTGCGCCGACGCCTTTGACTGGCTGTGGGCCGAAGGCGAAACAACGCCGAAAATGATGTCCGTCGGTCTGCACCAGCGCATCATCGGTCGGCCTGGCAGAATTGCCGGGTTGAAGGCGCTGCTGACGCATATGTCGGAGCGCGGAGACGTGTGGTTCGCTACCCGCGCGCAAATCGCCCATGCCTGGCGCGGTTTCATGGGGCTGCCGGCGTGGCGCGCTTCCGGTACGACTACAGCGAAAGCCGCGTCCTGAAAAGATGCACATTCTGGTCGTCAATTCGAACAGTTCCGACTCGATAACAGATCTGGCGCGCATAGGCGCGCAAAGGGCCGCGGCGCCCGGAACGACAACCACCGCGCTAACAGCAAAGGGCGGTCCGCCGGCGATCGAAACCGAAGCCGACATGCTGCTCGCAGCGGTAGCGACGCGCACGGCGATCCTCAATCATCCGGCGTCGGTGGATGGCGCGATCATCGCCTGTTTCAGCGACCCGGGTCTGAAGGAGATCCGGTTCGAGGCGCCTTTCCCGGTCGTTGGCATCGCAGAAGCCGCCATGTTGGACGCCGTGCGGAAAGGCGGGCGCTTTTCCATCGTCACCGTGGCGCCGTCTTCGGTCGCCGGCATTGAAAGGCTGGCGGAGGAATACGGGATGTCGCGCTCGCTCGGCGGCGTGCATGCGCTGGACCGTGGCGTGCTGGAAAGCCATCTGGATCCGTCGGGCACGGCGCTGGCGCTGGCCGAACTTGCGAATGCTGTGATCGAAAGCGATCAAGCTGACTGCATCATTCTGGGCGGCGCCATTGCGGCGGGCGGGATGGCGGATATCGTCGCTCCGCTCGTGCCGGTTCCGGTGATTGAAGGCGTGTCGAGCGCCGTCAGGCGTATCGAACAGTTGCTCCGATAGCGGCGCGGGGCTGACCGCCCCGCTCACGGAAGTGGCTATGCCTGGAGCGCGGCTGTCAGCAGTGTCAGACCCAGGACCAGCACCAGCGCCGCGCCGGCGATCTCGATGACATGCGTGACCCGCATGGCCGCTGACTCAGAGCTTGCAAAGCGGACTGCGACCCCTTTGGCGGTCACGGCCAGCGTGGCGAGGATGGACACCGTGATTGCCGTTCCGATCGACATGGACGCAACCGACAGGAGCCCGCCAAGATAGAGGCCGTTCAGAAGCGCGAAGGTCAGCACGATCAGCGCGCCGGAACAGGGCCTCAGGCCGACCGCAACGATGGCCGACCAGGCGCCGCGCAGATCGAAATCCGCCGACTGGAGCTTGACCGGATCCGGCGCATGGGAGTGGCCGCAGGTCGCGCATGTTCCATCCGGACCGATGTCGTGATGGTGATGGCCGTCATGCGCCGGCGACGGACGCAACTTGCGCACCAGCAGCCAGCCGCCGAAAGCCGCGATCAAGGCGTAGCTGGCGAGTTCGAGCCACCAGGTCGCGACGGTCATGGAAATACTGCTGCCGCGCAGCGCGAAATAGGTGAGGCCCACGACGCCGATCGCGACAAGCCCCTGCATGATTGCGGCGAGAAAGGAAATCGCGACGCCGCGGCGCAACGCCTGCTCGTTGGCGATCAGATAGGAGGAAATCACGGCCTTGCCGTGCCCGGGACCAGCGGCGTGGAAGACGCCGTAGCTGAAGGACAGCCCGATAAGGACCCAGAGTTTCGTCGGGTCCTCGCGCATCGCCTTGAGCGCCGTCGAAAGCGACCGGTAGAAAGTCTGTTGCTGCGTATTGATCCAGCTCATGACGGAGCCGAACAGGCCGTCCGTCCTGATGGCGGGCTCCGCCGCGCCAATGCCGAGAGACGACTGGGCGAGCGCTGCGTCGGACAGCGCCAGAGCGAGCGCGCAGGCGGCGCAAATCAGGATCGCGGTCTTGCGTCCATCAGACATCAGCAGGATATTTGGAGCCTGGTGGCGAAGAATTTCGAGGAATCATTACCCGTCGGATCGTTGAAGAAGGCGTCCGTAAGCATGTCCTGGTTCTGCGCGATGATTTCGTCGGCGTCGGGCCTGACCACTTCGCGACGGCATGCGCCTGCGTTGCCCTTGATGACCATGTCCTCGTCGTTGAAGAACTCTATCGCGGTGTACATCGTCGGATCATAGGTCCCGAAGGACATGTCGCCTGTCAGGGTCATGTTTTCCGATGGCTTCACGGCGAAAAAGAGCAGCAATTGCCCATCCCGGAAATCCGCGTGGATGACATCAGGCGGCGTAACGTCGATTTCCCTGCCGTCCTTGGTGACGAAGGTGAAGTAATTGTAATCGGCCAGTGAATCCTTGATCACCGTGCCGACTTCCGCCAGTTCGTCTTCTTCGAGCTCGAGATCGGCGTTGGCGTCGAAATCCAGCATGACGGTCGATGAAAACAGCTCGTCGAAGCGCCACACATGGCGTAGCTGGTCGACGCCGCCATGGTCGTCGATGATCACCTCAAGCCGCGCCTCCGCAAAGACGTGCGGATGGGCGCCCGCCGCCGAAGCGGAAGCGATGGCCAGGCATCCTGCTGATATCAGCGTCTTCATGCGATCGGATCTTTCAGGGAATCGACAATCCTTGTGTGCTGGCAGACGATTGAGGCGGTTGTTTGATCGCTTCGTCAATACTACCTCGCTTGCGCCGGGAATGCACCTGCTACGATGACGCATGGCAGCCGGGATTCTGTTTGAACCACGCCGCCATGAAGTCGACAAAGGCGCGGACCTTGGCCGGGAGGTAGCGCCGATGTGGATAGACTGCATAGATGCCGGAATCATCGGGCAGGCGATCCTCGAACAGGCTCAGGATCTCACCGCTGCGGATCGCCGGCCAGGCGATGAAATCCGGCAACAGGGCGACGCCCAGTCCCGACCGGACGGCTTCCAGGCTGGCCATCGGGCTATTGACCTCCATCGGTCCCTTGACCGTTACCGAGACCATCGCGCCATTTCTGCCCTTGAACTGCCAGTTGTTGAGCGACTTTGTGTTGGTGTCGGTGATGCAGGGAACCCGCGCGAGATCCGTGGGGTCCTTGAGATCCGGGTGGCCGGCCATGAAGTCGGGGCTGGCGCAAACAAAGACCCGGAACGGCGCCAGTTTGCGGGCGATCAGTCCGGAATCGGCGAGGCGGGTAATGCGGATGGCGACGTCAAAGCCTTCCTCCACCAGGTCGACGAAACGATCCTCCGAGGTGATTTCCAGCCTGATTTCGGGATTGGCCTTTGCAAACTCCACCATGCAGCGTCCGACCTGGGCGTCAGTGAAGGTGCGCGGCGCGGAAATGCGAATCGTGCCCTTCAGGTCGGCGTTGTTCTCGCGCACGAGATCCGCCAGGTTGTCGATCTCCTTCAAGATGTCGGAAGCGGTGCGGTAATAGGTGTGGCCGGCTTCCGTCAGGGAAAACTGGCGGGTTGTCCGGTTGAGCAGCAGGGCTCCAAGGTCGTCTTCCAGTTCGCGGACGTATTTCGAAAGCAGCGCTTTCGAGCGACCGTTCTTGCGGGCGGCGGCTGAAAATCCCTCGGCCTCGACGACGTCGATGAAAGCGCGAATTCTGGTCAGCGAATCCATGATCAGCTCCCGTGGGCGGCCTCGAGTATCCGCCGGCCCAGCCGCAGCAGGGCCCGGTCGGACCCGGCGGGTCCGAACAGCGACAATCCGAAGGGCGCGTCCGACACCGTCGCCATCGGCAGAGTCAGTTGCGGCATGCCGGTCAATCCCGAGATGCACAACAAGCGCAGCGCCCTTTCGCGGTAATCCTGGACGGCTTCGAAGGAGGCCTCAGCGAGCGGCGCCGCTCCCGGCATGGTCGGCATGAGTATCAGACCGTCGTTGCCGAGCAGTTGCCCGACTTCCCGCGTCAGGTCCCGCCTGCGCTGCGTTTCTTCTTCGTAGGCACGGCTGTCTATGGTTGCGCCGTAGTCAAAACGTTCCTTGACGCCCGGTCCGAGGTTGCGATCCTTCGCGGATATCCAGGCGCCATGTTCGCGCCAGGCTTCATGGGCCTGAATGTTTCGAAAGCACCAGTATCTCTGATCGGCGTCGAGGCTTTCTATTGCTGTTTCACCAGCTTCGCCAAGCACGTCCTGAGCCTTGGCGAGGACGGTTTCGTAGGACACTCGCGCGTCCGGTCCGATAAGCAGGGCTTCCATCTCCGGCAGTCGCATGACGCGGGCAAACCGTGCATCGGAATCCGGCAGCAAAAGGCCGGCGACGCGCTCATAGAGGTCCATATCGCGCGCGAACCAGCCGAAGACATCAAGGCTGGGGGAGAGCGGCATTGTCCTTTCGAGAGATATCACGCCGTGTGTCGCCCTCAGACCGATCAGGCCGCAGAACGACGCCGGGCCGCGGATCGAGCCGCCCGTGTCCGAACCCGTGGCAATGTCGGCAAGGCCCGCCGCCACGGCGGCCGCCGAACCGGAGGAAGATCCACCGGTGACGCGGTCCGGCGCGGCCGGATTGACGGGTCTCGGATAATGCGCGTTGTCGCCGGTCAGCGAAAAGGCCAGCTCGTCGGTCTGGGTCTTGCCTGTGAACCTGGCGCCCGCGTCCAGCAGGATCTGAACGGACGGCGCCGTGCGTTCTGCCGGGTCGGTTTCGTTCTTCCAGTCGGGATTGCCCCGGCCGGTGACATAGCCCGCCACGTCATAGATATCCTTGACCGCGAGACTGCAACCCTCAAGCGGTCCCGCACCGCTGGACGCGACCTCGGGTCCAGGGCTCTCTATGAATGCGTTCCAGGCGTCGGATGGCATTGTTGTCGCGCTCATTGTCTCAATAAACTGAACTGTAGCTTATATGTCGTTCAACGAAATTGGATGCAATACAGCCATGCAGATTCGTTGCAAGTTTTTACTTGATTATGACAACGGCAGCGACTATTTGCGTCTTGCCCAAAGTCGCACGTGCCTGTGGGTGTCCGCCGACCCTCGAATTGGTGAGGTCATCGGTAAGGTACCTGGAACTAACCCCTCCAGTCGTTCTGTCGGCCAACCTTCAGAGCGAGGACATCTTGAAGCAACGACGGTGCGGGCCTTTATGGTGTCTGCCGGCCTTCCAAACGCCGGGGTTACTGCTAGAGGCACACCTTCATTGCCGGAAGTGCGGTTGGGACTCCCATCCAATCCAAGGCAGACAAAGCCAGACGTATCGCTCATTGGGGGCGGTCGTCCCTCGTCGTGTCGCATATGCGTCGCATGCCCGGTTCTCCAACGCCTGGCGGGCGGCAAGTATGAGATACTCTTTGTCTACCGGATTCGTCCGGTAAAGGAGCGCAAGGCGCTCCGATTGGGAGAGTGTAATGACCAATGATCGAATTCGCGATTTTCTCAACACCCGACGACCCGACGGCCCCTGTCTCGTCGTCGATCTCGACATTGTGCGCGACAATTACAGCGCCTTTTCGCGGGCGCTGCCGAACAGCGCCATCTATTACGCCGTCAAGGCGAACCCGGCGCCGGAAATCCTGCGGATGCTGGCCTCGCTCGGCTCCAACTTCGACGCCGCTTCGGTCGTCGAGATCGAACTGGCTCTCGAAGCCGGCGCGACGCCTGACCGCATCTCCTACGGCAACACGATCAAGAAGGAGCGCGATATCGCGCGCGCCCATGATCTCGGCGTATCGATGTTCGCAGTTGATTCCTGCGAGGAAGTCGAGAAAGTCGCCCGCGCAGCGCCTGGCGCACGGGTCTTCTGCCGCGTGCTGACCGACGGCGAAGGCGCCGAATGGCCGCTGTCGCGCAAATTCGGCTGCGTTCCGGACTTGGCGTCGAAAGTTCTCGGCTATGCGAACGACCTCGGCCTCGAGGCCTATGGGGTGTCCTTCCATGTCGGCTCCCAGCAGACCAACCTGGACGCCTGGGACCGGGCGCTCGCCGATGCGCGCCGCGTCTTCGACGCGCTGCTGAAGCAGGGCATCCAGCTGCAGATGGTCAATATGGGCGGCGGCTTTCCGACCCGTTACCTGAAGGACGTCCCGACTGCACAAGCCTATGGCCAGGCGATCTTCGAAGCGCTGAGCCGCAATTTCGGCAATCGCATCCCGAAGACCATCATCGAGCCGGGCCGCGGCATGGTCGGCAACGCCGGCGTCATCAAGGCGGAAGTGGTTCTGGTGTCGCGCAAGGCCGACAACGACAATCTGCGCTGGGTCTATCTCGACATCGGCAAGTTCGGTGGTCTCGCCGAAACGATGGACGAAGCGATCCGCTACCAGATCCGCACGCCGCGCGACGGCGATGCCTTCGAGCCCTGCGTGCTTGCCGGCCCGACCTGTGACAGCGCCGACGTGCTCTATGAGAAGGCGCCCTATCCGCTGCCTGTCTCGCTGACCATTGGCGACGAAGTGCTGATCGAAGGCACGGGCGCCTACACGTCGACCTATTCGTCGGTCGCCTTCAACGGCTTCGAGCCGTTGCGGTCCTACGTGATCTGACGCGTTTCAGGCCGAGAGGTCTATAACGCCGCATTCTCCGGCTTCCGAGCCGAACGCCAATTGAACGCCCCGGCTGTTCCACGCCATGGAACTGATCGGGGCGTTTCCGCCTCTGCGCATCACCGCTTCCTTCTGATCGCCGAAACGGATCGCGAGCACCATCCCGTCCGTGTAGCCGATCGCCACCACCTCGTCCGAGGGGTGGCAGGCGACGCAGGTCACCATCTGGTCGCCGCGCGTGCCGAGTTCCAGCGGCGCCTTGCCCATCGGGCCGTCCTTGCCGGTAAAGGGCCAGACGATTGCGGCCGGCGCTCCGGAGGTCGCCAGCCATTTTCCCTTCGCGCTCCAGCTCAGCGACTTGACCTTGACCGGATAGCCGCTCATGCGCATGTCTTTGTTGTCCTTTAGCCGCCAGCCGTGCAAGGCGTTTTCCTGCATGGTCGACACCACGTAGGCGCCGTCCGGCGAAAAGACGACGCCTGTGTGCGCGCCGGTCCATTCGAGGTCGACCGCCGGCGCCTGGGTTCCGACCCAGTGTAGCGACACGCCATTGTAACGCGCGACGGCGAGCCGCATGCCCTTGGGGGCGAAGGCCAGCCCCTCGACCGTTCGCTGTTGTGCGAACTCGTGTGTTTTCCCCCCTTCAACAACGACATGGGACGATCGGCCAGCGCCGTAGGCGACGCTCCCGCGCGGTCCGGCGGCAACGCTGTTGATCCACTTGTTGTGCAGCGAGGCGATTGCTCGTGTCTCGCCGCGGCTGTCTATGCTGCCGACTTTCCCGTCTTCGCCGCCGATGAGCAGCCGCCCGGAAATCGGATCGGCGCTGGCCGAGACCGCGCCGTCGCAGATATCAGCGTGACGATGACCGTGGTCGAGCCAGTGGACGGTTCCGTCAACCAGAGCAAAGAACGGAACATCGCCCAGAAAGGCGGCGGCAAGACAATGAGCGTTGAGGTCCAGAGGCGCGACTGTAGGCATTCGCGTGAGACGCTCAGGCCTGACAGGCTGCAAAGGTGCGGCGATATTTCTCAGCGTCGAGATCGCGACCGATGAAAACCATGCGGCTCTCACGGTTTTCGCCAGGCTTCCACGCGCGTTCGTGGTCGCCTTCGATCAGCATATGGATACCCTGCACGACATAGCGCTCGTCATCGTCGTCGAAGGCGATGATGCCTTTGAGCCGCAGGATCGATGGGCCGTCATTCTGGGTGATCGACTGAATCCAGGGGAAGAACCGGTCCGGATTGAGCGGTCCCGCCCTCAGCGAGATGGATCGGATACTTGTGTCGTGAATCCCCGAGGCATGATCATGGTGGTGATGGTCGTGATCATGGTGGTGATGATGATGGTCATGATCATGGTGGTCGTGATCGTGGTGATCATGATCGCAATCCGGCCCGCAAACATGATCGGGATGGTCATGGTCGAGGAAATGCGGATCGTTCTGAAGCGCCTTCTGCAGATCGAAGGCGTTGCGGTCGAGGATCTTTTCAAGGTCGATCGCGGCGCGTTCCGTTCGGTATATGCGCGCCGAAGGATTGATCGACCGGATCGTCTGTTCTATGCGCTCGAGTTCGTCTGCGTCGACGAGGTCGGTCTTGTTGAGCAGAACCACATCGGCGAAGGCGAGCTGGTCTTCGGCTTCGCGGCTGTCCTTCAGACGCAACGGCAGGTGCTTGGCGTCGACGAGCGCGACGACCGCGTCCAGCCTCGTTTTCGACCGCACATCGTCGTCCATGAAGAATGTCTGGGCGACAGGCGCCGGATCGGCGAGGCCGGTCGTTTCCACGACTATGGCGTCAAAACGACCCGGGCGGCGCATCAGACCTTCGACCACGCGGATCAGGTCGCCGCGCACGGTGCAGCAGATACAGCCATTGTTCATGTCGTAGATCTCTTCGTCGGATTCGACGATGAGATCGTTGTCGATGCCGATCTCGCCGAATTCGTTGACGATCACCGCATAGCGTTTGCCATGGTTTTCCGTCAGGATCCGGTTGAGAAGGGTGGTTTTGCCTGAGCCGAGATAGCCGGTCAGGACTGTCACAGGAATGGGGCTTGCGGCTTCGCTCATGAAAAAGCTCCGGGAAGAATTCGAGACTTCATATAGGACCATGGCGGCTCGCGCGCCAGTGGTTACGCGAGGCGTTCGAGATCGAATTCATGGACGTCGCGGAGCAGGTCTATGAAACCGTCAACGGAATGATCGATCAGTCTCCGTCCCTTTTCTGCGGTCGCCGCCAGGGCGTTGCCAGTCGCTCCCTTCGGATTGAGGTCGCGCATTTTCCAGCCGAAGGCGTGTGGGCCGTAGGCGCGCAGACACCGCGTCTCGCGTTCGAGGTCCGCCTGCAGTGAAGGAAAGTCGTCGGCGCGCTTCATGTCGACGAGATCGGGCCTGAGCGCCAGCATCACCGAGGTCTCGATTTCGCCGGCATGGATGCCGAACGCCCTTTCGTCCGCCGTGATCGTGTCGGGCGGCAATCCGAAGCGCGTCCAGCTTGTCGCCACAGCCAGCATTGCAAACCGGATTCGCGCCTCCGTTGCGACGATCGTCATCAATGGCGAGTTTCCACCATGAGCGTTGAGCATGACGAATTTGCGGACGCCGGCTGCATGAAGGTCTCCGGCAATACCAAGCCAGCGGTGCACGGCTTCGTCGAAGGAAAGTGTTTTCGTATTGCCGAAATCGACATGTTCAATCGAATAGCCGACCGGCTCCACCGGCATAAAGGACGCCGGAAGATCATCGGGAAGTACGGATATGACGTGCTCGACAATGCCTTCGGCGATTATCGCATCGGTTTCCGGCGGCAGATGCGGGCCATGCTGCTCGAAGGCGCCGAGCGGCAATACGGCGATCCAGTCCGAACGGTCTGCGTCGTCCGGTCCTGGCGGATTTTCCGACCATCTTGGTTCCGGTGATGTCATGAACCAAGCGGTTACTCGTGTAAGCGGTCCCGGTCAACGGTAAGGCGATAAGGAGACTTCGGCGATTTAACCGTATATACAATCTATGGGTGCATTTTGATTTCGGCACAGTCAAAGCGTATAGTGGTCTGTCCGAATGCATTCCTTCGCAACCGTAGAGGGGACCTGAAGTGGCCAAAAAAAGCAAATCCAACGGAGACCGGAAGAAGAACGCGGACCGGGAGGTTGATCTTTTCGCACAACTTGCGGCGACCGCGCGCAGCTCCAGAACGCTCTTGTCCCGGCAATTGCTGGAAGTGGGTCTCTATGCAGGCCAGGATTCGGTTATCCTGTTTCTTGACGCCAATGATGGTCAGCCGCTGTCGGCGATCGCCGCCGAGCTTGGCGTGCGCGCCCCTACAATGACCAAAACGATAAGCCGGCTTGCCGCCCAGGGCTTTGTGGAAAAACGCGAGTCCGAGACAGACGGCCGACAGTCCAGGGTGTTCCTGACAACAGAGGGACAGGAAGCGGTCAAGGCGGTCAGGAAGGCGGTGAAGCGCTCGCAGAAATTCGCAGCCGAAGGTCTTGGCGCCAAGGACGTAAAGACCCTTGGCAAGCTTCTGAAAAAGATCGACCAGAATCTGGTCTCGGCAATCAACACGTGATCCAAGACAGTTCGGAGAGCGCGTCTGCGCGCCCATCCCGGCGCAACAGTTCCGCCGGCGCTCTTTAAAACTTTTTAATTTCACTTTAAAAGCGAGCGCGCAGGTGACCGGCGCGCTGGCCGGTCCTATTGGAGAGGGTTTGTTTATTGGTCCAGAAGGTCAAGCTTTCGACGATCGCCTACTCGCTGGGACTTTCCACCGCTACGGTGTCGCTGGCGCTGCGCGACAGTCCTCTGGTCGCCGATGCGACACGGGAGCGGATCAAGGAGCAGGCGCGCGCGCTGGGCTATATCTACAATCGTCGCGCCGCCAGCCTGCGCACATCGCGATCGGGCATCATCGGCGTGGTGGTGCATGACATTATGAATCCGTTCTACGCCGAAATTCTCCGGGCCATCGAAAGCGAGCTCGACAGGAACCGGCAAACTTTCATCCTCTCGAACCACTATGATTCGGTGGAGAAGCAGCGCAATTTCATTGAAACCCTGCTGCAGCTCGGAGGCGACGGCGTGATCATGTCGCCGGCTATCGGAACGCCGAAAGACGATATCCTGCTGGCGGAAGACAACAACATGCCGGCCATTCTCATCGCCCGCACGGTCGACGATCTTGATGTCCCGATTTTCCGCGGCGACGACGCCTACGGCATCGCATTGGCGACCAACCACCTGATCGGACTGGGTCACCGCGTGATCGCCATGGTAGGCGGCACCGATCAGACTTCGACGGGCCGTCACCGGTATGAAGGCTATGTCGCGGCCCTCGAAAAGGCCAACATAAAGGTCGATTCCAACCTGCGCATTCCCGGTCCGCGAACCAAGCAGGCGGGATTCGAGGCGGCGGTCAATTTCCTGTCTCTGCCGCAGAAGCCGACGGCCGCCGTGTGCTGGAACGACCTGGTGGCGATCGGACTCATGAACGGCATCGCCAGAGCCGGCCTGGTTCCCGGCAAGGACGTGTCCGTCACCGGCTACGACGATCTGGAGGAAGCATCGATCGCGACGCCGTCTCTGACGACCGTTTGGAACGGCCAGTCTGAAGTTGGCCGCATGGCGGCGCGCGCGCTGCTGGACAAGCTCAACGGTTCAAGCGAGGCGGACGGATTGCATTTGATCCGGCCTGAAATGCGGATTCGTCAGTCGACGACGCCGCTCAAGCCGTAAGCGCTCTTTCCCTGCTCTTTGCGTAAGCCCGCACGGCGTCTCCGAACGCCTTGAAAAGCTGCTGTGAAGTTGCATCGGTGGTCGCCCAGTATTCGGGATGCCATTGCACGCCGACGGCAAATCCCCGCGCATTTGTCACCGACACCGCCTCGATGACCCCGTCGTCAGCAACCGCCGCGACGTCGAGCCCCGGCGCCAGATTTCCGATCGACTGACGATGCAGGGAATTGACGCTGGTTTTCTCCGCGTCAAGAATAGTGGCGAGGCAGCTGCCCGCATCGATGTTTATCTGCTGACGGATGGAAAAGCGTACATCCGGATTGTCGCTTTCGACACGGCGGTGATCGAGATTGCCTTCATGTTCATGAATCTCGGTGGCGATCGTGCCTCCAAGCGCGACATTGAGCTCCTGTATGCCCCGGCAAATCGCAAAGAGCGGGACGCCGCGCTCGATCGCGCCGCGGATCAACGGGATGCTGGTTGCATCCCGTTCCCTGTCGTAAGGACCGTTGGCTTCCGTCGGCTGCTCGCCATAGAGTTCGGGATAGACATTGCTGCGCGCGCCGGTGACCAGTACGCCGTCCACCCGGTCGAGCACGGTGGCTATCGCTTCGGCGGCGTCCTCTTCCAGGCCGAATGCAGGCACGATCAGAGGCACGACGTCTGCGGCCTTCATCGCGGCATCGACATATTGGCGAGGCGAGGCGTGCCAGTCATATCCGTCAGCGTGCTTGACGTCTGCGGGGAGCGCCACGATAGGCTTGGTCATCTGCATCTCCTGGCTGGCCGTGCGCCAATGCGTTTGACGGCAGATGCACACAAGTGCGACGACCCGTCAAGCCGGATAGACGAGACCCTCAAACAGTTTGCGCGCGGTGCGCACAATGGCCGCCTTGCGAACCTTGACGCCGTCGCTTTCCGGCTCGGTTTCCATCACCACGCTCGTCTCGCCAATGGGATGTTCAACCGAAATCGTTTTGCGATCGCCGGCCGGAATTAGCGCCATTTTGTGAGCGGGCGATCCCGGCAAAATGCAGGCAGTGGCGACGCTGACAGCGCCGAGAACGCCGATCGAGGCGTGGCAACGGTGCGGAATGAAGGTGCGGGTGCAAATGGCGCCTCCCCTTGCCGGCGGCGCGACCAGGGTCATCTTCGGCACCGACTTCGCTTTGACGTCCCCAAGGTTCATCATCGGCCCGGCTTTCAGGCGCAGCCCTTCGAGCCTGGTTTTCATTTCCTCGTTGCTCTCAAGCTCTTCACGGGTCTCATAGCCGCTGATTGCAAGATCCTTAGCGGCGACCACCACCACCGGCATGCCGTTGTCGATCAGCGTCGCCTCAACGCCGTCGATCATGTCGACAGGGTTGCCCGTCGGCAGCAGGGCGCCGCAGGTCGATCCGGCGGCTTCCGGAAAATCCTCGAGCACCGGCGACGCGGTTCCGGGAACGCCGTCGATGGAAGCCTGTCCGCGATAGCTGACCTTGCCGCCCGGCGTGTCGATCGTGACGATGGCCACCTGAGCGGAGTTGACCATGTAGATCCGGGCTTCGGTTTTTTCGCTATCCGGTTTGAAAAGACCCTTCTCGACTGCAAACGGCAACACCGCGGAGAGAATGTTGCCGCAATTCTGGGCGTCGGTGACAATCGCCTGATCGACGAAGACCTGCAGGAACAGGTAGTCGATATCGGCGTCTTCACGGTCCGACCGGCTTATGACGGCGACCTTGCTCGTCAGCGGGTCTGCGCCGCCGATGCCGTCGATCTGCCGCGGATCGGGAGATCCCATGATGGACAGAAGCAACCGGTCGCGCTCCGCGGTATCCGCCGGCAGATCCTCCTTCAGGAAATAGGCGCCCTTGGACGTGCCGCCGCGCATCCAGACGCAAGGTATCCCGTCAGACATATTTCAGGCCTTTCGCCTTCAGTTTTTCGCGCATGCCGTAGACGTCGAGACCCAACTGCCCGGATTGAAGCTTCTGGCGCACCTCCGTTTCCTTTTCCTCGCGCGCCTGAGATTTCGCAACGACGTCGGCCGCTTCCTCGCGCCGGACGACGACCACGCCGTCGTCATCGGCGACGATCACGTCACCCGGATTGACGAGTTCGCCGGCGCAAACCACCGGCACATTGACGCTGCCCAGGGTTTCCTTGACGGTGCCCTGTGCGAAAACCGCCTTCGACCAGACGGGAAAGCGCATCTCGGACAGCGGCTTGACGTCCCGGCAGCCAGCGTCGATCACCAGACCGCGCACGCCGCGCGCGGCAAGCGACGTCGCCAGCAACTCGCCGAAATAGCCGGCGTCGGAGGGCGATGTCGGCGCAACGACGAGGATGTCGCCCTCCTGACACTGTTCGACCGCCACATGAATCATCCAGTTGTCGGCGGGCGCCAGCGAAACCGTCACCGCCGTTCCGGCGACGAGAGCGCCGGGATAGATCGGCCGCATGTAGGATGCGAGAAGGCCTTTTCGCCCCTGCGCCTCGTGGACCGTCGCCACCCCATACTGGCCGAGCGCGTCGCGCGACGCAGCCTCGGCGCGTTCGATATTCTGTACGACAACAGCGCCCATCACAGTTCATCCACGGTTCTTGGAAAGATCGACTGGAAGCCTTCGGCGTAGCGCGCCGACCTGCCGCCAGCTTGGCCGCCGGAGTTGCGGCGAAACTGGTTGCCGCGGTTTTCCGCGACGTTGGTATAGTAGTCCCACAGATGTTCCTGCCCCTCCATGTACTCGATGGCGGCGCGTTTCTTGTCCCAGACATCGGTGATGTCGAGAATGGTGTCGGGCTTCCAGCCGCATTGTTCGGTCTGATGCGGCTCGAAGAGATACATCTGCGGCGCGCCGAGCACCTTTTCCCCCGGCTTGTGACCCCAGGCCTGTGCGATCATGCGGGCGTCGAGCGTCATGCGCGTGGCGGCCGGATGATCGGTGTTGTAGGGATCATCCAGCGAATGCGACAGCACGAAGCTCGGTTGCACCTGGCGGAAAACGTCGACCAGCCGGTCTATGGCGGCGGCGTCGATATTAAGCGGGTAGTCGCCGATATCGAAGAGCACAAGATCTGCGACGCCGAGCGCTTGCGCCGCGGCTTCCGCCTCCGCCTTGCGCGCGGCTTTCACCATTTCAAGCGTCATGCCCTCGTTTTTCCAGAGCTTTGCGGATTCTCCGCGTTCGCCGTAGCTCAGGCAGACAACCGTCATACGGTATCCGCGTGCGGCGTGCAGGGCGATCGCGCCGCCGGCGCGCCATACGAAATCCGCGGCGTGGGCGCTGACAACCAGTCCGGTCTTGTCCATGGGGTCTCCTTCCTTGTTTCTCAGTTCCAGTAGAGGCAGGTCGGATTGTCGACCAGCATTTTTCGTCTCACGGTCACGTTCGGGCAAATGCGCGCGATGCGGTCGACCAGCAGTCCGTCGTCCGGCATGTGGCTCACCATGTTGGGATGCGGCCAGTCGGCGCCAAACAGCACCCTGTCCGCGAAGACCTCGATCAGCCGCTTCGACACCGCGTCCACGTCAATGTAGGGCGGTCCCTGTCTGGACAGGCGTTCGGGACAGCTGACCTTGATCCACAGGCGGTCACTGCTTGTCAAAAGTTGTTCCAGTGTTTGATATTCGGGACTGTCGACGCCTTTCTCCACGGGAACACGGCCCATATGGTCGATCACAACCGGCGTTTCGACAGTCTCGATCAGGAGGCGAACGGCGTCGATCGAGTCGGGTTCGCAATACACGACGACATGCCAGCCGAGCGGCGCAATCTTTTCGACGATCTTGAGGCGGTCTTTCAGAGGCTGAAGCGCCTTCAGACGCTTGACGAAGTTGAAGCGCACGCCCCGCACGCCCGCCTCATGGAGCATTTCGAGTTCGTCAACGCCGGTCGCCGGGTCCACGACTGCAACGCCCCGGGCCTTGTTGCCGGCTTTGCGTAAGGCGTCGACCAGCGCGGAATTGTCCGCGCTATGGCAACTCGCCTGGACGATTACGCATCGCTCGAAGCCCAGATGGTCGTGCAGCCTGAACAGCAATTCGGCGGGGGCGTCGACAGGCACATAGCTGCTCGTCGAGGCGTAGGGAAACCTGTTCGCCGGTCCGAAGACATGACAATGGCTGTCGCAAGCGCCTTCAGGCAATACGATCTGAGGTTTGCCCGGATCAGGATCAAAGGGCAGATAGCCCGGAGTAACGATTTGGCGCTTCGCCGTCACGTCGAGGTTCGACCGCCGCAGGATCCGGAAAGATCGCGAAGCGAGGCCGCCGTGGCGTGAACCAGTTGATCGATCGCCAGTTCGTGATCGTCGCCGCTCGATGCGCCGCCGGTCAGGCGATCGATACGGTCGCCATTCACCAGCGTGTAGTAAAGGGCGCCCAGCAGGAAATGGCAGCGCCAGACAATCGCGTTGCGGTCGGCGCCGGGAATGCAGTTCGCGATCGCGTCGACAAATGCGTGGCTTGTATCGTCGAAAGATGCGGCGATGATTCGCTGGGCGGCTTCGTTGCCCTCCATCGACAGAATGGCCCTCACTCTCGTGAACCGGGCGCCGCCGCCTGCAACGTCGGATTGCGAGGAAAACGCCGGCAGCACGAATGACCGGATCATCGCCAGCAATCTGTCTTCCCGATCGTTGATGCGTTCGGCTTCGCGCAGCAATTCCATGCGCCGCAGATTCATCGGGCGCGTGTGGCGCTCGTAGATTTCGGCCAGCAGATTTTCCTTGGCGCCGAAATGATAGGTGACGCTGCCGAGATTGGCGCCGGATGCGCGCGCGATCTCGCGCAGGCTGACGGCATGATAGCCGTGCTGCGCCATGAGCGTCTCGGCGGCGTCGAGAATCGCATCCCGCGTGGATGGCCGCGCCCTCTTGTACGGTCGTTCTATCTTTTCGTTCTTTTGCATAATTGCATGTTACATGCATCCAAAGCGAAGCCAAGTCAAACGGACTTTGTCGCAGGCTCTGGAACATCGCCCGTCGCAAAGCGATCGGTTGCTTTTATTCGCCGTGAAATAGAATTACTCTAAGCGACGGAGGATGCGATGACAGCACATGACGTAACGCTCGACGACAAGTACGATCTGACAAAAGACAGAATATTCGTCACCGGATCCCAGGCGATTGTTCGGCTGTTGCTGATGCGCAAGGAACTGGACCGACGGGCGGGTCTCGATACAGCCGGCTTCGTCTCCGGCTATCGTGGATCGCCGCTCGGCGGTCTTGACCAGCAGCTTGCGCGCGCCGGGCGAAAACTCGCTGAATCCGACATCGTCTTTCAGCCAGGCATCAACGAGGAACTCGCCGCGACCGCGTGCTGGGGAACCCAGCAGGCCGAGCTTGACGGTCGTGGCCGCTTCGACGGCGTTTTCGCCTTGTGGTACGGCAAGGGACCGGGCGTCGACCGGGCGGGCGACGTCTTTCGCCACGCCAACCTTGCCGGCAGTTCCAGGCATGGCGGCGTTCTGGCGCTGATGGGCGACGACCATACGGCGGAATCCTCCACCAACGCGCATCAGACGGAATTCCAGTTCGTCGACACCATGATCCCGATTTTCAATCCGGCGGGCGTCCAGGAAATCATCGATTACGGACTGTACGGCTATGCGCTGTCGCGCTTCGCGGGAACCTGGGCGGCGCTGAAATGCGTCAAGGACAATGTGGAGTCGACCGCTTCCGTGGAGGGGGGTCTCGATCGGCTGAACATTGTCACGCCGGAATTCGACATGCCCGCGGGCGGCCTGAACATCAGGCCGGGAGAACTGGATTTCATTGGCCAGGAAATCCGGCTGCACGAATACAAGCGGCAGGCCGCAAGCGCCTTCATTCGCGCCAATCGCCTCAATCACATCGTCTATTCGGGCGGACGCAGTCCGAAGCTGGGCGTTATCAGCGTCGGCAAGAGTTTCCTCGACGTGCGGCAGAGCCTGGAAGATCTGGGCGTCGACGAGCGGGAAGCCGAGAGGATCGGCCTGCGTCTGGTCAAGATCGCGACGCCCTGGCCGCTGTCGCGCGAAGATTTCCTTCCCATGGTCGACGGTCTCGACATGGTGATCGTGGTCGAGGAAAAGCGTTCCCTGATCGAAGCGCAATTGCGTGAGGAGCTCTATGGCGCTGGCCATCAACCGGTCATCGTCGGCAAGAGGGACGAACACGACAACTGGCTGTTTCCGGTTCGCGGCGCGCTCGACCCCAACGACATATCTGTCGCCATCGGCGAGCGGATCCTGCGCGTGATTGGCCATTCGGAGGAAATCGACGCCAAGGTCAAGCGTGTCCGCCAGTTCCAGGCGATGCTTGCCGATACGGCGGACATCGCCCAGCGAACGCCGTATTTCTGTTCCGGATGTCCGCACAACAGTTCGACCAAAGTGCCGGAGGGCTCGGCGGCGGCGGCCGGGATCGGCTGTCATTTCATGTCGATATGGATGGATCGCAACACCCAGGGCTTTACCCAGATGGGCGGCGAGGGCGCGCAGTGGGTGGGGCAGGGGCTGTTCTCCGACCGAGAGCATATTTTCCAGAATCTCGGAGACGGCACCTACAATCACTCAGGACTGCTGGCGATCCGCTTCGCGCTGACGTCGAAGATCAACATCACCTACAAGATCCTTTACAACGACGCGGTCGCCATGACCGGCGGACAGTCGCACGAAGGCGGGCTCACCGTCGACGCGATTGCGCGACAGGTCCGCGCAGAGGGCGTCGACCGGATCGCCCTCGTGTCCGACGAACCCGCCAAATATCCGCAAGGCATGGATTGGCCGGAGCGCATCACCTTTCATCACAGGTCGGAACTCGACGCCGTCCAGCGGGAGCTGCGCGATATTCCGGGCGTGACGGTGCTGCTCTACGACCAGACCTGCGCGGCGGAAAAGCGCCGCCGCCGCAAGCGGGGAGCCTTTCCGGATCCCGACAAGCGTGTGTTCATCAATGAACTGGTTTGCGAAGGATGCGGCGATTGCGGCGTTCAGTCGAACTGCGTTTCCGTGCAGCCGGTAGAGACCGAGTTCGGGCGCAAGCGCCGGATCGACCAGTCAAGCTGCAACAAGGATTTCTCCTGTATCGAGGGTTTCTGTCCATCCTTTGTGACGGTGCACGGCGCCAGACTGAGGAAAGCGGAAGGGCTGGCCCTGACAGGCGATCCGCTTGAAGGCGTGTCCAAGCCTTCGATCGCTCCGATGGACACTGGCTGGGCCTGCATCATCACAGGCGTCGGCGGAACAGGCGTCGTCACGATCGGCGCCATTCTCGGCATGGCCGCGCACCTGGAGAACAAGGGTTGCGGCATGATCGACATGGCCGGTCTCGCCCAGAAGGGCGGCGCGGTCTTTTCGCATGTGCGCATCGCCGAACGTCCGGAAGACATCCATACGATCCGGGTGCCCGCCGGCAAGGCTGATCTGGTGCTCGGCTGCGATCTCGTCGTATCCGGGTCGCGCAAGGTTCTGGCGGCCGTTCGCGAGGGCGAGACCCGTTTCATTGCCAATATCGCGGAAGTCATGCCTGGCGATTTTGCGCGCAACGCCGATTATCATCTTCCGACCGAGCGGTTGAAGCGGGCGATCACGCAGGCGGCCGGGGAGGAAAACGTTGCTTTCTTCGATGGCTCTCACGCCGCCAACAAGCTGTTCGGCAATGCGATCGCCGCCAACATGTTCATGCTGGGCATGGCGGCGCAATCGGGTTCGGTTCCCCTCGCCGCCGAAACGATCGAGGAGGCGATCCGGCTAAATGGTCAGGCGGTGGACATGAACATACAGGCGTTTCGCTGGGGGCGCAGGGCCTTGGTCGATCCGGATTATGTCCGGTCTCTGATCGAGGACGCCGACAGGCCTGCTGAAGAAGACGGCGAGACGGAAGATCTGCAGCAGATGATCGCGCGTCGCAGCGCGTTTCTTCACGCCTATCAGAATGCCGCCTACGCCAGCCGCTTCCGCTCGAAGGTCGCCGCGATCGAGGCGGCGGAGACCGCTGTCGCAGGCCGGGCCGGCCCCCTTACAGAGGCTGCGGCCCGGGCGCTTTTCAAGCTGATGGCGATCAAGGACGAATACGAGGTTGCGCGGCTCTATTCCGATGGCGGTTTCAAAAGGCAGCTGGAGCGCCAGTTTCAGGGATGGGACAGCCTCGAATTTCATCTTGCGCCGCCGCTTCTTGCGCAACGAGACGAAAAGGGACGCCTGAAGAAGCGCAGTTTCGGACCGTGGCTCATGAAACTCTACCCGCTTCTCGCAAGAATGCGCGGCCTGAGAGGCACGGCGCTGGATCTCTTCGGATACCAGGAGGAGCGACGGGAAGAGCGACGCATACTAAGGGAATATGAAACTCTTCTCGGTGAAGTGGCGGGCGGTCTGGTCGCCGGAAATCTGGACGCCGCTACAAGATTACTTTCCTACCCGCAAAACATTCGCGGCTACGGACATGTCAAGAAGCGTTCAATCGAGGCGGCGGAAAAGGAAGCGTTCGAACTCAGGAGACTTTACGACGGAGAGCCCTTTACGAAGAATATTGCCGCTGAATAAAGTTAGGGTTGGGGGTTCACAGCACTTAAAAGCTTCCTTAATTCTTTTACTTTACTGTTGAGCCGAAAATAAATGGCATCACAGATGACGGCAAATACGGACGGCGACATCCCGACAGATGTATATCTGTCATTCGTGCGATCGCTATTCGGCAATCGCATGACATTGCGGGCCGGAATGATCGCGCACGTAGTGACGTGTCTTCTGATCTATCTCAAGGTCAGGGACCCGGCGTACCTGGTGTTCGCCGGTCTGATTTTTCTGATCTTCGTTGGCCGCAATCAATCCTTTCACAGGTTCGATGAAGTCGAGTTCTCCGTCAACGATCGGGCGACCATCGCGCGATGGGAGCGCAACTACACGATCGGGGTGGGTCTTTTGGCGCTGACCGTCGGGTGTATGACCGGCTACAGCTTTTTCATCACGCGGGACAATTTCGCTGAACTGGCCTCCCTGTCGATCACAATGGGCTCGATGGTGTCCGTCGTCGGAAGGAATTACGGCTCAAAGCGCATCGTCGACATCATTTCCATTTGCGCCTGCGCGCCGTTTCTCATTGCGCTTTTCCTGCGCGGCGACCTGTTCATGGCGTTGCTTGGCCTGCTGATCATTCCGTTGATACTGACGACGCGATCCATGGCCAATGGCGTGCGCGAGTTCCTCTATGACAACGTCATGAGCCATCGGGAATTCGCCATGGTCGCCGGACGCTTCGACACGGCGCTCAACAACATGCCGCATGGCCTTTTCATGCTGGACAAGGACAGACGTATCGTCGTCGCCAACCGAAAGGCCGTAGAATTGCTGGGTCTTCGGGACGGCGTGACGCTCACCGGCCATACGATCAACGCGATTCTTCGCTACGGAGTGAAGCGGACATTGCTGTCCGAGGAGCGGGCCGATGTCGTGCGCTCCCAGCTCGAAGGATTGCTCGACGGGCGAAAGTCGCGGGCGCTTCTGAAATTCGCCGACGACCGGTATCTCGAGTTCACCGCAAAGCGGCGAAGCAACGAGGGCGCCGTCCTGATCTTCGAGAATGTGACAGCCCGTATCCGCGCGGAAGAAAAAATCATGCACATGGCGCGATACGACCAGCTCACCGGTTTGCCGAACCGCGCCTATTTCGCCGAATTCGTCGAGCAGAGTATTCGCGAAATGCCGGATGACGAGCGCTTTGCCCTCGTCGTGCTCGATATTGACGACTTCAAGCACGTGAACGACACCAGCGGCCACATGACCGGCGACCGGCTGTTGTGCGCGCTTTCGGCGCGGCTGACGGGGCTTGCCGACGACACCATGACGCTGTCTCGCTTCGGCGGCGACGAGTTCGTCGTCTTCGTTCGCAACGTCAAGGATGAGGCCCATGTCGATCAGCTAATGACGGAGTTGTTCGACAGTCTGCGCGGAACCTATCTGATCAACGGCAACCGCCTTTTCGTCAGTCTCAGCGCGGGCGTCGTCGTGTCGACGAAGTCGGAATCGCGCCTCGACCACCTGCATATCAAGGCGGATCTCGCGCTCTATGAAACCAAGCACAACAACAAGAACGGCTGGACGATCTTCGCCGATGACATGGACGAGAAGTATACACGTCTGCAGAAGATGAAGGCGGCTCTTCGAGATGCGATCCGCACGAAATCCTTCTCCGTCGTCTACCAGCCGATGTTTGCCGCCGGCACGATGGCGGTGGCCAGCTGCGAGGCGCTGTCACGCTGGTACCATCCGGATTTCGGGTCCGTGTCTCCCGCCACCTACATTCCCCTTGCCGAGGAGATGGGCGTTGTCGGCGAACTGACGCGGCATATGCTGAACGTCGCTTGCCGGGATTGCGCGAACTGGGGCGACGATGTCGGCGTCTCGGTCAACTTGTCCGCCAACGATCTGCGCAATGAAGACGTCGTCGATATGGTGGAAGGGGCTCTCAAGGCCTCAGGCCTCGAAGCTTCGCGATTGCAGCTCGAAGTGACGGAAAGCGCGTTTGTTCAGGACATGTCCGAAGCCAAGAGGGTTCTGGAGAAGCTGCGCGAAAAGGGCGTCGTCATCGCCATCGACGATTTCGGCACCGGATATTCCAGCCTCAGCTATCTCCATCTGCTGCCACTCAACAAGGTCAAGATCGACCGGTCCTTCGTCTCGGACATCACCGGCAACGAACAGACTTTCAAGCTTCTCAAGGGCATTGTTCATCTGTCCCGGGAACTCGGCATGGAAGTCGTGATCGAAGGCGTTGAAACCGAGGAACAGTTGCAGTTGATCAGAAGCAGCAATTGCGCCGAATTCGTTCAGGGGTTCTTCTTCGGCGTTCCGGTGCCCTATGGAAGCATCGCCGAGCTTATTTCAAGCATTTCAGGCCGGGATCGCAAGCAACTTGCTCCAGCTGAAGCCGCTCTCGCCGAAGACAAGCTTCATTCCGTCGAATAATTGCATTGGTATCTATCCGCTGATTGCCTTTGCATCGTCCGGCGCGTCGTCCAGTTTTGCCACATAAGCGTAGCGAAAGAACATGATGGACGCGAGCGGCGGTAGTAACATCGTCACGAGCATGGCGTTTCTGAGCGACGCGCCGTCATCGGCCGATGTTCCCATTTGTGCGAAGAGATCGCTGAGAACGCCTATGGCCGCCGGCACTCCGCCATAGGCGATGAGGGACGTTGCGAACATGATGACGGCGATCGCCGTGGCGCGAACGGCCTGGTTGGCGATCCTGTGCATGCAGGCCATGGAGGGACCGAAACCTGTCGCTGAAATGAAGAAAGCGGCGAACAGGCAGGGATAGGCGATGGAGAGATCCGCGCCCAGATAGAGGGGCAGCAGCGGAACAAGCGCCAGCGCGCAGGACAATCCGGACCACCAAAACTCCCAGCGGGCGTCGCGCTTTACCAGAAACTTGATGATCAGGCCGCCGCCGAATGTTCCGGCGATGAGGCCGAGACCCAGGAAAGCGCCGCCGACCCGGGCGAATTCTTCCGTGGAAATTCCGTAGGTTCTCTGAAAGAGCGCGGGAATCCAGGTGGCCGCGCCAACCATGGTGTAGAGCAACGGAATGGCAATGATCAAAGCCTGTGTCTCGCGACGCTTCAGCATTGCGCTCACGTCGCCGAACGAAAGCGCTTCCGTTGCGACGAAGCGACGTTCGGGGCGTGGATCACGCAGAAACAGAAAAAGCATCGCGACCGGTATGGCGCCGAACAGTCCGAAAGCGACGAATGTCATGCGCCAGCCGATCTGTTCCAGCACGAGACCGCCGAGCAGCAGGCCGACCAGCGTGCCGACGGTGCCGAAACCGGTAAAGAGCGAGATCATCATCGCTCGGTCCTTGACCGGCACGGTGTCGGAAATGATCGATTGGGAGGCCGGAACGCAGCCTGCTTCACCGACGCCGACCGCCACGCGACCGGCGAACATCTGCAAAAAGCTGTAGGCGAAGCCCATGGCGCCCGTCGCCGCGCTCCAAATCACCAGGGCAAGACCTATCAGCCGGACCCTGTTCCAACTGTCGGCAATCCTTCCAGCGACCAATCCGATCACGGCATAGGAAACGGCGAACGCAATGCCCCCGAGAAGTCCCATCTGGCTGTCGGAAAACTCGAATTCAGCCTTGATCGGCTCCACCATCAGTGAAAACAGCACCCGATCCATCTGGTTAACCAGATTTATTGTGCCGAGGATAGCCAGAACGAGAGCCGGCTTCTGCAGTTTGCTGACGCCCCCGCCATTCATGTTTCCTAACCCCTGATTGCCACAATAATCGCGCATTGTTCGCGGCGCCGAATCACAGTTTCGTCGCACGAGACGCTGTTGGTCAACGATGTCGAGCGGGCAATGGCTTAAAGTGTTGAAAAATGACTGGTTTTGAACCGGTTAATAAGAGTTTGTTTGTATCGCGCTGGACGTTTGTGTTTGCGTTTGATGTATAACGTTGACGGAGATTACTATTTATGTGTGTGTCACGTCGATGCAAGCTGCAGCCTAACGATTATCTCTCCCGCCATTCGAAATTCAGAATTAACCTTAACATGAAATCTCAATCGTTAGAGAATTGTTAAATCTTTATTAAATAAAATCACGCTGGTACCATTTACCAGTTCTTTACCAATGCAGGGGCGCCGATGGACAAGTCGAGCAAACAGTCCGTCTTTAACGAAAAGTTGCTCGGTATTCTCGACAAGGTGGAATATCGCAGAATATCCTACACCGAAGACTTCGAGGACATCGCCCGGCTGCGTCGAAAGGCGTTTCTGGCCGCCGACATCATGCCTTTCCTTGGCGACAGCGCCGTCGACGACTATGATTTCGATCCGCAGGCCTATGTTTTCGGCGTTTATTATGACGAAGAACTCGTCAGCACTGTACGCATCCATCACGTAACGCCGGATCATCGCATAAGCCCCGCAAGGAAGGCGTTTCCGGAGGTTCTCGATCCGCTGCTCGACGCAGGCAAGACAATCATCGATCCGGCGCGTCTCGCAGCCGATCCCGCGATTGTAAGGGAAATTCCTGCTATTCCCTATCTGACGCTGCGCATAGCCACCATGGCCACCGACTACTTCAAGGTCGACCATTGCCTGGCCTTCGTCAAAACAACGCATGAGGCTTTCTACACACGGGTGTTCGAGGCCTATCGTCTGCTTCAGCCCCAATACAACTGGAACAACTACAATGTCGACGCGGCTTTACTGTCCGTCAACGTTCCAGCGACCCTGCCGCGGCTCTATACGCGTTTTCCATTCTTCCGCTCGCAGCTCTTTGAACAGAAAATGATGTTTGCACCGCACGAGGAGCAGGAAATCCCGCCACTCACCATCCGGCCCACCGCCAAATATCTGCGCGCCGCATAACCGGGAAAGACGCCTTGCCCTTTGCCCTGCCTTTCGTGTATGCGAAGGGTCTATTCTACGGGAACAGGCAAGATAGACTGGCGTATCCAGCTCGTGTACGAACCGTCCCGATGCATGCGGTTACTTTGCAGGGAGCATCTTCATGGCTGAAGAATCAACCGGGCCGGTAGAAACCGGCGCTGATATGGATTACGCAGAACACGAAAAAACCTACGAGGCGTTCCTGAGCTTCTCGAAATACGGAATGATGGCCATCATCGCGATCCTCCTTGGCATGGCGATCGGCTTCTTCACGTCGGCAGGCTTCATCTTTTCCTCGCTTCTCACGATCATTCTCATCGTTATCGGCGTCATGCTTCTGAGATGATTGCATCAGGACGTGTGCGGACGGTCGGCGCAAGCCTGCCTCGGCGTTCTGGCATGTCGTAAACACCGGGGAGAGAAACTTGGCCAGTATTGTATTCGTTCCGAAAGAATCGACTTCCGGCGAAAGCCGGGTGGCGGTTTCCACAGACACCGTCAAAAAGCTGATCGGACTGGGATTCGGCGTCTCCGTACAGAAGGGCGCGGGACTTGAGTCGCGCATTCCGGACGAAGAATACGCCGCCGCCGGCGCCAAGCTCGTGACCGCGACAGGCGCAAAGACTGCGGACGTGGTATTGAAGGTCGCCTGTCCGACGGACGCCGAGATCAAGACCTACAAAAAGGGCGCGGTGGTGATCGCGACCCTCGACCCCTATTCGAACGACACGGCGATTGCTGCCATGGCGAAGGCGGGGATTTCGTCGTTCGCCATGGAACTGATGCCGCGCATCACACGCGCGCAGTCGATGGACGTGCTTTCGTCGCAGGCCAATCTGGCCGGATACCGCGCGGTCATCGACGCAGCGCACGAATACGACAGGGCCATGCCGATGATGATGACCGCGGCCGGCACGGTTCCCGCCGCAAAGGTCTTTGTCATGGGGGCGGGCGTCGCCGGTCTTCAGGCGATCGCCACGGCGCGCCGTCTCGGGGCCGTTGTTTCGGCGACCGATGTGCGGCCCGCGGCGAAAGAGCAGGTGGCCTCGCTCGGCGCAAAATTCATTGCGGTCGAAGATGAGGAATTCAAGGCCGCCGAAACCGCTGGCGGATACGCCAAGGAAATGTCGAAGGAATACCAGGCCAAGCAGGCGGCGCTGGTGGCCGATCACATCGCCAAACAGGACATCGTCATAACGACAGCGCTGATACCGGGCAGGCCGGCGCCAAGGCTGATTACGAAAGACATGCTGAAGGCGATGCGGCCGGGTTCGATATGCGTCGATCTGGCCGTGGAGCGCGGCGGCAACGTCGAAGGCGCCAAGGCAGGTCAGGTGGCGGAAGTCGAGGGCGTGCGGATCATCGGCTATAACAATGTGCCGGGTCGCGTTGCAGCCAGCGCCTCGCAGCTTTATGCGCGTAATCTGATGGCGTTTTTCACAACCCTGGTGGACGCAGAAACCAAGACCGTCTCGATCAACACCGAAGACGAACTGGTGAAAGCGACGCTGCTTACCCATGATGGAAACGCCGTTCATCCGAATTTCGGCGGAACCGCAACAGACGGAGGAGCATGATGGCCGATACTGCACTCGACAAGGCCCTCGATAGCCTGGAGGCCGCGGTTGCAGGCGTGCGTGACGCCGTCGCCGATCTTCCGGCCGCGGCTGAAACAGCCGGAGCCGCCGCTCACGCGGCAAGCGACGGCGTGATCGACCCGTTCGTCTTCCAGTTCGCCATCTTCGTGCTCGCGATTTTCGTCGGCTACTATGTGGTCTGGTCGGTCACGCCGGCGCTCCATACGCCTCTGATGGCTGTAACGAACGCCATCTCTTCCGTGATCGTCGTCGGCGCGCTCCTCGCCGTCGGCATATCCGCAAGCGGGCTTGCCACGGGTTTCGGCTTCATCGCCCTGGTGCTCGCCTCGGTGAACATATTCGGCGGCTTCCTGGTCACCCAGCGAATGCTCGCCATGTACAAGAAAAAAGACAAGTGAGGGCTGTCGAATGACACCAGGTTTCGCAGCTTTCCTTTACCTCGTATCAGGCGTTCTCTTCATTCTCGCCTTGAGAGGTCTCTCGCACCCCACGACCAGCCGCCAGGGCAATATCTACGGCATGGTGGGCATGGGCCTGGCGATCTTGACCACCCTGACGCTGACATCGGCGGGCTGGGGCGGCTTCCTGCTCATTGTCGTCGGCATTGCGCTTGGCGGGGGCGTGGGCGCCTATGTCGCACGGAACATCGCAATGACCGCCATGCCGCAGCTGGTCGCGGCCTTCCATTCGCTTGTCGGTCTGGCCGCCGTCATGGTCGCCGCTGCTGCGATTTATGCGCCTTCCTCCTTCGGGATCGGCGCGGTTGGCGAGATTCACGGGCAGGCGCTCATCGAGATGTCGATCGGAGTCGCCATCGGCGCGATCACCTTCACCGGATCGATCATCGCCTTCCTGAAACTTGACGGACGCATGTCCGGCAAGCCGATCATGCTACCGATGCGGCATGCGATCAACGCCGGCCTCGGCATAGCCATCGTCGTACTGGTCGCTGTTCTGGTAGCGACCGAAAGTCACGGCGTGTTCTGGCTGATCGTCATCCTGTCGCTGGCTCTCGGCGTGCTGATTATCATTCCGATCGGCGGAGCCGACATGCCCGTCGTCGTATCGATGCTCAACTCCTATTCCGGCTGGGCAGCCGCCGGCATCGGTTTCACGCTCGGCAATCTGGCGCTGATCATCACCGGCGCGCTTGTCGGCTCATCCGGCGCAATCCTGTCCTACATCATGTGCAAGGGTATGAACCGCTCCTTCATCTCCGTGATTCTCGGCGGGTTCGGCGGCGAGACAGCGGCCGCCGCGGACGACGACATGGATCGCTCCGTGAAGCTTGGCTCGGCCGAAGACGCCGCGTTCCTGATGTCGAATGCGTCCAAGGTGATCATCGTTCCGGGCTACGGCATGGCCGTCGCCCAGGCGCAGCATGCGCTGAGAGAACTCGCCGATCTGCTGAAGGAAAAGGACGTCGAGGTCAAATACGCCATTCATCCCGTGGCAGGCCGTATGCCCGGACACATGAACGTGCTCCTGGCCGAAGCCAATGTGCCGTATGACGAAGTGTTCGAACTCGAAGACATCAATTCCGAGTTCGCCCAGGCCGACGTCGCCTATGTCATCGGGGCGAACGACGTGACCAATCCGGCGGCGCGCGACGATCCGTCGTCGCCGATCTACGGCATGCCGATCCTTGACGTGGACAAGGCCAAGACCTGCCTCTTCGTCAAGCGCTCACTCGGCTCCGGTTACGCCGGCATCGACAATACGCTGTTCTACAAGGACGGCACGATGATGCTGCTCGGCGACGCCAAGAAAATGACGGAAGACATCGTCAAGGCGATCGACTGACGCAAAGCCATGCAACGACCCGCGCGCTGGCGCGGGTCGGACAATGCGCGCGCATTTCTCAAAATTGTCGAGAGCGAGAAGCCCGGTCAGCTGACCCGGGCGAGGCCGTCCTTGGCCGGCTTGTAGTCGGGGTCGAGCCGCGCCGCATGGGAGTAGGAGCGCTTGGCCTTCGTCAGATCGCCGCGTTTTTCATAGACCAGTCCCTGATTGACCCAGGCTTCGGCGATCGTCTTGTCGAGATCGAGCGCCTTGTTGATGTCGGCGAACGCATTCTCATCGTCGCCCTGGGCCAGGTAGGAGAGGCCGCGATTGCTGTAGGGCAGGGGCGCGCTTGGCGACAGCGAAATGGCTGTCGAGAAATCCTCGATCGCCAGCTTGTGTTGGCCGCGCGTCTGATAGATCAGGCCGCGATTGTTGTAGGCGCGGGGATCGGTCGTATCGAGATTGATCGCCGCCTGGAAATCGTTGAACGCGTTGTTGGTCTGGCCGGCCTGGCGGTACATGTTGCCGCGGCCGATATAGGCGACGTCGTACCTGGGATTGATCCGCAGGGCCTTGTTGTAATCGTTCGAGGCGGCCGACAGGTCTCCCATGCCGCGATACACAAGCGCGCGATTGGCGTAGGCCTGGTAATAGTTCGGATCTATGGCGATGGCCTTGTTGAAATCAGCCAGCGCCTTGTTGAACTCTCCGGCCCGGCCGTAAGCGCTGCCTCGCGTATTGTAGGCCTTTGGATCGTTGGGATTGTTGCGGATGACGTTGGTGAGCGAGGAGATGTTCTCCTGGGTTCCCTGAGCCTCGTCGATGCTGATGACCTCGACCGGACCGGTCGTCGAGCAGCCGGCCGCCACAAGCATGGTCGATGCGGCAAGCAGCAAGGCTGCGGCTTTCAAACGTCCTTCGGCTTTTCGATGGATGGCGTTCACCCGGGATCCCTGTTCAATCGTCTCTCAATGCCGCTTGTCAAAAAGGGCGGCGGCGAACGTGTCGCCCCGCCCAGCAAAACGCGCAAAAACGTTTGAATGATGGCAGGCTTCAGCGACTGCTGCGACCGCCGAGCAGACCCTCGCGCTGCGCACGCTTGCGCGCCAGCTTGCGAACGCGGCGGACGGCTTCAGCCTTTTCGCGCGCGCGCTTCTGAGAGGGTTTCTCATAGAAATCCCGCATCTTCATTTCGCGGAAAATGCCTTCGCGCTGCATCTTTTTCTTCAGAGCGCGGAGCGCCTGGTCTACATTGTTGTCGCGGACGAGTACCTGCACCTTAGTCACGTTCCTTCCGGTTTATGTTCAGCGGCGCGGCCGCGCGAACAGTCGGGATCTATCGAAAAAAATTAGGACAAATGCCTACTGCGCGAAAGTCTGAAGACCTCACGGTTGAGGCTGCCTTTACCAGAGTTGCGCGCTCAAGTCCATAGCTGGCCTTTGTAATCGGCGAGTTTGGCTCAAATTTGTCCGCCTGCAAGTCCCGGACGGAAATTGCGCGGCGCTGAACGTCGCAAAGAAAGCATCATGGTTCCGCCAAATCTGCGAACAGATGCTTGAGCCTGGCCGAAACAGGATCGGCCGTGAGACCGGGAGTTCGACGTATCGATGCGGAAATACTCGATTTTCGCCGTCGCGCGCGAGGCAATGCGCGGACACAGGGGCTGGCCAAAGCAGTGGACCTCGCCCGAACCGAAGAAACAATACGACGTCGTCATCATCGGCGGCGGTGGACACGGTTTGGGAACTGCCTATTACCTGGCGAGCAAGCATGGCGTCCGCAATATTGCGGTGCTGGAGAAGGGCTGGCTCGGTGGCGGAAACACCGGGCGCAACACCACCATCATCCGCTCCAACTACCTCTATGACGAGAGCGCCGGTCTCTACAATCATGCGATCAAGCTGTGGGGCGATCTCAGCCAGGAACTCAATTATAACGTCATGTATTCCGCGCGCGGCGTGATGATGCTCGCCCACAATGTGCATGACGTGCAAGGCGCACAGCGCCACATCCACGCCAACCGGCTGAACGGCGTGCAAAACGAGTGGCTGACGCCTGAGCAGGCGAAGGCCTATTGCCCGCCGCTCAATATTTCGCAGACGGCGCGCTATCCGGTCATGGGGGCCGCCCTGCAACGCGTCGGCGGCGTCGCGCGCCACGATGCTGTCGCCTGGGGTTATGCGCGCGGCGCATCGGACCTCGGCGTCGATATTATCCAGAACTGCGAAGTGACGGGCATCAAGCGCGGATCGAACGGCGCCGTGGAAGGCGTCGAGACGACGCGCGGCTTCATCGGCGCGAAGAAGGTCGGCGTCGTGGCGGCCGGTCACAGTTCGGTTCTGATGCAGATGGCCGGCGTCCGCATGCCGCTTGAAAGCTTTCCGCTGCAGGCCCTGGTGTCCGAACCCGTCAAACCGGTGTTTCCCTGCGTCGTCATGTCGAACACGGTGCACGCCTATATCTCCCAGTCCGACAAGGGCGAACTGGTGATCGGCGCAGGCACCGACCAGTACACCTCCTATTCCCAGACCGGCGGACTGCACATTATCAGCCATACGCTGGATGCGATCTGCGAGATGTTCCCGATCTTCACGCGCATGAAGATGTTGCGCTCCTGGGGCGGCATCGTCGACGTAACGCCCGACCGGTCGCCGATACTGGCGAAAACGCCGGCGCCCGGCCTCTACGTGAATTGCGGATGGGGAACCGGCGGCTTCAAGGCGACTCCTGGATCTGCCGATGTTTTCGCGCATACAATCGCCAATGACGCGCCGCATCCGATCAATGCGCCATTCACGCTGGAGCGCTTCCGCGCCGGAAGACTGATCGACGAGGCCGCCGCCGCGGCCGTGGCTCACTGAACGAATTCAGGGTCAAAGACATGCTTCTCATTTACTGTCCCTACTGCCAGGAAGAACGGCCCGAACTGGAGTTCGCCCATGCCGGCGAGGCGCATATCGCGCGCCCGACCAACATGGCCAATATCAGCGATGACGAATTCGAGACGTTCTTCTTCATCCGGTCCAATCCGAAGGGGCTTGCCTATGAGCGTTGGCGGCACGTCCATGGCTGCGGCTGCTTTTTCAACGCCGTGCGCGACACCGTGACCGACAAGTTTCTTGCGACCTACAAGACCGGCGAACCGAAACCCGACATCGATTCTCTCATTAAAAAGGGAGACGGGAAATGAGCGGAGCCAACCGGATCGCGAGCGCAGGGCGTCTGACGCCCGCAAGAATAGTCCGTTTCACGTTCGACGGCGAGATCTATACGGGCCTGGAAGGCGACACGCTCGCCTCGGCGCTGCTCGCCAATGGCGTGCACCTGATGGGCCGGTCCTTCAAGTATCACCGGCCGCGGGGGGTGCTGGGCGCCGGTTCGGAAGAGCCGAACGCGCTGATGGACATCTCGCGCGACAGCGCCCGCCGCCAGCCGAATGTCCGGGCCACCGTACAGGAAGTGTTTGAAGGTATGCGGGCCGGATCGCAAAACCGCTGGCCCTCGCTCGCCTTCGACGTCGGCGCCGTCAACGACATGCTGTCTCCGATGTTCGCCGCGGGTTTCTACTACAAGACTTTCATGTGGCCGAAAGTCGCCTGGCAGAAGCTTTATGAGCCTTTCATCCGGGGCGCGGCCGGTCTCGGCGTCGCGCCTGACGAACCCGATCCGGACCATTATTCGGGCCGCTACGAGCATGTCGACGTACTGGTGGTCGGCGCCGGCGTGGCCGGGCTTTCCGCAGCGCTTGCGGCGGCGATGAGCGGCGCAAGCGTGATCCTGTGCGACGAGCAGGCAGGAGCGGGCGGCGCGCTGCGCTATGACGCCGACGTCACGATCAACGGCGAAGACGGCTATGACTGGGCGCAGAACGCGACCGCAAAACTTTCCGCCATGAACAATGTCCGGGTTCTGACGCGCACGACTGCCTTCGGATATTACGCGCAGAATTTCGTTGCGTTGTGCGAACGGGTCACCGATCATCTCTCCGATCCGCATCCGGATCTGCCGCGCGAGCGGCTCTGGCAGGTGCGCGCCCAAAAGGTGATTCTCGCCACGGGCGCTATCGAGCGTCACATGGTTTTCGCCGACAATGACCGCCCCGGAATCATGCTCGCCTCCGCCGCCCGCGCCTATCTCAACCATTATGGCGTTGCCGTCGGTTCGAAGGTCGGGGTCTACACGGCCAATGATTCAGCCTACGCCGCCGCATTCGATCTGGCGCGCGCCGGCGTCTCCGTGCCGGCGATCGTCGATACGCGCGATGCTCCGGGCGAGGGACTGTTGTCCACGGCTGCCGATCTCGGCATTGACGTGATGACGGCAAGCGCTGTTGTGGGCGCGAAGGGCAGACGGCGCATTTCCTCGATGACAGTCGAAGGCGCCCGCGGCAAGACGCAGATACCGGTCGACGCGCTGATCACCTCCGCTGGCTGGACGCCCGCCGTCCATCTCTATTCCCAATCCCGGGGCAAGGTGGTCTGGGATTCCGAAACGGAGCGCTTTCTGCCGGGCGACAATGTGCAGGCGTGCGTTTCGGTCGGTGGCTGCAACGGCGTGACCGGCCTGCAGGAAACGGTTGACGAAGCGACCGCAGCGGGACGCGCCGCCGCCCTTGGCGCCGGCAAGTCGAAGCGGCTCTCGCTGCGCATCCAAGCCACAGGCGCGATCGACTGGTCGGGCGGCATGTCGGGCAGCGCCCGGGGCGCCGGCGCCGACAGAACGGCCAAGGCCTTCGTCGACTTCCAGAACGACGTGACGGCGAAGGACATCCGTCTCGCCGTGCGCGAAGGGATGCATTCCATCGAGCACGTCAAGCGCTTCACCACCAATGGAATGGCCTCCGATCAGGGCAAGACGTCGAACATTCACGGCCTTGCGATCGCCGCGGAATCCCTCGGACGCCAGATGCCGGAGGTTGGCCTTACCACGTTCCGGCCGCCCTATACGCCGGTCACTTACGGCGCGATCGTCAATCACAGTCGCGGCAAGCTCTTCGATCCGGCCCGCAAGACCTTCAGCCATGCATGGTCGACGAAGCAGGGCGCAATTTTCGAGGATGTCGGCAACTGGAAACGCGCCTGGTATTTCCCGCGCGCCGGCGAGGACATGCAAGCCGCCGTCGGCCGTGAATGCAAGACCGTGCGCGAAACGGCCGGCGTCTTCGACGCCTCGACCCTCGGCAAGATCGAGGTGGTGGGGCCGGATGCCGCGAAGTTCCTCGATCTCATCTACACGAACGGCTGGCAGAAGCTGGCGCCGGGCCGTTGCAAATACGGAATCATGCTGCGCGAGGACGGCTTCATCTACGATGACGGCGTTGTCGCCCGCATGGCGGAGGATCGCTTTCACGTGACCACGACGACCGGCGGCGCGCCGCGCGTTCTCAATCACATGGAAGATTATCTCCAGACGGAGTTTCCGGACCTCGACGTCTGGCTAACCTCGACCACGGAGCAGTGGGCGGTGATCGCGGTGCAGGGGCCGAAGGCGCGCGACATCATTGCGCCGCTGGCCGAAGGCATCGACCTTTCGAACGAAGCCATGCCGCATATGAGCGTGCGTGAAGGCAGGATTTGCGGCGCGCCAACGCGGCTGTTCCGCGTCTCCTTTACGGGCGAACCGGGCTACGAAATCAATGTGCCGGCGCATTACGGACAGGCGGTGCTGGAAGCGGTGTGGAAGCAGGCGGAGCCGCTTGGCGCTTGCGCCTACGGCACCGAAACCATGCACGTGCTGCGCGCCGAGAAGGGCTTTATCATCGTCGGCCAGGACACCGACGGCACGGTGACGCCGCACGACGCCGGCCTTGGTTGGGCGATCGCGAAGAGCAAGCCGGATTTCGTCGGGATCCGCGGCCTGAAACGGCCCGATCTCGTGGCGGGCGGACGCAAGCAGCTCGTCGGCCTCAAGACGAAAAACCCGGAGACGGTGCTGGAGGAGGGCGCGCAGATCGTGGCCGACCCGAACCAGCCGACGCCGATGACGATGCTCGGCCACGTCACGTCGTCCTACTGGTCTCCCAATTGCGGCCGCTCCATCGCCATGGCGCTGATCGCCGGCGGACAGGATCGCATGGGCGACACATTATACGTTCCGATGCCGGATCGAACGATCGAAGTGGAAGTCACGGGCATGGTTTTCTTCGACGAGAAGGGAGAGCGCGTCAATGGTTGAGTCCGCCGCAATGATCCTGCCCCATGAGGGCAACGTCGCCGGAACGGGCGTCGTCACGATAACGCCCGCCGCCTTCGCGAGCCGCCTTTCGCTCCGGGCGCGCGCCGAAGCCGTCGCACCGCTGTCGCGGGCGCTCGGCGTGAAACTGCCGGACGCGCCGAAGACATCCGCGCGGTCGAGAAACGGCAAACGGACGGCGCTGTGGCTCGGCCCGGACGAGTGGCTGGTGATCGATGAGACGGGCGCCGACCTGATGGCGCCCTGCGCGAAGGTCAGGCAGCTTCACGCGGCCGTCGATATTTCCCACCGCAATGTCGCGCTGATCGTATCGGGCAAGGGAGCGGAGGCCGCGCTCAAGGCCGGCTGTCCGCAGAACCTGTCGCTGGAAGCCTTTCCGCTCGGCGCCTGTTCGCGCACAATGCTGGGCAAAGTCGAGGTAGTTCTCCTGCGGGAAGAAGCGGAAACTTTCCGCGTGGAGCACTGGGGCTCCTTCTCCGACTATGTGTTCGGATTTCTCGCAGAGGCCATCCGCGACCCTGTCATTTAGCGGCTTCGACCCTGTTTGGATGATCCTTGGGATCGAACTGGCCGACGGTCAGCCAGTCGGCGGTCAGCGCCGGTTTCGGTTCGCCCTCGATCTCCACGACCACGCCGTAGCTCAGCATGATCATGTCGGCGGCCCGGTAGCGCGCCTCCTTCAGCGTGAAGCGGCCGCGCACCCGCGCGCCGGATTTCACCGGCGCCATGAAACGGATCCGGTTGAAGCCGTAATTGATGCCCATCTTCCGTTCGCGAATTTCAGGCGTTCCGGTGTAGTTCATCGTCGACAGCAGCGAGAGCGACAGAAAACCATGGGCGATCGTGCCGCCGAAAGGCGTTTCGGCCTTCGCGCGTTCCGGATCGACATGAATGAACTGGTGGTCGTGCGTGGCGTCCGCGAAGAGGTCGATCATGTTTTGGTCGACAGTTATCCAGTCCGACACGCCCACTTCCTTCCCGACCAGATCTGGAAGATCGACGAGTGAGATTTTCTCCGGCATATGCAGTCCGCCTCCGAGCCTGTTGAGCCTGCGTTTCCATACAGACCCGATCGCCCGATGGGAAGGGGATGCATCGTCCCATTGCAAGATTTGACAGGACGCCCGCTCTCCGGTTGCGGGCGGCAATCCTCAGAAAGCGACTTTCACTCCCGCGGTTGCGTCCCAGGTGGCGACGCCGTTGTCGCTGTCGAAGGGCGCGCGGTAGCTGCCGTTGATCCAGCTGGACAGCGTCGTCGCAGGGCCTCCGAACTCGAGGCCGGCGCCAAGCTGGTAGCCGGAATTGTCGAAGCCCAGCGCGAGCGGCGTTATTGAGTTATCGTTATTTGAAATCAATCTGCTCAACTACCGCCTGCAATATTTGTGTACAAATATTTATTATTAAGGCGCTGTATCTGTTACATATTAGGCATTATTGATGAGTAAAAGATTTATTGTTTTGTATGACAGTATTGCTGAGATGCTACTCTGGCGAGCATCGTGCGGTTGGCAGGTTCAAACCCTTCGCGATGGGCGGCGAACAGGGAAAGATCAGCCGCGACGGCGGCGACAAAAAACGCATTTTCCGCCTTTTCGCCCGCGGGCGACAATTCTTTGTCGCAAGCAGCGCACATATAGAACCCGGTTGTTTCAACTGGAGCCAGAAGTGGTCCAGTCTTGGAGCCAGCAGCAACCGGAGTTCAAAGCCGATGCAATCCGGAACGAACATTCTACTGAAATCACCGACCGACGATCTGGGAGAACTGACGCTGATCGAGCGGATCCGCGTCATGACCATGGACAAGGTCAATCCCGTCTTCACCACGAGTCTCGGCATCGAGGACCAGGTGTTGACGGCCGCGCTGGCCGACGCCGCGCCGCAGGTGCGCATCGTCACGCTTCAGACAGGCCGCCTGTTTCCCGAGACGCTTGCGCTCATTGAGGAAACGGAACGCCGTTACGGTATCGAGATCGAGCGGTTTGCGCCCGATCCGGGAAAGCTTGCAGCCTATATCGAACAGTATGGCGTTAACGGGTTCTACGAGAGCGTCGACGCCCGCCACGCCTGCTGCGGCGTGCGCAAGCTCGAGCCGCTGGGGCGCGCGCTTGAGGGGGCGGATCTATGGATCACCGGCCTGCGCCGTCAGCAGTCGAACGCGCGCGCCGAGGTTCCGTTCATCGAATATGACGAGAACCGGAAACTGGAAAAGGCCAATCCGCTGGCGGACTGGAGCATCGAGGATGTTCGCAGCTTCGTCGCCGGCAACCGCGTGCCGACCAATCCGCTACACGAGCGCGGCTATCCCTCGATCGGCTGCGAACCCTGCACGCGCGCCATCAAACCCGGCGAGGACGAGCGCGCCGGACGCTGGTGGTGGGAAAACGACGAGAAACGCGAATGCGGCCTTCATGTCGATGGCAGCCAGCCGGCGGCTTCCGCAATTCAATAATGGAACATCAGAATGACTGAGAACAAACCGCCCCTTGATCCAAACCTCAAGGCGCTGGAAAGCGAAGCCATCCACATATTCAGGGAGGTCGCCGGCGAGTTCGAGCGGCCGGTCATGCTCTATTCGGTGGGCAAGGATTCTTCCGTGCTGCTGCACCTTGCACGCAAGGCCTTCTATCCGGGCCCGATCCCGTTTCCGCTGCTGCATGTCGACACGGGCTGGAAGTTCGCCGAAATGATCGCCTTTCGCGACCGCATGGTCGCCGAATTCGATCTGGACCTGGTGGCACACACCAACCCGCGCGGCAGCCTGGAAAACGTCACGCCGTTTACGCACGGTTCGTCCGTCTACACCAATATCATGAAGACCGAGGCGCTGCGCCAGGCACTGGACGCCGGCCATTATGACGCGGCATTCGGCGGCGCGCGCCGCGACGAGGAAGCCTCGCGCGCCAAGGAGCGTATCTATTCCTTCCGCACGCCGGATCACCGCTGGGATCCGCGAAACCAGCGGCCGGAACTGTGGTCGATCTATAACGGCATGATCCGCAAGGGCGAAAGCGTGCGCGCCTTTCCGCTCTCCAACTGGACCGAGGTGGATATCTGGCGCTACATCCAGGCCGAGAACATCCCCATCGTGCCGCTCTATTTTGCCGCCGAACGGCCGGTCGTCGAACGCGACGGCATGCTGATCCTGGCGGAAGACAAGCGTCTGGAATTGCTGCAGGGCGAGGTCAGGCGAATGGAGACAATCCGCTTCAGGACGCTCGGTTGCTTCCCGCTGACGGGCGCAATCCGCTCCAGCGCGACTACGCTTGACGAGATTATCGAGGAGCTGGAGACGGCGACTGTCTCCGAACGGCAGGGCCGGGCGATCGACCGCGACGAGGCGGGCTCCATGGAAAAAAAGAAACGCGAAGGGTATTTTTGATGTCAGCCAATGTTGAAACAGCTGTCCGCAGCCAGGTCCAGACGGACGCTGCGATCCGCAATGCGCGGCCGCTGCGGCTGATCACCTGCGGCAGCGTCGACGACGGAAAGTCGACCCTGATCGGGCGCCTGCTCTGGGACACCAAGGCGGTCAAGGAAGACCAGGCGGCGGCGCTGAAAGGGCAAAAGAGCATCCAGCAGAACGAACTGGGTCTGCCGGATTTCGCGCTGCTTCTGGATGGTTTGCAGGCCGAACGCGAGCAGGGCATCACGATCGACGTCGCCTACCGCTATTTCTCGACCGACAAGCGTTCCTTCATCGTCGCCGACACGCCCGGCCACGAACAGTATACGCGCAACATGGCAACCGGCGCTTCGACCGCCGATCTCGCAGTGCTGCTCGTCGATGCGCGCGCCGGCCTTCTGGAACAGACCCGTCGCCACGCGACGATTGCGTCGCTGATGGGCATCCGCCAGTTCGTGCTCGCCGTCAACAAGATCGACCTTGTCGATTACGACAGATCGATTTTCGAGCATATCGCGGCGGAGTTCCGGCAATTGGCGCTGTCGCTCGGCGTCACCAACGTAACGCCCATTCCCGTATCGGCCTTGCTTGGAGAGAACGTCGTTCACTCCGGCCATCAATCGATGCCCTGGTATTCGGGTCCGCCGCTCATCGAGGCGCTGGAGCTCGCCACGCAGAGAACGGCTCAGGCTGTCGGCTTCCGTCTTCCGGTGCAGCGCGTGAGCCGTCCGAACGAGAGCTTCCGGGGCTATCAGGGCACGGTCGCCGGCGGATCGGTGAAGCCCGGTGACAGCGTCGTCATCCTGCCTTCCGGCACGGTCGCCAATGTCCGGCAGATCGTGACATTCGATCTGGTGCGCAATGCGGCGGTCGCCGGCGACGCCATCACGCTGGTGCTTGACCGGCCGGTGGACGTGGCGCGCGGCGACATGATCGCCTCGGTCGACGCGGCGCCGGTTTCGGGTCTTGCCTTCGATGCAAAGCTCGTCGCGTTGTCTGAAGACGCGATTGCGCCGGGCAAGCGCTATTGGCTCAAGTCCTCCAGCCGCCGTCAGCGCGTGCGCGTCGAACCGCAATCCGTTCTCGATCTCAAATCGGGGCAGTGGAGCCAGACCCACAACCTTCCGCTCAACGCGATCGGGAAGGTGCATCTGGCTTTCGACGAGACGGCGATATTCGATCCTTACGAGGCCAATCGCGAGACCGGCGCCTTTGTCCTGATCGATCCGGACACCAACAATACGGTCGCCGGCGGCATGATCACGGCAAAGAGCGGCAGGATCGACGGGATCGGTTCTGGCGGCAAGGACCGTGTGCTGATCAGCCTGCCGGCGGATACCGCCGACGAGTTGCTCGCCAGCGAAGCCTTTGCGACCCTTCGCGACCACATCGAAATTCGCCGCGTCAGCGGGCAGGAAGCGCGGGCGGTTCTGGACACGCTCGACTGAATCATTCCTACTGGCCGTCTTGCGCCTGCAGCGCAAGGCGGGCAGTGAGGATGCGGTTCATGAAATTTCTGGCGATTTCCGGCAGTCTTCGCAGTGACTCCACCAATACGGCGTTGCTGGAAGCGATTTCCCGCGCCGCGCCAGAAAACATCGAGATCAGCCTGTTTCGCGAGATCGGCGACCTACCGATCTTTTCACCGGACCTTGAGACGCCGCAACCGCCGGATTCGGTCCGGCGTTTTGTCGAAGCGGTGGACAGCGCCGACGGGCTGATCGTCTCCAGCCCGGAATATGTGCGGGCCATTCCCGGCGGCCTGAAGAACGCCATCGACTGGCTCGTCTCGGACGAAGCGGTGATCGGCAAGCCGATCGTGCTTGCCCACGCCTCGCACCGCGGCGGCGACATGCTCGCCTCGCTGCGCACGGTTTTGGCTACCGTCTCGTCCCGGTTCAATCCGGATATCTTCCTGAGCCGACCGCTGATGTCGAAATCGCCTGGCGAAATAAGGTCCGAATTATCCTCTGCGGAAGGAGCAACGGCGCTGCGCGATTACGTAAAACGTTTCGCCGCCTACGTGGAATCGTCGCAGGGCGAGATGTGAAAACGGGAATTTTGAGCGACGGGTCTTGCTGTCGCCAGCCGAACACGGGTTCGGTTGGCCTTAAACATCAGGCCGCAGCGCCCGGCGCTCGGCGCCAGCTGTATTTTCCGGCGGACTTCGCGGGGGCGGCGGCGGGCTGATAGTAGGCGTCGATACCCGGCAGCCGCCCCTCGGCAAGGCGTTTCAGCGCGGTCGGGTTCGTCACTGCAAAGCTCGCTACACCGCAACGCAGCATGAGTGGAACCTGGTCGATCAGCACATCGCCGGTGGCGCGGACATCGCCCTGAAAACCAAGGCGTGACCGCAGCAGGGAGGCTTGGGAGAACGCCCTGCCGTCATTGAATGCGGGAAAGGTGACGGCGATCAGATCGAGCCGGTCGAGAAACGGCTCAAGATCCATCACGTCGTCGGCCGGGCCAAGCAGAACGCCAACGGCGCGGGTCCGGCTCGCATCGTCCAGCTCCAGATATGTCGCCAGCGGCAGGACCTGCTTCGCATTGCCGTCGACAGTAGTCTCTTCATCGGTGACGATTGTCCATGGATCGTCTTCGACGAAACCGTCTTGTGTCCACAGTCTGGTCTCAGCCGGAAAAAGCGTCTCGGTCATCACGCTGCCTTCGAGGTTTCGCCGTAGAGGGCGTCTTTGAACGGTTGCGGCCCGACTCGCCGGTAGGCGGCGAGGAAGTTTTCATCCGCATTTAAGCGCACGCCCAGATAGGTCTCGACGATTGTTTCCACCGCGTTGGTGATCTCGTCGGGTGCGAAGCCGCGGCCGATGATCTGGCCGATAGATGTGTTCTCATCGCCGGACCCGCCAAGCGTGATCTGGTAGAGCTCCGCGCCTTTCTTCTCGACGCCCAGAATGCCGATATGGCCGACATGGTGGTGGCCGCAGGCGTTGATGCAGCCGGAAATCTTGATCTTCAACTCGCCAATGTCGCGCTGCCGCTCCAGCGAGGCGAAGCGGTTGGAGATATCCTGCGCGACGTTGATCGAACGGGCGTTGGCCAGCGCGCAGTAGTCCAGGCCCGGGCAGGCGATGATGTCGGAGACAAGACCGGCGTTGGCTGTCGCCAGTTCGACGTCCAGCAGCGCCCGATAGACTTTCTCAAGGTCGGCGAAGGCTACATGCGGCAGAACCAGGTTCTGCTCATGCGACACGCGGATCTCGTCATGGGCAAAGCGCTCGGCGAGATCGGCGACCGCTTCCATCTGGCTGTCGCTGGCGTCACCCGGAATGCCGCCGATCGGCTTCAGGGATATCGTCACGACCCCGTAATCGGGATGATGGTGGGGCGTCACGTTCTGATGCACCCAGGCTGCAAAGCCGGGATCAGCCTTCTTGGCGGATGCAAGGCCCGACCAGCCTTCCGGCCTGTCCTGCAGTTCCGGCGGCTGGAAATAGCTGGCGATAGCCGCAAGATCGGATTCGGGAAGCTTCAGTTCGGAGTCCTTCAGCTTTTCCCATTCCGCCTCGATCTGAGAGACGAATTCTTCCGTGCCGGTCTCGTGGACCAGGATCTTGATGCGCGCCTTGTACTTGTTGTCGCGGCGGCCGTGCAGATTGTAGACCCGCATGATGGCTGTGACATAGGACAACAGATGCTCTTCCGGCAGGAAGTCGCGGATTTTCTTGGCGATCATCGGCGTGCGGCCCTGGCCGCCGCCGACATAGACGGCGAAGCCCAGCGCGCCGTTGTCGTCGCGCTTCAGATGCAGGCCGATATCGTGGACCTGGATTGCGGCGCGGTCGCGCTCGGCGCCGGTGACGGCGATCTTGAATTTGCGCGGCAGAAACGAATATTCCGGATGGTTCGACGACCACTGCCGCAGGATCTCCGCATAGGGCCGCGGGTCGGCGACCTCGTCGGCCGCAGCGCCGGAGAAGTGGTCCGCAGAGACATTTCGGATGCAGTTGCCGGATGTCTGGATGGCGTGCATCTCGACCTCGGCAAGTTCTTCCAGGATCTTCGGCGTGTCGGACAATTTCGGCCAGTTGTACTGGATGTTCTGGCGCGTCGTGAAGTGGCCGTAGCCCTTGTCGTAATCGCGGGCGATACGCGCGAGCCTGCGCATCTGGCGGCTGTTGAGCGTGCCATAGGGGATCGCAACGCGCAGCATGTAGGCGTGAAGCTGCAGGTAGACGCCATTCATCAGCCGGAGCGGCTTGAAGGCGTCTTCCGTGATTTCTCCGGACAGGCGGCGTTCGACCTGGTCGCTGTATTGCGCGACCCTCTGCTGAACGAAATCATGGTCGAACTCATCGTAGCGGTACATGAAAAACTCCCCGGACGGCGCGTCCGTGACGAATGGATTTTACGCGGCGGAAGCCGGGCGGAACTCGGCCTGCTTTCCAAGATCCGCGCGAACCGTCGGACCGGCCGCGCGGATGCGTTCGCGGAGCCTTACGGGATAGATTTCCCCGTCAATCTCCTCGACATCGATCAGCGCGACATCGACGACGATGTTCTTGTTGAAGGCGGACTTTCCCGCGATTTCCAGCGCGGCGACTGCGTCGTCATGACGGGCGATCAGGGCATGGTCTATCTGTTCCAGCCAACGTCCATTAGCGTCAAGCCAAACGGCGATTCCGTCGCCAAGGCGGTTTGCTGTGAGTACTTTCATCATGTCGATACTCCTGCTTTCATCTGCCTCAGGCCGCCGCCGTTTCCGGAACCAGCGCGACCAGTGGGGTCGATTTTTCAAAATTGGCGCCGGCGACCGCGTCGCCGATGATCACCATGACGGGGCCTGTCAGGTCGTCGAGCGTCTCGATCAGCGGCAGCTCCTTCAGCGTCGCATGCATCAGGCGCCTGTTGTCCTGACTGGCGTTCTCGACAATCGCGACGGCCGTATCGCTGGAAAGACCGGCGGCCGCCAGCCTCTCGGCGACGGAGGCCGCGACCGTGCGACCCATATAGACGGCGACGGTCGCGCCCGAGACGGCGAGCCGCGCCCAGTCGGGCAGCACCTCGCTGTTAAGGTCGTGGCCCGTGGTGAAGACCAGAGAAGAGGCGACGCCGCGCAGGGTCAGAGGCAGCTCGAAATCGGCGGCGGCCGCGAAGGCGGACGTGATGCCCGGCACAATCTCGTAGCCAATGCCTGCGTCTCGCAAAGCGGCCATTTCTTCCGCCGCACGGCCGTAGATCAGCGGATCGCCGGATTTCAGACGAACGATGCGCTTCCCGCTCCGCGCCATATCGACGATCAGGTCATTGATCTCGTTCTGTGTCTTTGAGTGACAGCCCTTGCGCTTGCCGACGGAGATCCGCTCGGCGTCGCGGCGGCCCATGTCGACGATTTCTTCCGGAACGAGCGCATCGTAAAGGATGGCGTCGGCTTCCATCAGAACCCGCTGGGCGCGCAGCGTGAGCAGGTCCTCGGCGCCCGGCCCGGCGCCGACCAGCCAGACATGGCCCGAATTGCGACCGGTGTTCGACAGCAGCGTGTTGGCGGCCTGGCGCGCCGCCGGCAGGTCGCTATTGTCGACCTGTTCGCTTACCGGTCCGGAGAAAAACCGTCGCCAGAAATCGCGGCGGACGGCGCCGCGCGGCAAGGTCTGTTCGACGATGCCGCGATAGGATTCGGCAAGTGTGGCGAGTTGCCCGAGCGAGGGCGCCAGCATGCGGTCGATACGCGCGCGGATGATCTGGGCAAGCACCGGGCCTGCGCCTTCCGTTCCGATGGCGACGGACACCGGAGCCCTGTTGACGAGAGCGGGCGTCAGGAAATCGCAATACTCAGGCTGATCGACAGCATTGGCGGGAATCTTGAGGCGGCGGGCGTCCGTGACGATGCGCGCGTCCAGTGCAGCGTCTCCGGTGGCGGCGAAGACGAGCGTCGAATCCTGCAGGAAATCGATGGAGTAAGCAGCGGCGACGCGCCTGATGTTTCTCTGACCGATCCATTTTTCGAAAGACGCTTCGAGGGCGTCGCCATAAACGACGATATCGGCGGCGGTGTTGGCGAGAAGCCGCGTTTTCGCAAAGGCTTCGTCGCCATTGCCGAAAATTGCAACCTTCTGTCCGGCTACGTTGAAGAACGCCGGAAATGTCGAGAGCTTGCGGGCCATCACCAGTTCCTTTTCAGGCTGTGGGCGCCGGTCAGGGCGGCCTTGAGCCATTGTTGTCCCTAATGTGATGAATCCGGCTTCCGGATTGAAGGAATGAAATGCTGTCCTGATCGATCCGCGAGTATTATTTTGCTCTCGCTGAAGCAGTTTGTGGGTCATTCGACCAGCAGGTTCCGAAAGCCCGATGCCGCCGGTCCATTCTTGTCAATCTTGCGGTTTCGTGGCATCCAGACAGGCTTGGGGAGGAAAGCCATGTCTGTTGTTTTGGACGCCTATGACGGCATCGAGACGGCGCCGCCGGAAACGCTGCTCGGCTTCGATCTCCGACGTTTGCCGGACGCTTTCTACGCAAATCCCTTTCCCTTCTATCACCGGATGCGGCGCGATACGCCGGTGCGGCGCATGCCGGACGGCTCTATCCTGCTGACGCGCCATGCGGACCTGGACAGGATCTATCGCGATACGAAGACCTTTTCGTCAGACAAGAAGATCGAGTTCAAGCCGAAATTCGGAGACAGCCTGCTGTACGAGCACCACACGACGAGCCTGGTGTTCAGCGATCCACCTCTGCACACGCGAGTGCGGCGCGCGATTGTCGGGGCGCTTGCGCCGCGCGCCCTCAAACCCCTGGAGCCGCAGGTGGAACGGATCGTCGACCGCCTGATTGCCGATATCGAGCCCGGATCCGGGTTCGACGCTGTCGACCAGTTCGCCATCCATCTGCCGATCGAGATCATCAGCGATCTCCTGTGCGTGCCGCGCAACGAAAGGGAGCCGTTGCGCGGCTGGTCGCTTGCTATCCTCGGCGCGCTCGAGCCTGAAATTCCGCAGGAGAAGTTCGACCGGGGCAACCGCGCCGTGGCGGAGTTTCTCGTTTATTTGAAAGAACTTGTTGCGCGCCGCCGCACCGAAATGGCGCCTTCGGATGACGACATACTGAGCCGGCTGATACGTGACGTCGACGCAGAGGACGGCCTGTTGCACGAGGAGTTGCTGCACAGTTGCATTTTCATTCTCAACGCCGGCCATGAAACCACGACCAATCTGATTGCAAGCGGCGTCAACATGCTTTGCGACATGCCCGAAACAACCGCGACGCTGAATGCCGATCCGTCGCTGTGGCCGGCCGCCATCGAGGAGATCCTGCGGCTGGAAAGCCCCAATCAGCTTGGAAACCGGCGCGCGGTCGAGGCGTTCGAGATCGACGGCGAACGGTTTGACGCGGGAACACAGATCACGTTGTGCATTGGCGCGGCGAACCGCGACCCGGCGGTTTTTGAAAATCCCGACAGCTTTCGTCTGGACCGTGGGCGGTTCACCCATTTCGCTTTTGCCGGCGGTCCGCATCTGTGCGCCGGAATGACGGTCGCCCGTATCGAAGGCCGTATTGCGCTGTCGAAAATCTTCTCCGCCTTTCCGCATATGCGGAGAAAGCGGCCGGCGACCCGGTCGAAACGGGCGCGGTTCAGGGGCTTCGATTACCTGCCCATGCTTGCTTTGGACTGAAGACCCTATTCTTCGTCCTTGGAGCCGATGAAGGACGCCAGGGGGGCGACGAGTTTCCAGCGGAAACCCTTTTCGCCGTATTGCGTCGTGACCGTGCCCCAGAAAACAGCCTGGGCGTGGCTCACGACAACCTGGGAGCCGAAGCCCTTGCGCGTTGGTTCGACGGCTGGCGGTCCGCCGATTTCCAGCCAGCTGATTTCCAGATCTTCGGGCTTGTCGGCATGGCGCGCGATATCCCATTCGATGCTCACGCGGCCAGTGGGAACGGACCAGGCGCCGTATTTGACGGCGTTGGTGGCAAGTTCGTGCAGAATTAATCCCAGATTTTGCGTGGCTTCCGGTTTCAGAAGCACGGTCTGGCCGCTGGTGTCGAGCCGCGCGGTGATGTCTCCAAAAAATTCCATCTGGCTGCGGATGACCGTTTCCAGCGGGACGGCGGCCCATTGTTCCGACGTCAGCAGATCGACCGAACGGCCAAGGCCGGATATGCGCGCATCGATGCTGCGGTTGAAGTCTGCGATCGTTTCAGCGTTGCGGGCGGTCTGGCGGATCGCCGCCTGCACGAGGGAGAGCTGGTTTTTGGTGCGATGCGCCAGTTCGCGCATGATCAACCTGATCTGGTCTTCCGCCTGGCTGCGATCGAAAGACGCTGTTGAAAGCGTCTTGGCGACCGTGTCGATTTCGCGCACAGGCGTATTGATCGGCGCCACGATCTTGCCTTCGCCCATCGCGTTCGCCATGCCGGCGATGCCGATGATCGACTTTCGGATCTGCCTTGCCACCAAATAGGCGGCGAAAACGGCGATCGCCAGGAGAAACAGACCGCCGAGAATCAGCGAGCGCCAGGTTTCCCGGATTGCTTCCTGTCCGGATCCGATCGGCCCCCAGGCGACGGCGTTCCAGCTCCAGCCAGGTAGTCTGGTGTAACCGCTGAGCAGTTTTTCTCCGTCGATCGTCACCCGGGTGACGCCACTGAACGATTCAAAACTGTCCAGCAACCGTTCATCGAAGGTTTCGCCGGTGTCCGCCTGGTCAGGTCCTATGGACGCTACAACGTTGCCTGCGCTATCGAGGATAGCAGCTGACCAGCCTTCGGGAAGGCTGTCCGTGGAAATAAGCGACGCAACCTCGGCGGCGTTGCGCGTGATGATGAGCGCATCGCCCGAATTTGTTTCAGGCGGCGTCGGAAGAAGCACGTTGAAGACCCATTGCTTGCTCGTCTGACCGAAGAATACGTCCGACACGGTGAGCTGTTGGCTTTCGAGAGCGCTTGCGAGCGACTTCATGTGCGATATCGGACCAAGCGGCGCTCCGAAAGGCACGCGCGTGTTGAGGAGCTGCTGGCCATCCTCCTCGACAAGTATGACAAAGAGAGAACTGTGTCTGAGAGCCGATTGCGTCCTGCTATGAAAATTTTGCAGGTCTCCCGCCTCAAGTTCAGGATCGGACGCGACGAGCCGGATATTGGCCGCCATATCTCTCAGGAGCTGGTTGGTGGACGACGCCAGACTGCGGGCGTCCCGAAGCGCCCGGCGCTCCAGCGCCTCCTGCTGCCCATCTTCAAGTTGCTGGAGCACAAGGACGACAAATATGAGAATCGGGGCGATGGCGGCGATAACGATCGCCACCAGAAACGCGCCGATCGGCGCATTGGGAAACAGTCTCACACCGGCTCCTGGTGACATTGCCAAGCCAGACAATATACAAGCGGCTGATTATATTGTCTTTTTTTTGTGGCCAAAGAGGCGACGCCCTGTTTGTCGAAGTTCATTTCATTGCGTTGAATCGAAGAATATCTTACCTCTCATAGCCTATATTTTGTTTGGGCAAATTAAAATTTGTTACATTGCCGGCGGCGATCGTCGAACGCGCCGCTGCTTGCTGTCGCCAGACGTGGGGACCGATTACATGCACGATACCGTCAGCGGGATTCACGGGAATGCGCCGTCATCCGCCGCACTTGAAAAGGCGTTCGGGCGAGCAGGAGAACAATTTCTTGCCGGCAATCACGCCGCCGCCCGCAACGCAATGGAGGGGTTCCCGGAAAAGCTGATTCCTCAATGCAGAATCAGCGGTGAATCGGGGCCTGAAAATCCGGAATTTTCGATTGTCGTCCTCAACTACAAGCACAGTCAGGATTTTGCAGCGCTCGTCTCCTCACTTTCGAGCGTTTCAAAAACGCAGGAGTGTGAGTTGGTCTTCGTCAACAACGGCAATCCTTCCCTGGGCATAACCGTTTCCGACAGACTGGACTGCTACGTCCGGATCGACGCGCCATTCAATGTCGGGTGCTCTCAAGGGCGGAACATCGGAGCGCGAGTGGCGCGCGGCGAGTATGTCCTTTTTCTCGATGACGACGGCGCAATCACAAAGGATACGATCGGAGCGCTTGTATCGGTCATCACGCAGTATGGCGCAGTGGCGGTCAGGGGCAGGATCATGCCGAAATCACCCGGAGGATCGGCCGCCGAGAATTACGATCTCGGCGGCCGCATCAGGCCCGCCATTCCATCAGCCGAAGGCATTTCGATATGGCGACGGGATCTGTTTCTGGAATTCGGCGGCTTCGATCCTCTGCTTGTTGGACATGAAGGGTTGTTGCTCTGCGCCCGCATGTTGCGATTCTTCGGTCCGGAGCGATTTCTCTATGCGCCCGAAGCGCTTCTGATCCACGATTTCGCAGACGCCTCCGAACAGGCGGCGGCAAAAAGCGCGCTATATGATCGCAACGACGCCTATATCGGTTTCTGCGGCTATGACAAATCCGCTATCCAGCGGATTTTCTCCGTTTACCGTCGGCCAACGCGACAGTCGAAGGCGTTTGAATTTCGCGAATCCCTGTGTTTCCCGCCTCCGAATGACGATGCGCCGGAACTCACCGTTCTGACCGTCGCAAGAAACGCCCGTGATGTCCTCGACGACTACCACCGAATGCTTGCATTGCAAACCTGGCGGAAATTCAGGATCGTTTTCGTGGATGACGGCTCAGACGACGGCGCCGCCGAACGCCTTCTGGATCTCTGGTCTGAAGAAAACGGCGGGCTTGAGCTTGTCAGGACCGTTGGCGTCGGTCGGGGCGCGGCGTTCGATCTTGCGATCGCTAGGGCCGAAAGCGACGTCTGCGTGATCGCAGAAATCGGTGATATCAGTCTGGTTGACCGCTTCGCTCAGACGGCGTCCTACTTTGCGCAGAATCCGCATTCGGGATGTGTCTGTTTCGACACATTTTCGGACAGGCCCATGAAGGTCAGACCGGACGGGCCGCAAGTCGTGGCGCCGTCGACCATGCGGGCCCGCGCGTTGTTTGGAGCGCCGGGCCCGTTTTCCTGCTTCGCATTCAGAAAATCGGCCTTCCTGCAGCCTTTCGACACAACGCTTGATACGGGCGCCGAACTGGAGTGGGTTCACCGCAATCTGGAAAACGGCGCCAACGGACATTTTCTGCCGACGCCGGAGGCCTACCAGCCCATGCCGGTTTATAGCGACTGGCGGAAGCCGGCGCTCGCACTGGAGAGAGTCATCGCCACTCATGCGCAGTATCTTGCGCACATGGACGATGAAGACAAGCGCTGCGCGGGGCAGCTTGCGGGGCTTGTTCCGCTGCAGAGCGAGGAAGACGTCACGCTGCTTCGGACATATGAATGCCGCTTCCTTGAGGCGCTTGGCGGTTTCGACAGGGATCTCGCCGTCGAGATCGCGATGCTCATGGATCTTCGTATTCGTGACCTTGAACAAAATCAGGCCAAGCGCGCGCTCGCCAGGCAGCAAGAGCGATCCGCCAGAAAGAGCTTCAAGACGGATAGCGTCATGATGAGTGGCGCGCGCATTGGCAATGAGCTTCGACGCTGGACGAGGAAGATGCGACAATCCGGCCGCTGATCAGTGCTTCAGACGGACGTTCAGGATTTCCCGGCAGCGAGGAAGATCGAGTTCTTCGCCCAACATGTCGAACACCGGTTTCAAGCAGCGCGGATCTTCAGAGAAAGCCTCGTAGTCCGTTATCCTCGAATTGCCGGGATGTTTTTCGTGATAGTCGAGAAAGGCCGCATCCATTTCACCGACGATGTTCTCGACCGTCTCCTCCGGTCTCTGCGCGAACCACCCCGACCGGGCGACATCGATGTGGGACCGGCGATTGAAGATGAAATGCGCATCCGGAAAGAATTGCTGCAGGAAATCAAGATAATCCGCGAGCCTGTCGCCCAGTTCGTGATAGCGGATCTCCTTGAAGCCGAGCCATGTCGCTGTTGGCCCCGGTTTCAGGATCTGTCTGACAAAACAGTCAACGAGCGCGTCGCCGAACTCGGACGGCGCGACCTTGTCGGCCCCAAACCACGGGGAGGTGTCCGCGTGTTCGGGTTTTCCTTGTGTATAACGCGTTCGATGCGCCGCCTCGTAGGCGCGAAAGAGATGCATCAGCGCATTGGCGTTTTCGCCCCGAATGCATGCGCCCGGTATGGTGTTGATCAGGCGCGTCAACAGGGTCGAGCCCGATCGGCCGTAGCAGACGATGAAGATCGCGCCTTTCAGGCTGCTGTAGTGGCCCGTTGACAGGTATTGCAATTAAACATCTCCGGCAAAATCCACCGCAGTCAACCATGTCCATTGAACAAGGAGATGGCTCGATAATGCAATCATAGGTCACATTTTGACAATGGAAACTCTAAATACGGTAGATTCTTGCCGCTGTGTCGTGGAAGATATCCTTCACCGCTGCATCGCCCAGTACGCGCGCTGCGGAGATATGCGCCTGCGCCAGCGATTCATAGGAAGCCCAGATCTTTTCGATCGGGAAATTTGAACCGAACATGCATCTGGACGCGCCGAACATCTCAACGGTTTCGTTGACGATCCGCCGGATCAGGCGCGTATCCACGCGGTGGACGAATGTTCCGAAACCCGACAGCTTGCTGACGATGTTCGGCTTTTCCGCAAGGGCCTGCATGCCGGATCGCCACTTCTCCCAGCCTTCTTCGGACAGGTCCTCATGCATGCCTGCATGTTGAAGGATGAAGGTGACGTCCGGACAGGCTTCGACAAGCGCCACAGCCGGCTTCATCTGTCCTGAAAACAGTTGCAGGTCGAAGGTCCAGGCATAATCCGCCAGCTTGCGGATATTGTTCTGGACGACGGGATCTTCGGCCAGGGAAGGGTTGGCGGCAAAACGGTACAACGGGTTCTCGTGCCAGTGGAACTGTTGCCGGATGCCGCGCATGGCGGGGTAGGCGCGCAACCGTTCGAGCTGCGGACGGACGTCGGGCGCAGTCATGTCGGCAAAACCGACAATGCCCATCGGCCAACCGGTTCTGTCTGCGGTCTCCTGAACCCACCTGACTTCGTCCTCGAACTGGTCGTTGGGCCAGTTGGCCTGGACATACACCGACTTTACGACATTGCTGGAGCGAATGTCCGCCAGGAATTCCTCTATGGGATAGTCGCGGCGGATCGGTTCGTAGTCGCCGAAGATGCGGGGTTGCATCGGCCCCTGCAACCATTTGAGGTCGGCCTGGCGCCAAATATGATGGTGGCTGTCGATAACGTCCATGGAGTACCCCTTCGCCGGCTTATTTCAACCTGCCGTCACGGTCTGGCGCTGTTCGCCGAGACCTGACACGGTCAGGCGCATTTCGTCGCCTGCCTGCAGCCAGACCTGCGGATTCCAGCCCATGCCGACGCCTTCCGGCGTGCCCGTGGTGATGACATCGCCTGGTTCAAGCCGCATGAACCGGGAAGTATAAGCGATGATCTCGTCGACCGGGAAAATCATGTCGGCGGTCGAACTCGACTGCATCACCTTTCCATTCAGTTCGAGCTTTAGTTCCAGCGCCTGGGGATCCGGAATTTCGTCGGCCGTCACCAGCCATGGTCCAAGCGGCCCGAATGTCGGAGCGCTCTTGCCCTTGACCCACTGTCCTGTGCCTTCGGTCTGCCAGCTTCTTTCGGAAACGTCGTTGCATATCGCATAGCCGGCTACATGGTTCAGCGCATCCGCGCGGTCGATGCGGTAGGCCGGACGACCGATGACGACGGCCAGTTCCACTTCCCAGTCCAGCTTGTCGGCGTCCGCGTCGCGCACAACCGGATCGCAGGGGCCACTGAGGCAACTGGGCGCCTTGTTGAACAGGATCGGCTCGGCGGGAATCGGCAGGTTGGATTCCCTGGCGTGATTTGTGTAGTTCAGACCCACGCAGAGAAAATTTCCGACGCCTGCAAGCGGCGCGCCCAGGCGAACGTCTGTGTCTACTATCGGCAAACTGTTCAGATCGAGTGATTTCAGCTTGTCGATCACCTCGCAACTGATTGATACGCCGGCAAAATCACTGACCACTCCGGAAACATCGCGAATGGTTCCGTCGTCTTTTATGACGCCCGGCTTTTCCTGTCCCTTGGCTCCGAACCTGACGAGTTTCATAGCGTGATCCTTTTCTTGTTGAGTTGTCCGCCCGGTTAAAGCAGGAGGAGGGAAAGGTAGGGGATAAACGTCAGAAGCAGCAGCACGCAGACCAGTGCGAGCACAAAAGGCGCCACGCCGATGGCCACTTCCTTCATTGTCGTGCCGGAAATTCCGGTGATGACGAACAGGTTGAGGCCGATGGGCGGCGTCACGGCCGCTATCTCGATATTGAGCACCAGGACAATCGCGAAATGGATCGGGTTGATCCCCAGAGCCGCGACGCTTGGCAGCAGGAGCGGCGCGACGACTGTCAGGAGCGTGAAGCCGTCGAGGAAACAGCCGAGTGCGATCAGCATTACATTGGCCAGAAGCAGGAATCCGATCGGCGACAAGTCGCTCGCCGCGATCAGTTCGACGATCGACTGCGGAATGCCGACGAGCGTCGCGAGCATGCCGACAAAGAGCGCGCCGGAGAGGATGAACAGGATCGAACCCGTGCCCCGCGCGCTGTCCAGGAATATGCCCGGCAGATCCCTGAACCCGATCGTGCGGTACACGCACATACCGACAAACAGCCCGTAGACCACGGATAATGCAGCCGCCTCGGTGGGCGTGGTGTAACCGAGATAGATGCCGCCCAGAACAATGGCCGGCATACCGAGGGCGGGTCCGGCCTTGACGAAGGTGCGCCAGACAGCGCCGAGCGAGAATGGTTCGGTGCGTTTGCCGTAACCGTGCCGGAAGGAGATGGAAAAGGCGACGACGCCGATCGCGACGGCCGAAATGAGACCCGGTACGACGCCTGCCAGAAACAGGCTCTTGACCGATTGCTGGGACAACTCGGCGAAAATGACCATGGCGACGCTGGGCGGAATGAGAATCCCGAGTGTTCCGCCGGCGGCCATCAATCCGGCCGTATAGCTGCGAGGATAGCCCAAAGCCTCCATGGTAGGAATCATCGTCCGTCCGAGGGCTGCGGCAGAGGCGACGGACGAACCCGTCATGGCGCCGAAAATTGCCGACGCGCCTGTGGCGCCAATGGAAGCGCCTCCGGATATGCCGCCAACCAGGCTTTGCATGAAGGCAAACAGGTAGGTGGCGAAGCCGGATCGCAGCATGATGTTGCCGGCAAGGATGAAAAACGGCACCGCCAGGAGCACGAAACTGTCAAGCGACGAATAGACGGACTGCGCCACCTGGGTTAGCGATGTCGCGCCTGATACAAGGACGAAGACCAGGCCGGAGAGCCACAGGGCAAAGCCGACCGGGACGCCAATCGCCAGCAACAGCAGGATCAGGAAAACGAGAACAAAGGCCATTTGCGTCAGCCTTCCGATCGCAGCTGTTCAGCCTGACGCGCACCAAGCAGTCGCAGGACCAGACGCAGACTGATCAACGCAAAGCCGACCGGAACGATCAACTGGGCGACCCATACCGGGAACGGCAGGTTGGAATGCGCGAAGCTGAGATTGAAGCGAATGGATTCCTTGACGAAAACGACGCCAAGCCACGTCGCCGACAGCGCGAACGCCAGGCACAACAGGTCAGCAAGCAGGGCGAACCTCTTCTGTGCGGATTGGCCAAACAGACCGACGATAAATTCGACACGTATGTGTTCGTTGCGACGCGTCAGACCGATAGCGCTGAAATAGACCAGCATGATTAGCAGAACGCGGGAAAATTCCTCGGACCAGGGAAGAGAGACGCCCCAGAAGGTGCGAGACGTCATATCGTAAGTGACCAGAAGAAAGACGCCGGCGAGGCAGAGGACGGCAAGACCGTCCTCTGCCTTCGCCAGAACAGAACTGATCCTGTTCAACATCATTTTCTGTAGGTTTCGAGCTCGTTTATGAGTTCGGTTCCGATCTGCGGCTCGAACTCGGCCCAGACGGAGCGCGTCGCTTCCATCCAAACGTCACGCTCGGCTTCGGTCTGCATGTGAACGGCCACTCCCGCTGTCCGCAAATCGGCCAGCGCCTTGTCCGAGGCGGCTTCCGAGCGCGCGCGATGCTTGGCGGCGACTTCCGTTGCAGCCGTCTGGATGATGTCGCGCAGATCGGGGTCGAGCCCGTTCCACCACGCCGTGTTCACGGTCCAGGGGTAAAAGGCCATGTAGTAATGCGCGTAGGTGACGTTCCTGATGCTCTCGTCCCATTTGTAGACCGTGTAACTGTCGGTCGGCACGTTCAGGCCGTCGATCACGCCTTGCTGGATGGCCGGCGAAATCTCGCCAAAATTGATGGAGACCGGTTTGGCGTTGAGTTTCTGGAGCATCGCCAGGTTGACCTTGCCCAGGCCGCGGAACTTCAATCCCTCCATGTCCGTCGGTTCGATCAGCGGTGTTTCCCGGGTGCCCGGTACGAGATAATCGAAGGGCAGGATGCCAATGACAGTGGCGCCTTTTTCCGCCATTTCTGCGTAAACGCGGTCAAAGAACTTGTCATCGATGGCGTCATAGAACGACTGCTTGGTCGGAAAGGCGTAAGGCAGTTCCGAAACTGCGCTGCGCGGGGCAAGCGCGCTCCAGTATGCGGATATCAACGTCGTCATCTCGGCGTCGCCGCGCAGGATTGCCTGCACCAGATCAAGGCCGCGGTAGAGGCTGCCGCTCGGGAAGAACTTGACTTCGATGCGTCCTTCCGAACGTTCCTCGACGAGTTTTTTGAATTCCTTGTTTGCAGCGCCCGGGGTGATCTCGAGAGAGTATTCGACCGGAAACCTGATGGTGACTTCCTGAGCCGCTGCCGGCGCGGTGAACAGCGTGACGCCGGCTATCGCCATGGCGAAAAGAGTTTTCATGCATTCCTCCTGCATTGCATAATTCCTATGCTATGATGCACAAGTAGGAAAATTGTGCAAGATGTGAAAAACTTTCGAAAGTATGGCAATATTTGGATGATTAGCAGAAGCACCAAAGCGTGGGAAATAATACGCAATGCGATTGTGTCGGGTCGGTTGCAGCCTGGTGCGGCTCTGAAAACGACCGAACTTCAGGAGCTTTGCGGGATGAGCGTGTCGCCGGTCAGAGAAGCTCTTGCACGCCTTGTGGCGACGGGTCTTGTGACCGCGGAGCACAATCTTGGATACCGGGTCGCGCCTTTGAGCGCGGACGACCTGAAGGATCTGGTCGACACGCGGGTGCGTGAAGAGGCCTGGGCCTTGAGACAGTCGATCGGAAACGGCGACGAGATGTGGGAAGGACGGATTCTCGCAAGCCTTCATGTGCTGGAACGTTTGCCGCGTGAAAACCCGGACGATCAGACGCTGTACAATGAGGCGTGGGAGAAACGTCATTCGGATTTTCATCACGCCTTGATTTCGGAATGCGGATCCAAGCTGACATTGGCGTTTTGCGAGAACCTGCGCGACCTCAACGACCGGTATCGAAGGTTGTCCCTTGTACTGGAGGGCGGCGCGCGGAACGCCGCAACGGAGCATCGGGCTATCGCTGAAGCCGCCATAGAACGAGATGCGCCGCGCGCGATCGAGGCGCTGTCCTCCCATTATCTTGCGACTGCGCAGTATCTCCTTGAAACCTACGCGGAGTAGAAAGAGGCTCTAATGCAGCGGTTCGTCGGTTTATGCGGGAAAAATTGACAGTTCAACCCGATTGCGGCCGTTGCGTTTGGCGAGATAGAGTCGTTCGTCGGCGCCGCGATAAAGATCGCTGAATGTGGCGCCGCGCTCGAAAATAACGCCGCCGACACTGACAGACAACACGTGGCGCTGCTTATCGACAACAAAGGCGACTTCGCTGATCGCCGACCGGATCCGTTCAGCGGCGTCGGTAAAGTGGTCGGACGATTTGCGGGGCATGAAAACGCAAAACTCCTCGCCGCCGATGCGACCAACAAGGTCCGTGTCGTGCACCGTTTCGGTGATCGCCTCGGCAATAAGCTGCAACGCCTTGTCGCCATAATCATGGCCGAAACGGTCGTTCACGGCCTTGAAGTGATCGACGTCAATGACGAAAAGCGCATTGTGAGACGCAGCGGACGCTTCCTCCACCCTGTTGAGATAGCCGTCGACCATCTCGGTAAAGGCTCGGCGATTGAGCAGGGACGTGAGGGAATCGGTCGCCGCGACCGTCATCAACTCGGTATGCGCGATGGTGAGCTGCCGCATTTTGCTCAGGATGAACAGGAAGAGCGGCGGCGCCAGTATCAGCGGAATCAGGAGATTGTTGATCGGGTCGGAGCCCCAGCGCCAGGTTCCGTCTTCAAAAGAGTAGCTGTCGAACGCGAAGGCGAAACCGATGCACGCAAGCGTGCCGAGCGCCGTAAACGCATAGACGCGCGCCCACCCCTTTGACGACCAGTCGAGTTTCATGTCAGCGGCTCTTCATCTGCGCCATTGCATCGCTGCCTTTGACCTTGTCGTGTCGCGCCAGGTAATCATCCGTCGTATATCCGGGATAAAAAGCAAAGATACCTTATATACCTGATTTAAACCGATTTATACAGTTTAGTAAATTTGGTTGCCTTTTTTAAGGTGCAAAGAAACTTTCAAAAGTCGATAATATTACTGTGACGAACCTGTTCTGTTTGCCTTGCCCGATTGACAGCCCTTACTTGCCATTTCGGATTTTCCTCCCATCTCAATGAACAGCGTCGCGTCCGCGGCTGCCCGGTCAATCCATAGCCACACCCCACTGAGTCTGGATGCGATCGTGGCCATCATTCGTTCATGGACCGGAGCAAGAAGGGACGGAGGAAGCATCATGTCGCTTGAAGGCAAGAAAATTCTGATCGTTGGAGGCAGTTCCGGCATCGGCTTTGGGGTGGCGGAAGCCTCCCTTGCCGCCGGTGGAAATGTCGCCATTGCATCGCGCAGCAGCGAAAAACTGGAGAAAGCCGCGTCTCGGCTTGGCGGTGGAGCGTCCGCCCGGGTGCTCGATACTGCGGATCAACCGGCCGTCGAAGCGTTCTTCGCGAACTCTGAACCATATGATCATGTTGTGGTTTCGGCAGCCGAAACCAGAATAGCGGCAGTGAGCGAACTGCCTCTGGATGATGCGTATCGTTCGATGGAATCGAAGTTCTGGGGCGCCTACCGTGTCGCACGGCAGGCCAGAATAATCGATGGCGGCTCACTGACCCTGATATCGGGAACGCTCTCCACGCGGCCCAAAAGAGGAGCTGCTCTTCAGTCGGCGATCAACGCCGCTCTGGAAGGCCTGACCCGCGGCCTGGCGCTGGAAATGGCGCCTGTTCGCGTGAATTGCGTATCGCCGGGTCTTGTCATGACGGAAATGTATGACCGGCTGGAAGGCGACGCCCGAAAATCGATATTCGAGGGCGCCGCCGAAAGAATGCCGGTCGGACAGATCGGCGCGCCGGCTCATATCGCGCTGCAGGTCGTTGCATGCATGGCCAATTCCTACATGACCGGAGCAACGATCATGGTCGACGGCGGCGGAGCAATCGCCTGAAAGCAAGAATGAAAGGAAAAAGGATGGATAAGCGGATACTTGGAGATACAGGGTTCTCGATCGCGCCGATCGTCTTTGGCGGAAACGTATTCGGTTGGACGGTTGATGAAAAAACCAGCTTCTCACTGCTCGACGCCTTTGTCGATCACGGTTTCAACGCGATCGACACGGCGGATTCCTATTCGATATGGGCGCCGGACAATAGCGGCGGCGAATCCGAGACGATCATTGGAAACTGGCTGAAGGCCCGGTCAGGCATGCGCGACAGGGTCGTGATCTTCACCAAGGTCGCATCGGATCTCGGCAAACCGGGACAAAAAGGGCTTTCCGCGAAATGGATCACCGAGGCAGTCGAGAATTCCCTGTCTCGGCTGAATGTCGACAGCATCGATCTCTATTTCTCCCACTGGATGGATCCGGATACGCCGCAGGAGGAGACGCTCGGCGCCTATGACAGGCTCATCAGGGAAGGGAAGGTCAAGGCCATCGGCGCATCGAACCATGACGCCGATTATCTCGCCAAAGCTCTCAAGATTTCCGCGGAACAGGGAATGCCTGCCTATCAGGTGGTTCAGCCGGAATACAATCTCTACGACCGCGACGCCTTCGAAGGACCGCTTTGCGATCTTTGTCAGGAAAACGGACTCGGCGTGGTCACCTACTTCAGCCTGGCGTCGGGTTTCCTGTCCGGAAAATATCGCTCGAAAGCCGATCTCGGGCAATCGGCCAGAGGCAGCCGCGTGGAGAAATATCTGGACGCCCGCGGGCTCGCCATTCTCGATGCGCTCGATCAGGCGTCACAAAACCATTCGGCGACGCCCGCCGAGGTTGCGCTCGCCTGGCTGATTGCAAAGAAAGGCGTTACCGCTCCGATCGCCAGCGCCACCAAGCCGGCCCATCTGGATAGCTTCGTCAAGGCTGCGGAACTGACGCTGTCGGACGAGGACATGCAGGCGCTTGACGCGGCCGGAGCAGCCTGACTCCGCGAGGGAGCAACCTTGTCGGTTATTTTTGCAAGCTGCTCGGCGACATTCCGAAATGCCGCTTGAATGCGGTTGCGAAATTCGCCGGGCTCGTATAGCCGGCGTTGTAGGCCGCCTCGGAAATCGTGACATTATCCCGCTCCAGCGTCTGGCGGGCGCGTTCCAGCATGTAGCGCCGGATATACTGCGAAATCGGCATTCCATAGGCGTTGGCGACGAGACGTCTCAACGAGTTTTCACTCATGCCAATTTCCTGGCACATTGCGCCTATGGCTATACCCGGGCCCGCATGCGTGTCGAGAAAGTGGTCGACGGCCTGCAGGCGTGTGCGGTCCAGCGCCCTGATCGGCGCGTTCGGCGCTGGCTCGTTGATATGGCACACCTGCCGAAAAGCTTCCTCTATCAGCCCGAGTACGCGGCTTTGAATGTAGATGGCCTGCAAAAAAGGCTGCCCGCCCGGCGCGCTGATAATCTGTTCCGCCAGCGAAATGGCGTGAGGACTGGGAGACCAGCTTCGGTAAGCCAGATGCGAATTCGCGAACCGCTTGATAAGGTCGAGATCCGGCGTTTGTGTTTCCGGCATCTTGTCGAGCCATTCCGGCGCGATTGAAATGGTGACCTTGCGCAGCAGCATGCCCTTGTGGGCTTTGCGCACGAACCGCTCCGGATTCGTTTGGGCGAAAATCGTGGCGACCGGGTTCCACCGCTTTTGCGGCGCGTCGTATTCCGGCATGGGAATGCGCAGCTTGCCGATCGAGGCGTCAACCGAGCCTTCCAGAAAAATCACCACGCTCAGCCGGCGTTCACATACGGATTCGATTTCCAGATCGTGCAGGTCCACCGCGTTCGAAAAATGAACGCTCAATCCTTTTTCCAGCGTCAGAAAACTGATGGCGCCGCGCAGAATCCTGTCGTCGGCGTCAAGGTACGGGTCCAGCCAACGGTCGTCACGGGCCTCTCGACGCGCCGTCAGGTCGGACTTGGTCACGTAGTGATTGGCGAAATGCGGTTGCACGAGCATGGACTGTGGTCTTCCAATCTCCTTTGGCTCCGGATGATATTCCTTCCGCAAACAAGATTGGTGGATTTGCAAACACCAAGTCGATTGCTCCGGCGCCTCAAAACCCTGTATCCGATAGATGAGTTAACCAGTCAAGTTTGCAGATTCGACATAGGTCGTTCGTCAAGACTGGTCGCGTAGTGTTTTTCGGGGGCAATTATGTCGGTAAAGTCGCGATTTACAACGGTTTTGGCGGGATCTGTCAGCTTGTTGGCGTTGGGTGCGGTCGACGCTTTTTCACAGGACACTCAACTTCAGACTATTGTTGTTGAAACCGGCGAATCGGCTGGCGAAGAAGAAAAGTCCGACATCGACAAGATCGAAAATGATGTCGATATCTCGCGCGACGACATTCAGAATCGTCAGGCTACGGATCTCAGGCAATTGTTCCAGATGACTCCGTCGGTGACCGTGGCTGGCGGATCGACCGCCTCCCAGAAGATCTACGTGCACGGAATTGACGAGTCCAAGCTCAACGTTACGATCGACGGCGCCCGGCAGAAAAACAATGTCTGGCACCACAACGGGACGATCGGCATCAACCCGATTTTTCTGAAATCCGTCGAAATCAATGAGGGCGTGGCGCCGTCGGACGACGGGCCGGGAACACTGGGCGGCGCGGTCAAATACGAAACCGTCGACGCCACCGATTTGCTGGACGAAGGTCAGACGCTCGGCGGCCTGGCGATCATCGGCTATGAATCGAATTCCAACACCGTGACGGTCACAGGGGCGGGATACCAGGTCTCGAACGGTTTCGAGATTCTCGGCATGATCACACGCGGATCCGGCGAAAATTATGAAGCCGGGGACGGGGAAGAGCAGAAGGGCACCGGGACAGACCTCTGGAACGGACTTGGCAAGGTCGCCTATCAGAGCGTCGACGGACACCGTTTCGAACTCACTGGCGAATATTATCGCGATTTCGGTCTGCGACTGCTCAGGGCGAACATGGCGTTGCCGACCGACGCCTATAACGAAAACCTGTACGAGCGGCTGACCACGACCTTCAAATACACGATCGAGGGCGCAGACGGACTGTTCGATCCCGAAGTGCTGCTCTATTATAACTCCAACGCGCTGCATCGACCCAACAAGGAAGGCTATACGGCGCCTGCCGGGGCTTTCAATTCCGATGTCCGGACCATTGGCGGACATGCGCAGAATACGTTCCATCTGGGGTATGGAGACGTCACGGCCGGCGTTGATTTCTACAATGACTACACGTTGGTAGAGCGCTTCCATGATGATTTGCCGCGGTTCAGCAGGCCGGGCGACGTGTCGGAGAATGTCTGGAATGTCGGCGCCTATGTGCAGGCGCGGCTGGAGCCGACCGACTGGTTCTTCGTGTCTACGGGCCTGCGAGCCGATTTCCAGAGCTACCGGGCTGTTGACGAGCAGACATTCGACAATTTTGGTCTTTCACCAAACATCAATCTGGGTTTCAGGCTTGCCGAAGGGCTGACATTCAACGCCGGATATTCCTACGTGTTTGGCGGTTTGGAAGAAGCCGAGGCGGCGCTGTTTCACGCCTGGGACTATATTTACGATCCGTTCGTGGAGCCGACCTATGCGCATAACGCGAAAGTCGGCCTCACTTACGAGTATGGCGGTCTGACCCTCGGAGCGGACCTTTTCTACATCAAGATGATCAATCCGATTACCTACGATTACAGCGCCCAGCCTTACGTGCGCACGACAGGAGATCCACTGATCTCGAAAGGCGTCGATATTTCGGCGGGTTATAGCTGGGGCAATGCTTTCCTCCTTGCAGCATTCACCTATGCCGACGTCGAATTCGGCGACCGCATCGCTCTGCCGGGCGATTCCAATTCAGGCGTTCCCGTCGGCAGCATTTTGACGCTGGGCGGCGGATATACGTTCGAACAGTACGGCGTGACGCTCGGCGCAAATGCGGAAATAGCGTTCGAATACTCCAACCAGGATCTGGAAGACGAGGGCTATGACAACCCGCTGCCCGGCTATGAAGTCGTCAACATTTTCGCCGAATGGCGGCCGCCTGTCCAGGATGCGGACCTGACCCTGCGGGCCGAGGTCGCCAACCTGTTCAATGACAATTACTTCAGCCGCGCGACCTACAATCCGAACGCCCGGGTCACGCCGGTGTATTCGCCGGGCCGTTCGTTCAATTTCACCCTGACTGCAAAATTCTGAGAACAGTCTAACCAGCAACGGCGCGGCCGGTTCGTCCGGCCCCCAAAGCAAGTGAGATCAGGCATGCTCCACGTCATTGTTTCGGAAGCGGAAACGCCGTCGGCCTCAAAATATCTGCAGCAGCTTTGCAAACATTTTGCCCACAAGGTTCCGTCCACATGGTCCACGGAAGCCGGAGCGGTCGAATTTCCCTTTGGTCATTGCGAGATGCAGGCGGCGGACGACCGATTGTCGATTCGCTGCAGCACGCCTGACGAAGGCAATCTGCCGAGGCTGCAAGGCGTGATAGACAGCCACATCGCAACCTTCGCCTTTCGCGAAAAGTTGCAGTTGCAATGGCGGCGCGAGACGGCCTGATTTCAGCTGTATGAGACTTCCAGATCCTGTCAATGATGTAGGGCGATCAGTTGGCCGTCCAGCGTCTGTATGCTGATGTGTGAATCGAAGAGGTTGGAAAGCGGTTCGCTGCGGAAAATCTCCGAAGTCGGGCCATTGGCGAAGGTCGTTCCGTTTTTCAAAGCCAGAATGTGCGTGGCGTATTTGGCGGCGTAGTTGATGTCGTGAATGACCAGGATCGGGGTCTTGCCGACATTCTTAAGCCTTTCCAGGATCATCATCAGATTGCGCGCGTGAACCAGATCGAGATTGTTCAAGGGTTCGTCCAGAAGAATATAATCCGTGTCCTGTGACAGGATCATCGCAACAAGCGCCCTCTGTCGCTGACCGCCGGACAGCTCGTCAAGATAGCGGTTTTCGAAAGGGCGCATCTCCATCATATCGAGCGCTTCGTCGATCTTCTCGCTGTCTTCCGGCCTTGCCTGCCCCCTGTTGTGCGGAAACCGGCCGAACGAAACGAGATCGCGTACCCGCAGGCGGCTGGCGATGTGATTTTCCTGCCGCAGAACGGAAAGAAGTGTCGCCATTTCCGCTGTCGAGGCCTGATGGACATCGTGACCGTCTACGCGGATCGCCCCCGCATCCGGTTTGATCAGGCGCGAAGCAAGCGACAGGAGCGTTGATTTGCCGGCTCCGTTCGGCCCGATGATCGCTGTCACCTCTCCCTTCGGAATCACGGCGTCCACCTGGTCCAGGATCAGGGAGTTGCCGATCGCGTAGCGGATGTTTTGTATTTCGATCATCGAATGTTTCCCCGCAGGATCAGAACCAGGAAGGTCAGGCCGCCCACAAGATCGATCACCACGCTGAGCGTCGTGTCCAGGTGAAACACGCGTTCCAGTATCGATTGCCCCGCGACCAGGACAATGCATGCAATCAGAATGGTTCCGGGAAGCAGGTCGCGGTGGCGGAAGCTCGGCACAATCTGGTGGGCGAGGCTGGTCACAATCAGGCCGAAGAATATGATCGGACCGACCAGCGCGGTCGACACCGCCGCCAGCAGAGCGACAATGCCAAGCACGACGAGCACGAGCCTGTCGTGGTCCAGCCCGAGATTGATGGAAATTTCGCGCCCGAGCTCCAGCGTATCGAGCGTGTTGCGCATGCGCCAGGCGGCGAAGATCGCGACGCCGATCAGCAGGGAGCTCAGCCCGATCAAATCCAGGTCCATCTGGTTGAAATTGGCGAAAAGGTTGGACTGCAGGACGGCGTATTCGTTTGGATCGATCATGCGCACGAGCAAGCCCGAGATAGATCGGAAGAGAATTCCGAAAATGATGCCGACAAGGATCATTCGATGGAGATCGCGTTGCGTTTGCCGCATCAAAGTTCCGAAAAGCGCAATGCAGGCTGCGATCATCAGCACAAGCGAAAACGAAAACCGCGTGCTTTCGCCAAGCACCGCATAGCCGAATCCACCGAGAGAGAACAGCAGGGTGATCTCGATCAGCACATACAGGGAATCGAAGCCCATAATCGCCGGGGTCAGAATGCGGTTTCCGGTCACGGTCTGAAACAGTTTTGTAGAAACGGCGATCGCTGCGCCGGTGATCATCAGCGCCACCAGTTTTGGGCCGCGAAACTGCAGCGCAAAGCCTATGTCGCCGCGCGCGCCATAGGTCAGATAGAAAACGCATGAGAGCGCGAGCAGAGCAAAAAGGATCAGCAATCGTCTACCTGGCATGAACAGGCCTCGTAAACAAAAGCCAGAGGAACACGCAGGCGCCGAAGACGCCGAAGATGATGCTGACGGGAACTTCGTAGGGGTATCTGATCGTACGGGCGAGAAGATCCGAGGCGAGGACAAGCATCGATCCGAGAACGGCCACCCATGGAAGGCTGGCCCGAAGATTGTCGCCCATGATGCGGCTGGCGATGTTCGGCACGACAAGGCCGACAAACGGTATCATGCCGACCGTGACGACGCTCACAGCCGTGACGACGCTGACAATCACCATGCCGAAGGCCACAATCTGGCGGTAACCAAGTCCGAGATTGAGCGTCATTTCCTTGCCGAGCCCGATAATCGTAAACTGATCGGCGACGAAATAGGCGAGCAGCGACAGGATGGCGGCGATCCAGAGCAATTCGTAACGACCCATCATGACGCCGGAAAACTCGCCGGACATGCCATGCATCCAAACCTCGAGATACTGCAGAAGATCGAGTTGGTAGGCGAAGAAGATCGCGATAGCGCTTACAAAGCCCCCATAGACCAGCGCGACCAGAGGTATCAGAAGCGGCCGATCCACTGGAAGTCTTCTGATGAGGAGCAGAAAGATCAGGGTGGAGCCGAGCGCGGCGACAACCGCCGCTATCATCTTGACCATGAGCGAGGCCTGGGGCGCCAGTATGGTCACGGCGATGATGCCGACGGCTGCGCCCTGTCCCGTTCCGGCGGTTGCGGGTTCGACGAAGCGATTGCGGGCGAGCATCTGCAGAATCATGCCGGAAATTGCAAGCGAGCTTCCGGTGATGATCACCGCCAGCGTGCGCGGCAGCCGGCTTACCAGCAAAATCCAGAGCGCGTCCGGTTGGCTGAACAGGCTGCCGGGGTTGATGTTGGCGACGCCCGTAAACAGGCTCGCTGTGAAAAGTAATGCGAACAGGACGCCGACAAGCAGCTTGGTCATCATGCCGCCTGCTCTACGCCGTCGGAAAAGCTTTGGGCGCAATCACTGCGCAAATGCATCCCTGATCGTCTTGACGAGGTCGGTGGTCGCCTGGACACCGCCCATTGCGACATAGGCTTTTGCGGGGTCGAGATAGATCACATGATCGTTCTTCCAGGCGGACGTGTTGGAGATCAGCGCGTTCTCCAGGGTCTGTTTGGCATGTTCGCCGTCCTGACCTATGGCGGCCGCCCGGTCGATGACGATCAGCCAGTCCGGATTGATTTCGTGCACATATTCGAAGGACACAACTTCGCCATGACGCGAGTTCTCGATATCCTCTTTCGCCGGCGGAATGCCGAGGTCGCTGTGGAGCCAGCCAAAGCGGGAATTCTTGCCGTAAGCGGAAATCTTCGGCCCGTTGGTCATGATGATGAGGGCTGTTCCCTTGCCATCCACCACCTCGCGGGTTTCCGCCACGAGGGTTTCAAGTTCGCTGCGAAGCGCGTCGGCTTCCTCTTCCTTGTCGAAAATGCCGCCGACGGCGGCAAGACGTCCCGTCGTTTGCTCCAGGTAGTTGTCGCCCCAGATTGACATATCGATCGTCGGCGCGATTTTCTGCAGCATGTCCACTTTTGTGGAGGTTCGCGTTCCGACGATAATCAGGTCGGGCTGCATCGCGTGCAGGGCTTCGACATCCGGCTCGAACAAAGTTCCGACCGGTTCCGCCTGTTCTACGATGTCCTCGAGATAGGTGACATAGATCCGATTGACGACGCCGTCCGGCGCAACGCCGATCGCGTCGAGGGTGTCCAGAATGCCGATGTCGAAGACAGCAATTTTTTCCGGCGCGTGCGGAACGGTTACAGGACCAGTCGCCGTATCCACTGAAATCTCATCCGCAATGGCGGCGGTAGCGCCTGTCGCCAGTACGGCTGTCAAGGCCGCCGCGGCCAACAATCTGAACATTCGAAATCTCCTTCGGACGGACTTGTTTGGCTGGACCTGTAAGTCTGGCTGAGAGGTTAACCTGACCTAGTAGAACAGGAGTCCGATGTCCACTGAGAAAGGGCCTGTGCGACCTAGAACTTGACTTTTGCCATCAGCAAAAATGACCGACCCGGTTCATAGAGCTCCTGCAGCACCGTTTCATCGTCATAATCGGCGCCATAGGTCGCCCGGTCGGAGTAGGTTGCGTCGAATATATTGTTGGCTTCGACCCTCAGAGTAAGGTTCGGAAGCTGGATCGGCTTGTACTCCACAAATGCATTGAAGACAGCATAGCCAGGCAGCGCCGATTCACCGGCCTTTTCCGGCCCGTCATATTCGAGAGCTGCGTCGAGACTGGATCCCACGGTCACGCCATATTGTTCGAATGAGTGGACGATTTCTGCGGCGATCACCTGTCCAACTGGCATGCCCATATCGCCGGCATAGTAGGAATCGACATAGTCGCCGTCGACGGTCAGTTCGCTGTTGGAATAGGTTATGCGGAAAAATCCGTTGCCCCAGTTATAACCGGCGCCCAGCTTGAACCCTTCGGTGGTGAAGTCCTTGTTGCCGTCAGCTTCCCGGAAGTTTTCGAAGTCGGTGCGGTAAACGCCGCCGGTCAATTGCCAGCCTTTGTAGTTGAATTCGATGCCGGCCGTGAAATTTTGCGAGCGGACGGGCTCCAGACCGGCGTAATCCCAACTCGGAACGTAGATGAAATTTTCTTCAAGATCGATGCCGCCGAACACGTTCGAATAACCGGCGTTGATGGTCAGGTAGTCGTTGATATCGTATGCGGCGTAGACGTTGCCGCTCAAGCCGAAGTTCTCGAGTTTCTCGCCGCCGAGGCCTTCGAACCACTGATTGTCGCCGCGGGCGCCGAACGACAGATGAAAACCGTCGAGCGGTTCCAGGCGCGCCTGCCCGTAGAAGCCGAGATTGGTCGATTTTTCTCTCAGGCCGTCGATCGTGTAGATATCGTCGACATATTCACTTTCTGTGGAGTAAAAGTCGATGCCGGCGGTGATCGAGTTTTTCTCATCCAGGTTGAACGTGTTCTCTGCCTTAGCCGTCCAGGTGCCGGCGGTTCCCTCACTGTTGATCTGCAGGTTTTCACCGGAGCGCCGGTCGAAATAGATTGGAATGGCGGTTGTCGCGTCGCTGTAACCGACGACGATACTCGGATCCCATAGCCCTTGCGCGTCTTCGACGCTGTAGCTTACCGAGAAGTTGCGTTGCGTCAGGTCATAAACCCGGGTTTCCGGTTCGATGCCGGGCAGGTCGCCGAAGTTGGCGCGATAAGGCCGCAGGGCGCTGTCCTGAACCTGCTGCGCCTTGATTTCGATTCGGTGCCCATCGAGCGACTGATAGGCGGCCTTGCCGAGAAAGCTCAGAAAATCGGCCGCCGTTCCGGGGATCGTCCAGCCGTCGCCGGCGGTGTAGTCGTCTCCGTCGGCGTATTTGACGTAGCCCAAAAATTCGAAGCCATTGGCGCGGCCATAGAGCGAGCCAGCTTCGGTGAATGTGCTGCTGTTGGTGTCGTAGCTGACGCGCGCATAGCCGCCAAAATTCTTGCCTTCTTCGAGAAGATCGGCGGCGTCCACGGTCTCATAGACGATGGATCCGCCCAGCGCGCCCGGGCCTGCGTCGGCGGGCGCAACGCCGGGATCGACGCGCACCGACTTCAGCAGCGTCGGGTCGACGTAGTTTGTAGTGTTGTGATGGAAAACCCTGTTGTTCTGCAGGACGCCATCGATCGTGACGGCGAGATTGAGTTCGTCGATACTGTTGACGTAGACCTTTTGTGTCGTGGTCATTGCGCCGCCGACGGAAATCGAGGCGTCCCCCGCGAATACCTCTTTCAAGCTTTGCGGGTCGACAAGCTCCAGTTCCTCCGAAGAGATGTAGATGGACTGGTTGCGATCGGCCGCGCCGGCATGTTTGTCGCCCTTGTCCTCACCCTCTTCGACAATGATTTTCTTCAGTTCGGTGGTGTCCGCCGAATCGGTTACTTCCACCGTAGCGCTCTGCGCCTGGGCTTCGGCCGCGATTGCGCCGACTGCAATAAAACTGCCAGCGTAAAGGCTGGCGCGGAAAAATTCGTATGGCATTGCCATTTTCCCCAAATGTTCGTGGTGCTGGCTACGCCGATGCATGGAACTGCGTGAACGACGATCGCTAAAAAATGACGGTCGTTACCCCGACCCGTTCGATTGCGGTTTATAGGTGACTTTTTTAGTCATGTAAAACATGTTTTTAAACATTGTTTGAATTTTTTCGCTTCCGGCGCTATTCTGCAACGGCGATTGCCACGGGCTGAACAGGGACATAACGTTGCTCGAAACACTTTCTTCTACTACGACGCACCAGATGGACGCTTCCCACCTGAATACGCGCGACCGACTGCTTCGAAGCGCCGAGCGGCTGATGGCTCGTGATGGCATTTCGGAGGTCTCGGTTCGTGCGATCACGGAAGACGCGGGCGCCAATGTTGCAGCGATAAATTATCATTTCGGCGGCAAGGACGAATTGGTCCAGGCGCTGCTGACGGCTAAATTCGAGCTTTTGGACGTGACCGTGAATGACATGTTGTCCAGGCTTGCTGAGGCCTGGAGCATGGAAAACGCATCCGTGTTGCTCGACGATGTGGTGCGTGTCTATCTGGCGGCGCTCCTGACGCTTGGCGTCGACAGCCGTCGTAATGCGCTCGACCCGTTCATTCCTCTCATTCAGCGCGCGTCGATTGAGCGTGAGGTGGCGTTAAGGAACGCGCAGAACCTTCAAAACGAGGGCATCTCGAAACTGGTTTCGATGATTGCCGAAAGTTCCGGCCGCCCCGTGACGATGGGGCCGGCTTTCTACGAGATGCTGGGCCTGATGTATAGCGGCGGCGTCGCGATGATGCACGCCATGGTTTCTGCGGGTGACGAAAAAAGCAGAGAGACGTTGCGCGAGGCCGTTGAATCATTCGTTCTCAGCGGCGTGCGTTCCTTTATCGAAAAAGCGTACGGAGACTGATCGCACTCCGCATAAAAGTCCAACCCGGCTCACGGCGGGTGTTTTGGTTGGTTGTCATTTACGACCGCCTGTGTTTATTTGCACTTGCTTATGGCGCCGCCGGATTCGTTCAGGCGGATAATTGGGAAGCCGGTTCAACGCCGGCGCTGCCCCCGCAACGGTATTGAAGCCGCGCCCGACACGAGCCACTGGACAACGACCTGTCCGGGAAGGGTGTCGGAGATGTTCGCAAGGACAGGCTTCAGAGCCCGGAAACCAACCATGAGTGAGAAAGTCGACTGATCGCGGAGGGCGGTCGTGAGGCAACGAATGATCGGCGATCTTTCGATCGGGTCCGGCTGACGTTTTCCTCCATGTTCACCCGGCCCTCAGGCGCAGGCAGAATGGATCGTCTCCATTGGGCTGGCGCGGGCAGTCGATACCCCATTTGGAACCGGTTCCGGCGAAGCCGGGACGTTCCTTGCAGGAGGACAGAGTATTGGTTGGTGATCCGCAATTTTTTCAGCGCGTCGGTCCGTTCGACGTGGCGACTGTGGCGCGGCATGCGGAGGGCGACGCCGATGCGTCGGAAATCCTGCTGGAAGGCGTTGCATCGCTGGAGGAGGCGAGTGGGCGCCAAGTCAGTTTCCTGGAAAATCGCCGCTATCTGGCGACGCTGGCGGACACGAAAGCCGGCGCCGTCATCATACATCCTTCGCTTGAAAGCCAGCTTCCGGAAGGCTCCATCGCCATTCGCTCGACCGAGCCCTACGCCGCTTGGGCGCGGGTCTGCAACCTGTTCCATCCCGTTGGCGACCATGCCGGCGGGGTCCATCCGACGGCTTGGATCGATCCGCTCGCCGTCGTCGACAGTTCGGTCCGCATCGGCTCCCACGCGGTGGTGGAAGCCGGCGCCTCAGTCGCTGCCGGTTGCCGCATCGACGCCGGAGCGACGGTCGGGCGCGGCGTATCCATCGGTTCAGATTGCGTGATCGAAAGCAATGCGAGCCTGAGCTACGCCATTGTCGGATCGCGTGTCCATATCGGAGCAGGGTGCCGGATAGGCCAGCCGGGATTCGGTTTCGCCAGCACAAAGAGCGGTTTTCTCGCGATCCCGCAATTGGGACGGGTGATAATTGAGGATGACGTGCGGGTCGGCGCCAACACGACGGTCGACCGTGGATCTGCCACCGACACCATTATCGGCTGCGGAACATGGATCGATAATCTCGTCCAGATCGCCCACAACGTGACGATCGGACGATGCTGCGTCATTGTGGCGCAAGTCGGCATCGCGGGCTCGACGCGGATCGGAAATTTCGTGCGGATCGGCGGACAAGCGGCGATTGCAGGGCATCTCGACGTTGGCGACGGGGCCAGCATCGGCGCGCAGGCCGGCGTCATCAGCAATGTGCCGCCAAAGGCGGAATTGCTGGGCAGTCCGGCGCAGCCGCGTCGGGATTTCTTCCGCCAGATCGCCAGCGCCAGACAAGGTTCAAGGGCGCGCGGCGCGCGAACGACAGAAGGGCGGTAGCGTCCGCGATGACGCGGGATGCGGACCTGGGATGATCGCCGATTAATCGCGCCTGTGCGCTACTTCATACCCAATCCTATCGAGAACTGGTCGGTTCAGGATTCCAAGATGACGCGGACCTTCACGCTCCTCCTCGATCATTCCGCCAATGTGGAGACCCTCAGGAAGGTGTAACTGGAATTCCGAAGACGAGGATGTCATGGAGCGCGCGGAGCCGAAGGTTCTGATCGACGATCACGACCAGAATGGTCAGCACGTTCGCTTCTACGCCACGGCCGGCATCCAACCGCCGGCTCGCAAATGCACGCCGGGCTCCGTGAAATGATGCCGCGATGGGTCGAAAAAACTATCCGCAATGGTGGCCGCAAACGCATTATTGACGTTGGCAAGGGAAATTCGCGGCGACAGCCGGAGGCGTCGACGACGCCGGCGGCTGAAGCAGACTGTAGCCACATTCCGGCTCATGCGACGCGAGTATCCGAACGACCGTCTGAAAAGCCATATTTTATGAAAGATGGTGGGCGTGACTGGGAAACCCACCATGCCAGAAAAGCGCTAGTTCACAGGCTTTCTTGTGGTTCTAGTGAGGCGCGATGTCTCACATTCATGCATATCCGAAAATACCTGATGAGATGTGAACTATCAATCTTCATGCATCTCAGGGTTGGCTATCGGGCCAAGCCTTATAGTGATGGCAACAAGCATCCGGGAGTGAGATGGGTTGGATTTAGTCGGTGTGACCGGGGCAAATGCGTGGCGGGCGTCCGGTGCTGATGGTACGTGTTAGGCTGTAGATTGCGCTCTGTGGTTGCTGCCTTGTGCTGACATCACTAAGAGTCTGTTCAAGAAAGCGGGTAGCGTGCGAGCCTTCTTGTCATGAGCTTGATCATTGCGGTCTGGATGAAGGCGAGGCTTGTCGTTGTGAACCGCTCGAAATCCTTCGCCAGGCGGCGGTTTATTCCAAGCCATGCCAGTGTGCGCTCAACGATCCAGCGCTTTGGCAGCACCTCAAATCCGGCCTGATTGCGTTTGACGATTTCTACAGG
>NZ_JBDQQS010000014.1:0-142266 GCF_039888615.1 Hoeflea sp. CAU 1731 | reverse complement strand
ATGATCTGGGCTTCTTCGACAACAAGGAGGACCGTGTCGAACCGGCACAAAACCCATTCGCACCGGAGAAAGTGTAAACCATCTCTCCGGTATCAAATGTAAACCATGTGACAAGAATGGACCAAGTGAATTTGGTGGAGCCAAGGGGAGTCGAACCCCTGACCTCTTGCATGCCATGCAAGCGCTCTCCCAACTGAGCTATGGCCCCAATTTCGGCCGGAACGTCGCCGATCCGGCTATCTAAGTCCGCCGGAGGCGGAGATCAAGTTCAAAATGCAGAGGCGGCCTGAAATTGCCGCGCGGCCGTTGTATTAGGTTTCCTCGTCGTCGTCGGAAACATTGATGATGTCGGAAACGTCGTCGTCTTCGTCCTCGTCTGTTTCGAGGAAGGCGTCGTCGTCATCGTCGCCCAGATCGACATCGTCATCCAGTTCGACTGCGTCGTCGTTATCGTCATCGTCGCCATCGCTACTGGAACTCGCGCTGGAATCACCGGAAGCTTCGTCGTCCGCATCCTCCAGCGTCACCATCTCGACTTCGCTGTCGTCGGCTTCCGTTTCTTCGGTTTCGACCTCGGCTTTCTTTTCCTCGATCTCGTCCGATGTCTGATCGCCGCTGTCGAAGAACGTCACCGGATAGGATTTGCCGGTATAGGGCGATACGATCGGATCGCGATTGAGATCGTAGAATTTGCGCCCTGTTTCCGGACAGATGCGCTTTGTTCCTCGTTCAGGTTTTGACACTGCGAAAGCCTCTTTTCGATTCCGTCGCCGGTAGGCGGACCGAAGGATTGTGCATGACCGAATGCGATGATCCATAAGGAAGCACGAACGGAATCATTGTCAATATTCCGTCGGGCCCCCGGCCTGTTCTTCAGTCCCCGTCTGCCGGCCGCCTTCCGAATTTGTCTTTTCGGTTACAGCGCCGGACTGCCGATTACTCGAACGTGCGCGCTCCCATAACCATCTTGGCCGCCTCTGTCAAAGCCCTAATCGAAAAAACCGCACGGTTTTTCCGCCGGATGGATGACCCGCCGAAATCGCTGTGTTAAGGAACGCGGCGTTTGAGGGCGTCGCTTTTGGCGGCGCTGCATCCGGGACGAGAAACAACCTTGCGATGATGACCACTAAAGTTGAGGCCAAACCCGCGACCGCGCGCAGGTCCGGGCCGCTGAAAGGCGCGATACGCATACCGGGCGACAAGTCGATCTCGCATCGGTCGTTGATGTTCGGCGGTCTCGCCGCCGGTGAAACCCGCATTACCGGTCTGCTTGAGGGCGATGATATTCTCGCCACCGGTCGCGCCATGCAGGCCATGGGCGCCGTCTTGCGCAAGCAGGACGACGTCTGGATCATCAATGGCGTCGGCAATGGATATCTGCTCGAGCCGGAAACGCCGCTTGATTTCGGCAACGCCGGAACCGGCGTGCGCCTGACAATGGGTCTGGTCGGAACCTACGGATTCTCTGCGACCTTTACCGGCGACGCCTCATTGAGAACCCGCCCCATGGGCCGCGTGCTTGATCCGTTGCGGCTGATGGGAACCCAGGTGGAGGCGGAAGAGGGCGATCGCCTTCCTGTCACGCTGCGGGGGCCGCGCATCGCCCGGCCGATCACCTATCGTGTGCCGATGGCTTCCGCGCAGGTCAAATCGGCGGTTCTACTGGCCGGATTGAATGCGCCGGGCGTGACCACCGTCGTCGAACCGGTGATGACGCGCGACCACACGGAAAAGATGCTGATTGGTTTCGGCGCGGAGCTCGAGGTGGATACGGCGCTTGACGGCGTGCGCACGATCAGCCTTCAGGGACAGGGCGCGTTGTGCGGTCAGGTGATCGACGTGCCGGGCGACCCGTCGTCCACGGCCTTCCCGCTCGTCGCGGCGCTGCTGGCGCCTGGCTCCGACGTCACAATAGAAAACGTGCTGATGAACCCCACGCGCACCGGTTTGCTCACCACGCTCCTGGAAATGGGCGCCGATATAGAGATCATCGATCCGCGCCAGGCGGGCGGTGAGGACGTCGCCGATCTGCGAGTCAGGGCGTCGGACCTGAAGGGCGTGCGCGTGCCGGCTGAACGCGCGCCTTCCATGATCGACGAGTATCCGGTGCTTGCAATCGCCGCCGCCTTCGCTGAAGGCCGCACGGTGATGGAGGGCGTCGAGGAACTGCGGGTCAAGGAATCGGACCGGCTCGCCGCCGTCGCCGCGGGGCTGAAACTCAACGGTGTTGTATGCGAGGAAGGGCCGGACTGGTTGACCGTCGATGGCGTTCCGGGCGGCAAGGGATTGGGCGCGTCGGCCTCCAGCCCGGCGGTGGCCACGCATCTCGATCACAGGATCGCCATGGCCTTCACGGTGATGGGGTTCGCCAGCGAACGGCCGGTCACCATTGACGACTCCACGATGATCGCCACCAGCTTCCCCGAATATATGGATCTGATGTCGGACCTCGGAGCCGTCATCGAAACCGTCGACAGGGCGGCCTGAGGCGTGTCGTTCGTCGTTGCGATCGATGGTCCGGCCGCTTCCGGCAAGGGCACGCTCGCCCGTCGCATCGCCGCGCAATACGGGTTTCATCACCTCGACACCGGTCTGACCTATCGCGCCGTCGCGCGCGCAATGCTGGACGCCGGGGCGCCGCTCGACGACGAGGAGGCGGCGGCCGATCTGGCTGAAAACCTCGATCTTTCCGGGTTGGACCGCGACGTGCTCTCGGCGCACGAGGTGGGCGAAGCCGCCTCCAGGGTCGCTGTCATGTCGAAAGTGCGCGCGGCGCTCAAAAGGGCGCAGCAGCAGTTTGCCCGCAAGCGACCCGGCGCGGTTCTTGACGGCCGGGATATCGGCACCGTGATCTGTCCGGATGCAGACATCAAGTTCTACATCACCGCCTCCGACGCCGTTCGGGCCGGGCGTCGGCACTCGGAAATGGCAGCGAAGGGCGACGCTGCAACCTATGACGCCGTGCTCGCCGATCTGCGCCGCCGGGACGCGCGGGACTCCGAACGCGCGGATTCCCCGATGAGGCTGGCGCATGATGCCCACTTGCTAGATACGACCGAAATGGATATAGAAACGGCGTTCGCGGCGGCTCAATGCCTGATTGAAAAGGCGATCGCCGCGAAAAACTGAGGATAACCGATACTTTCAGACTGTCCATGCGCCGATTTTGGTCGATATGACCGGACGGTTCTGAAGGTCAATGCAACACCAGCCATCGGCGCCTGTCCGGACGAAGCACATTGAAGCTGTTGCGGACGTACCAGGAGTTTCTATGACATCCATACCCACCAAGGAGGACTTTGCGTCCCTCCTCGAGGAATCATTTGCCGAGCATGACCTGGCTGAAGGCTATGTCACCAAGGGCATCATCACTGCTATTGAAAAAGACGTCGCAGTCGTCGACGTCGGCCTGAAGGTCGAAGGTCGCGTTCCGCTGAAGGAATTCGGCGCCAAGTCGAAAGACGGTGCGCTGAAGCCCGGCGACGAAGTCGAAGTCTATGTCGAGCGTATCGAAAACGCGCTTGGCGAAGCCGTTCTGTCGCGCGAGAAGGCCCGTCGCGAGGAAAGCTGGGTTCGTCTCGAAGCCAAATTCGAGAAGAACGAGCGCGTCGAAGGCGTCATATTCAACCAGGTCAAGGGCGGCTTTACAGTCGATCTCGACGGCGCCGTGGCGTTTCTGCCGCGTTCGCAGGTGGATATCCGCCCGATCCGCGACGTCACCCCGCTGATGCACAATCCGCAGCCGTTCGAAATCCTCAAGATGGACAAGCGCCGCGGCAATATCGTCGTATCGCGCCGCACCGTTCTTGAAGAGAGCCGCGCGGAACAGCGTTCTGAAATTGTCCAGAACCTCGAAGAAGGTCAGGTTGTCGAGGGTGTCGTCAAGAACATCACCGACTACGGCGCCTTCGTCGATCTCGGCGGCATCGACGGCCTGCTGCATGTCACCGACATGGCATGGCGTCGCGTCAATCATCCGACGGAAATTCTGTCGATCGGCCAGACTGTCAAGATCCAGATCGTTCGCATCAACCAGGAAACCCATCGTATCTCGCTCGGCATGAAGCAGCTCGAGACCGATCCGTGGGAAGGCATTGGCGTCAAGTATCCGGAAGGCAAGAAGATCCAGGGAACGGTCACGAACATCACCGACTACGGCGCGTTCGTCGAACTGGAGCCGGGCATCGAAGGCCTCATCCACATCTCGGAAATGTCCTGGACCAAGAAGAACGTCCATCCCGGCAAAATTCTGTCGACGAGCCAGGAAGTCGAGGTTGTCGTCCTTGAGGTCGATCCGGCCAAGCGCCGCATCTCCCTCGGTCTCAAACAGACCCTCGACAATCCTTGGGAAGTCTTCGCTCAGAACCACACCTCCGGCGCTGTCGTCGAAGGCGAGGTCAAGAACAAGACCGAGTTCGGCCTGTTCATCGGCCTCGAAGGCGATGTCGACGGCATGGTCCATCTGTCGGATCTCGACTGGAATCGTCCCGGCGAGCAGGTCATCGAGGAGTACAACAAGGGCGACGTCGTCAAGGCTGTCGTGCTCGATGTGGATGTTGAGAAAGAGCGTATCTCTCTCGGCATCAAGCAGCTCGGCAAGGACGCCATCGGTGAAGCAGCCGCTAGCGGCGGTCTGCGCAAGAACGCCGTCGTCTCCGCGGAGGTGACCGCTGTCAATGATGGCGGCATCGAGATCAAGCTCGTCGATCATGAAGACCTCTCGAGCTTCATCCGCCGTTCGGATCTGTCGCGCGACCGCGACGAGCAGCGTCCGGAACGGTTCTCGGTCGGTCAGATAATCGACGCCCGCGTCACCAACTTCTCCAAGAAGGATCGCAGGATCACGCTGTCCATCAAGGCGCTGGAAATCGCCGAGGAGAAGGAAGCCGTCGCTCAGTTCGGTTCGTCCGACAGCGGCGCGTCGCTCGGCGACATTCTGGGCGCAGCCCTGAAGAAGCAGAACGACGACAGCTGATTTTACTGTTCGATCTGAAAATCGAGGCCCGCGGCGGAAACGCCGCGGGTCTTTTTTGTTTCTTTTTGAATTACGCGCTCTATCCTCTGGCGCATGAGCGTTCGCCCACCCAATCTCTCCGGTCTCAGCCGTGGCAAGACCGGCCTCGCGGTTCTAGACTACGAAGTCATGCAGGAGCGCGCCTCTGCGCTTGGCGAAGCGGGCCGGATGCTGGAAAAGGCGCTTCTCGATCTGAGAAACCACGATGCGCAAACAGTCGAAGGGGACAAACCGGACAAGCACAAACGCTCCGGGCTGGTGCAGAAGGCGGCGGACGCTGCCTGGGCGCTGTTCATCCAGCACGAGCTGTCAGGCCTCGCTTCCCAGCGCATTCTCGTCAGGCGCTACCGTATTCCGGGCGAGGTTCTGGCCCGCGTGGGGATCAGAACGAAATCGTAGTCGATTGACGGACTGCAGATTCAGCTGTGGGCGAAGATATCGGTTTCGTCCCAGCCCATCAGGTCGAGTTTGGCCCTCGTCGGCAGAAACTTGAAACAGGCCTCGGCCGTCGCGCTGCGGCCGTCGCGGTCGAGGCGCTCCTGCAGTCTGTCGCGTAAGGCGTGCAGGTGCAGCACGTCGGAAGCCGCATAGTCGAGCTGTGCGCTCGTCAACGTCTCCGCCGCCCAGTCCGAAGACTGCTGCTGTTTGGAGATATCGATTTCCAGCAATTCGCGCAGATTGTCCTTCAGGCCGTGCCGGTCCGTGTAGGTGCGGGTCAGACGCGATGCGATTTTGGTGCAGAATACGGGCGCGCAGGTCACGCCGAACGTATGATAGAGCACGGCGATGTCGAAGCGTCCGAAGTGAAAGATCTTTGTTTTCTTGCGATCCCTGAGTAGCCCGGCCAGATTGGGCGCTTTCTTCTGTCCCCTGGCGATCTGGATCACGTCTGCGCTGCCGTCGCCGGGTGACAGCTGCACCACACACAGCCGGTCGCGATGTGGTTTGAGGCCGAGCGTCTCGGTGTCGATCGCTATGTCGCCCGTGTAGCGTTCCGCGTCCTTTTCGGCGATATCGCCTTTGTGCAGCCGGATGGTCATGTCAATTCCCGAGGTCAAATTCATTCTGCGAGTCGCATCGCAGACCTTGCTTATTGTCTTGCCGCCAGCCTGTCCAGCCAGCGCGGACGTCGAGTGGCGGCCAGAATTCTTTGTTCTTATTCTGTTCTTGTCTTGAGTGCAAAGCGCGTGTAGTGTCGATGCATAATCGCTTATAAATTGCATTTGTCGATACCGGAGTACGCCTATGGTCGCGCGTGTCAGTACCGTTTCCTTTCAGGGTATCAGCGCCGATCCGGTCGACGTGCAGGTCATGGTTTCTCCCGGCAAGATCAATATGCATATCGTCGGTCTGCCGGACAAGGCGGTGGCCGAAAGCCGTGAGCGGGTGCAGGCGGCGCTCCATGCGTCGGGCATGGCGCTTCCGGCGAAGAAAATCACCGTCAATCTGGCGCCGGCTGACTTGCCGAAGGAAGGAAGCCATTTCGACCTGCCGATCGCCCTTGGCCTGATGACCGTTCTCGGCGTCATTCCACCGGACATGCTTTCCGATTACGTGATCCTCGGAGAACTGTTTCTCGATGGAACGCTGGCCCCGGTCGCAGGCGTGTTGCCTGCGGCGATCGGCGCAAATGCGCGCGGCAAGGGTCTGATCTGTCCCGAAGCCTGCGGTCCGGAAGCCGCATGGGCGAGCGCCGATCTCGACATCCTCGCACCGCGCAGCCTGATCGCGATGGCCAATCATTTCAAAGGCGTTCAGGTTCTCTCAAAGCCGGAGCCGGCGATGCGCCAGTCACCGGACACCCTGCCCGATCTCGCTGACATCAAGGGGCAGGAATCTGCGCGGCGCACATTGGAGGTCGCCGCCGCCGGCGCTCACAACCTCTTGATGTCTGGCCCGCCAGGTTCGGGCAAGTCCATGCTCGCGGCCCGCCTGCCTTCCATCCTGCCGCCGCTGTCTCCGGCCGAATTGCTGGAAGTCTCGATGGTCCACTCGATCGCCGGGCAATTGCCAGGCGGCCGGCTGTCGGACAGGCGGCCATTCCGCGCGCCGCATCACTCCGCCTCGATGGCCGCGATGGTCGGCGGCGGTTTCCGCGCGAAACCCGGCGAAGTGTCGCTCGCCCATCACGGCGTTCTGTTTCTTGACGAGTTTCCGGAATTCACGCCTCAGGTGCTGGATTCCCTGCGGCAACCGCTGGAAAGCGGCGAATGCATCATTGCGCGCGCCAACCATCACGTCAGCTATCCGGCGCAGATACAGCTTGTCGCAGCCATGAATCCGTGCCGTTGCGGCATGGCGGGCGAGCCCGGTCATGTCTGCGCCCGGGGCCCGCGCTGCCGGACGGATTATCAGGCGCGCATTTCCGGCCCGCTCATGGACCGGATCGATCTGCGCATCGACGTGCCGGCGGTCACCGCGGCGGATCTGATCAAGCCCGGTGTGAGTGAGCCGAGCACTGTCGTCGCAGCCCGGGTCGCGTCGGCGCGCGCGCGGCAGAAGCAGCGTTTCCTTGAACTCGGCCATCCAGGCGTCACCGCCAACGCACAATGCCCCACTGCATTGATCGAGACGATCGCGCAACCGGATCCCGGCGGTGCGGCGCTGTTGCAGAATGCGGCCGAGAAGCTGAAATTCTCCGCGCGCGCCTATCACCGCATTCTGAAAGTTGCGCGCACGCTCGCCGATCTAGAGGGCGTCGAGACGGTCGGACGCATCCATATCGCCGAGGCGATCTCGTACCGGCTTTCGGGTGAGGTGGCCGTGGCGGCTTAACCCGCGCTTGCGCATTTCTTCAGCGTTTGTCTAGTATGTCCTGCAATCAGGGATAGTTATTCGGATCGGATATTTTCGGAATGAGCTGGGTCGAATGGATTGTTGCCGCCGTAGCTGTTTATGTCGCATATATTTTATTGTCCGCTGGATACCGGCTTTACTTTCGAATAACACTACGCAGAAGACTGGCCTACATCGATAACTACGAATGGCCGGATGGATTAATCGAAAAACTGGCAACGTGGCATCCGCATCTATCCGCGAATGATACGGAACGGATATCTAAGGGCCTCAAGCAGTTCTTCCGCGCTTACCTCAAGAGCGGCCGACAATATGTTGCGATGCCTTCACAGGCGGCGGATGATCTCTGGCACGAATTCATACTCTATACCCGCGCCTATCAGAATTTCTGCAAGAAGGCTTTTGGCCGTTTTCTACACCATGCACCTGCTGCTGTTCTCGCGCCTGAGTATCAAAAGAGCAACGAGGGTCTGCGCCGGGTCTGGTTAGAGTGCTGCAGGGACGCAAATATTGATCCGCTGAAACCGGCGATGCTTCCTTTGCTCTTTGCTCTTGATGGCAAGCTCCAGATCCCGAACGGAATCAACTATGATTTGGATAGCGAGAGCTTGCGCGCCGGCGGTCTTGTGGTCGAGCGCGCCGGTGTTGCTGGATCCACTACCACCTTTTTTGGAGTGGACGGCGGCTTTGGAGGTATGGGCGATGCTGGAGCTGCCGGCGGCGGCGATGGAGGTGGCTGCGGCGGCGGTGGCGGCTGCGGCGGGGGTGGAGGTTAGTCCCGCCAGCCAAAAAGGCCAGCGGGACGTGTAGCCTACCGGTTGTCCGGCTGGGACCGGACGCGGGCAAGCCCGAGTTCGGTGATCCGGTAAGGCCCGCCGCCTTTCGAGGCGATGGTGCGCCGTCGCTTCAGTTTTCTGAAAAGCGAAAGCGAGCAGCCGGAAAACATCCAGCCCTCGCGGGTCATGCATCGGGCCTCGACGATATGGCCGCGGTCGTCCTTTTCCACGGCGATGCAGCCGCCCTGGGCGAGCAGGTGTAGCACCCGCTGCTCCTGTCTGGAGATATCCATTGAAATGTCCGTAATTTTTGCGCGTTGCGTTTCGCCCGCCGCGGGCTATTTCGCCTGCGGCAGCGTTCGCAAACCTGCCCGGTCATTCCACTGACCGGGCTTTACCGGGACTCTTTGCGTCCGCGCATTAAAACTCCGTAACTGGACGATCGCCGTTTACGCCAATGCGGTTGAATGCGCAAGAAGGCTGCTGTTTACTTCGTCAAATCCGGTCGTGTCAGAGGAGACAGCCATGCAACTCGAAGGATCCTGTTATTGCGGCGCCGTGCATTTTCGGGTCAAGGCCTATGCGCCGGCGCCCTACATGCGCTGCTACTGCTCGATTTGCCGCAAGACCGCCGGCGGCGGAGGATACGCGATCAATCTCGGCGCGAAAGCCGATACGCTCGAGGTCGAAGGCGACGAGAATATTACGGTGTTCCATGCGGTGCTCGACGGCGCAACGAGCAGCGGCGAGCGGCGCTTCTGCTCGAAATGCGGTTCGGCGCTCTGGGTATTCGATCCCTCCTGGCCGGATCTCGTCCATCCGTTCGCCAGCGCCATCGACACGCCGCTTCCGCAAGCGCCGGAAAGCGAACACATCATGCTGGGTTCCAAAGCCAACTGGGTCTGCGTCGAGGCCGGAACGAACGACGGGCAAAGAGAGGGCTATCCACCGGAATCGCTGGAAGACTGGCACAAACGGCATGGTCTCCTGAGCAAAGACTGACGCTATTCAACTCCGCCCCGTCGAACCGAAGCCGCCGGCGCCGCGTTCTGTCGCGCCGGCAAGCGACCGCTCTTCAACCGCGACCTGGGTCACCGGCGCCACAATCATCTGGGCGATGCGCATGCCGCGTTCGATCACGAAATCTTCGTCCCCCAGATTGACGAGCAACACCTTCACCTCGCCGCGATAGTCGCTGTCGATGGTGCCGGGTGTGTTGAGGCAGGTGACGCCGTATTTCAGTGCAAGGCCAGAACGCGGCCGCACCTGGCCCTCGTAACCAGCGGGGATCTCGAAGACGAAGCCGGTCGGCGCCAACGCCCGCTCGCCCGCCGCAATCGTCATCGTCTCGCCTTCGGGCATGGCGGCGCGCAGGTCCATGCCGGCCGCGCCCGCAGTTTCATAGGCCGGTAGGGCAAGGCCCTCGCCATGCGGCAGGCGCACCAGTCCAAGCGTAACGTTGGAAGTCATCAGTCAAATCCCTATCTTCAGTCCGGTCGCCGACCCTTGTCTTGCCTGCTACGCGCGAGGTCAATTGCATGTGGCGGCGCTGAGCGCTAGAAGACGCGCAATTCAACAGGATTCTTTGAACTACATGCCCGAAAGTCTCGAACAGGCGGTGGCCCGCCGCCGAACCTTTGCGATCATTTCCCACCCGGATGCGGGCAAGACGACGCTCACCGAGAAGCTTCTGCTCTTTGGCGGCGCGATCCAGCTTGCCGGCGAGGTGAAGGCCAAGAAGGACCGCATGCATTCGCGCTCCGACTGGATGAAGATCGAACGCGAGCGCGGCATTTCCGTCGTCACCTCCGTGATGACGTTCGAATATGGCGACCACGTCTACAATCTTCTCGACACGCCCGGCCACGAAGATTTCGCCGACGACACCTACCGCACCCTGACCGCGGTCGACGCCGCGATCATGGTCATCGACGCCGCCAAGGGCATCGAACCACGCACGCTGAAGCTGTTCGAGGTCTGCCGGCTGCGCGATATCCCGATCGTCACCTTCGTCAACAAGATGGACCGCGAGGCGCGCGATCCTTTCGAGATCCTCGACGAGATCGAGGACAAGCTGGCGCTCGACACCGCGCCCGTCACATGGCCGATCGGACAGGGGCGCACCTTTTCCGGCACCTATCATCTGGCCGACAACGCCGTGCGCCGTCTGGATTCCGAAGACAGGAGAACTCCGGTCAACGGGCCGGAGTCCGACAGCGCGGCCGGCCTTTTGCCGGAAAACGATCGCGAGGCCTTCGTCGAGGAGGTCAATCTTGCGCGTGAAGCCTGCAAGCCTTTCGACGTTGAAGCTTTTCTGGAAGGCCATCTGACGCCGGTCTTCTTCGGCTCGGCGCTGCGAAACTACGGGGTGCGCGACCTGATCAACGCGCTCGGCGCCTATGCGCCGGCGCCGCGCGCCCAACAGGCCGATACGCGGTTGGTAAAGGCCACCGACAGCGACATGACGGCCTTCGTATTCAAGATCCAGGCGAACATGGACCCGAACCACCGTGACCGTATCGCCTTCGTGCGCGTGTGTTCGGGCAAGCTCAAGCGCGGCATGAAGGCGCGCCTGTCACGCACCGGCAAGTCGCTCGGTCTGTCGGCGCCGCAGTTCTTTTTCGCGCATCAGCGACAACTGGCGGACGACGCCTATGCCGGTGACGTGGTCGGCATTCCCAATCACGGCACGCTGCGCATCGGCGACACGCTGACGGAGGGCGAGAACATCGTTTTCCAGGGGGTGCCGAACTTTGCGCCGGAAATCCTGCGCCGCGTGCGTCTGGAAGACGCAATGAAAGCGAAGAAGCTGAAGGAAGCCCTGCAGCAGATGGCGGAGGAAGGCGTCGTGCAACTGTTTTCGCCGGAAGACGGATCGCCCGCCATTGTCGGCGTCATCGGCGCCCTGCAACTGGACGTGCTTAAGGAGCGACTGAAGAGCGAATACGGCCTGCCGGTCTCGTTCGAGGCGGCGCGGTTCAATGTCTGCCGCTGGATTTCGGCCGATCGCCGCGCCGATCTGGAGAAGTTCATCAGCGCCAAACGCGGCGACATCGCCCGCGATCTCGACGGCGACCCGGTGTTTCTCGCATCCGACAGTTTCTCGCTGAATTACGAGAGCGAACGATGGCCCGACATAAAATTCGGGCATGTGAAGGAGTATCATGCCGTCAAGGCGGCTTGATCCGCAACGCCAGGGAGGAGAGTGATCATGCAGCAGTTTCAGGTCCGCAAGGATGATTTGTCGAGTTGCCGTCTTGTGGAGGCCGCGGCGCGGCCCCTTGCAGAAGGCGAAATCCGCGTCCGCGTCGAGCGGTTTGCGCTGACCGCCAACAATGTCACCTACGGCGTCGTCGGCGAAAAGATCGGCTACTGGAAGTTCTTCGAGGCGGCGGACAACGCCGATGGCGGCTGGGGCGTCATCCCGGTCTGGGGTTTTGCGGAGATTGTCGAGTCCAACGCGCCGGACGTTTCAGTCGGCGACAGGATCTACGGTTATTTCCCGATGGCCGAAGAACTCGTCATGCGGCCGACGCGCGTCTCGGACAGCCGCATGATCGATGGCGTGGCGCATCGCGCCGATTTGCCGCCGGTCTACAATTCCTATGCGCGGATGCCGGCCGGCGCCAGCCGCGATCTCGACAATGAGCGCATGCTGCTGCATCCGCTCTATGCGACTTCCTTCTGCCTGCATGATTTTCTCGTCGACAATGGCTGGTTCGGCGCCGAGCGGCTTATCATCGTCAGCGCCTCGGGAAAGACCGCGATCGGGCTTGCCTACGCCGTCAAGGAAGATGCGGGCGGCCTGCCGGCACTTGGCCTGACGTCGCGGCGCAACCGGGCTTTCGTCGAAAGTCTCGGTATCTACGACACAGTGCTCGATTATGGGCAGATCGCCTCGGTTCCGGACGCGCCGTCGGTGATCGTCGATATGTCCGGATCGGGTCCGGTGCTCTCGGCGCTGCACCGGCGTCTGGGCGACAATATGCGCTTCTGCTCCAATGTCGGCCTGTCCCATTGGGACGACAACCGGATGGGGCCGGATTTCATCCGCGAACGCAGTTCCATGTTCTTTGCGCCGGGACACATCAAGAAGCGCGCCGGCGAATTGGGACCGGGCGAATTCGAGAGTCGGACAAATACATTCTGGGAGCGCGCGGCTGTCCAAAGCCGTGAATGGTTGAAACTTGAAAAACTGGAAGGTCTTTCTGCGGCGGTTCCAGTCTTCGACGAACTGCGCGCAGGGAATGTAGCGCCCGACATCGGCATTATCGTCGAGCTTTGATAGCCCTCGCCCGGGATGACGGGCAAGGGCGCATCGCGTTACTTGATGAACGAGCCTGCCTGCAACTCGCGCACGGCCTGGATTAGTTCGTCGCGCGTGTTCATGACGATCGGGCCATGCCAGGCGACGGGTTCGCGGATCGGCTTGCCCGAGACGAGCAGAAAGCGGACGCCTTCGTCTCCGGCCTGAACCGTCACCTCGTCGCCGGTGTCGAAAAGCACCAGCGTGCGGTTGCCGGTCTGGTCGCGCAGAAATATTTCCTCGCCGTCGATTTCCTTTTCGGTCAAGACGCCGAACGGCTTCGAGGCCGAAGCGAATGTGCCGGAGCCTGCGAAGATATAGGCGAAGGCCGAGGCGTAGGTGTCCACCGGCAGCGTCTTGCGCTTGTTTGGCGGAATCGACACGTCGAGATAGACCGGGTCGGCGGCGATCCCGTCGACAGGCCCCGACTTGCCCCAGAACGATCCGCAGACGACGCGCACGACCGTGCCGTCATCGTCAATCACTTCGGGAATATCGGAGGCGCCGATATCCTGGTAGCGCGGCGCTGTCATCTTCAGCGAGGAGGGGAGGTTCGCCCAGAGCTGAAAACCGTGCATCTGGCCTTTTGCGTCGCCCTTCGGCATTTCCTGGTGCATGATCCCGCTGCCGGCGGTCATCCATTGCACGTCGCCGGCGCCGAGCGAGCCCGTATTGCCGAGGCTGTCGCCATGGTCGACGGTTCCGGCCAGCACATAGGTGATCGTCTCGATCCCGCGATGCGGGTGCCAGGGAAATCCCGCCATGTACTTGTCGGGACTGTCGTTGCGGAAATCGTCGAACAGCAGAAACGGGTCCGCCATGTGCGGATCCTTGAAGCCGAAGGCGCGGTACAGTTCAACGCCTGCGCCTTCCATCGTCTTCTGGGCGGAAAGGGTCTGCTTGACCGGACGGATTGACATGAGCCTGTCTCCTTTGTTGCGGCCAATATAACAACGATGCGGCTTTCTTGTGCGTGGCGGACAAAGAACTGACTGTTCACTCAGGGTAAACGGTCAGCTGGGATCGTTTCACCGCGACGCATCCACATCCGTTGCGATCTTTTGGGCGAGCCGCCGAGCGACGGCCTGCTTGTCCATGTCCTCCCAGTCCTCGACGCCGTCATGGCTGACGATGCGCACACGGTTGCGGTCGCCGCCCATAATCCCTGTTTCGGGCGACACGTCATTGGCGACGATCCAGTCGGCGCCCTTGCGTTTGAGCTTGCCGCGGGCGTTCTCCTCGAGATTCTGCGTTTCGGCCGCAAATCCGACAACAAGGCGCGGCCGCTTGTCGTGATGACCGACCGTCTTCAGTATGTCCGGGTTTTCAGTCAGCATGAGAGGGGGCGGGCTTTCTCCCGGCGCCTTCTTGATCTTTTGGTCGGACTGTCCGTCTACCCGCCAGTCGGCGACGGCCGCGACCATGACTGCGATATCGACAGGCAGATGGTTGGTGACTGCCTCAAGCATCTCGCGAGCGCTTTCCACATGCATCGTTTCGACGCCAACAGGATCCGGAATTGTAACCGGGCCGGAGACCAGCGTCACCGATGCGCCAAGCTCGGCCAGCGCGGCGGCGATTGCATGACCCTGCTTGCCGGAGGAACGATTGGCGATGTAGCGAACCGGATCGATGGGTTCGTGCGTTGGTCCGGAGGTGACGATGGCCGTTTTGCCTGCAAGCGGCTTCGGCCGGTCGTCGAGCAGCTTCTCACAGGCGGCGGCAATCTCCAGCGGCTCCGCCATGCGGCCGGTTCCGGCCTCGCCGCTTTCCGCCATCTCGCCGCGCATCGGTCCGATGAAGGCGACGCCGTCCTGCTTCAGGACTTCGACGTTGCGCCTGACCGCTGGGTTCGACCACATGGCCGGGTTCATCGCCGGCGCGGCAAGAATAGGCGCGTGGGCCGCGAGCGCAATCGCCGAGGCCAGATCGTCGGCCAGTCCAAGCGCCATCTTGCCGAGAAAATCGGCCGTCGCCGGCGCGATCAGGATCATGTCGCATTCGCGCGCCAGCCTGATATGGCCGATATCATGTTCGTCCTCGCGCGAAAAAAGATCGGTGAACACCTTGTCGGCGGCAAGCGCGCCGACAGCGAGGCTCGTCACGAATTCCTGCGCCGCCTTCGTCATGACTGGTCGCACCGACGCGCCGCGTTCGCGCAACCGCCTGATCAGATCCAGTGATTTGTAGACGGCGACGCCGCCGGTCATGACCAGCAATATGCGTTTGCCGGCAAGCGCGCCGCTGGCCGCGGGAGCCGGGGTAACGGACGCTTCGGTCGGTGGCGCAGCCGTCTCGGCCTCGCCTGCTGCGCGGATCAGATGGCGCGCCTCTTCTTCCATGGATCGGCCGTTGCGGGCGGCGCGTTCGCGCAGGGCCTGTTTCGTCGCCTCGTCGAGATTGCGAATGGTGATGCTGGCCATACCGCATATTCCTTCGGATCGCCGGTCAATATGATATCATTGATATCAGTTTACATCTGGAAAGCAATGATGATTGCCATCAATGCAATCACCCAAAGCGCGATACGGCCGGACCGCGTATGCCGCGCTTCGGCTTTTCCGATGGCCTGTGCGGTCTCGTCGTCGAAACGCAGGCCGTTCCTGCCCATCTGGTCTATTTCCTCGGAAAGGCGCCTTGCCCTTTCGGCAAGCTCCGGCGCCTGTTCGGCAAGCCGAAGCGCGGCGCTCAGACCGTCGCGCAGATCCGTCGCCACGCGCGCCGGTCCGAGATTGTGGCGGATCCAGTCTCCCACCACGGGCTCGGACGCCTTCCACATGTTGAAATTCGGATTGAGCATCCGCGACACGCCTTCGACCACTACCATCGTTTTTTGCAGCATGATGAGCTCGGGCCGCGTCTGCATGTCGAACAATTCCGTGACCTCGAAAAGCAGCGTCAGCAGTTTCGCCATGGAGATTGTATCGGCCGACTGGCCGTGGATCGGTTCTCCGATCGCGCGGATCGCCTGCGCGAAACTCGCCATGTCGTGATGGGCTGGAACATAGCCCGCCTCGAAATGTACTTCCGCCACGCGTCGATAGTCGCGTTTTATGAAGCCGTAGAGGATCTCGGCCAGAAACCGCCGTTCCTTCTTGCCCAGTCTGCCGACAATGCCCATGTCGACGGCGACGATGTCGCCCTTCGCATCGACGAACAGGTTGCCCTGGTGCATGTCGGCGTGGAAGAAACCGTCGCGCAGCGTGTGTCGGAGAAAGGACTGGATAAGCGTCTCCGAGAGCCTGACTGTGTCAAGGCCGGCAGCGCGGAGTTTTTCCAGTTCGTAGATCTTGATCCCGTCGACCCATTCCATGGTCACGCAATCGCGGCCTGTCCTCTCCCAGTCGACTTTCGGCACGCGAAAGCCGGGGTCGTCGACCGTGTTGTCGGCGATTTCCGAAAGCGCCGCCGCTTCCAGCCGCAGATCCATTTCAATCTTTGTGGTCTGGTCGAGCGTGCGCGCAATCTCCACAGGTCTGAGGCGGCGCGCGGAGGGAATCAGTCTCTCGGCGAGTTGCGCGACCAGATAGAAGGTTTCCAGGTCATTGCGGAACCGCTGCCGCACGCCCGGCCGCACCACCTTGACCGCGACTTTCCGCACGCCGTTCTCGTCCGCGGTCTCCGCCGGGTGCACCTGTGCGATAGAGGCTGCGGCGATTGGTTCCCCGAAGCTCAAATAAAGATCTTCGACAGATCTACCGATCGACGCCTCGATCCTCGCCTTCGCCGCTTCCTGGGGGAAAGTATCCATGCGGTCCTGCAGCAGCGACAGATCCGCCGCCAGCGCATCGCCGACCACATCCGGACGGGTCGCCAGAAATTGGCAGAGTTTAACATAGGACGGTCCGAGGCGATCCACGGCCTGGCCGAGACGCTGCGCCCGGTCGCGCGATTTCGAGGCGGGTCGGGCGAGCGCGGCCGCGATGCGATAGCCAAGGCGCGCCGGGCCTTGCAGACCTTCCGAAGGCAGGGCGGCGACCACGCCCTCGCGGGCCATTACCCAGCCGGCCCGCAGGAGCCGCGTATAGGCAAGGAGATTGTTCAACGGGATCGAACCTCTGCCGCGTTCAAAGTTTCCAGCCGGAATGTAGCGCCGCGATGCCGCCTGTGTAGTTGGTCCATTTCACGCGGGAAAAGCCGGCCTGTTCGATCGTCGTCGCAAAATCCTTCTGGTTCGGAAATTTGCGGATCGATTCCACCAGGTACTGGTAGGGTTCCGAATCGCCGGTGATCATGCGCCCGAGCCGCGGTATGGCGTTGAAGGACCACGCGTCGTAGAGCCTGTCGAGCATCGGCGCGTCAACCTCCGAAAATTCAAGACACAGGAACCGGCCGCCTCGTTTCAGGACCCGATAGGCTTCTGAAAGCGCCTTGGGGATGTCCGGCACGTTGCGGATGCCAAATGCGATCGTATAGGCGTCGAAACGACCATTCTCGAACGGCAGATCCTCCGCATTGGCCTCGACGAAATCGACGCATCCGTCGAGACGCTGCTTTTCGGCGCGTTCGCGGCCGACCTGCAGCATCGAGCCGTTGATGTCCAGCACCGTCGCGTGTGCCTGGCGGCCGGAGGCTTCGACAATGCGGAAGGCGATGTCGCCGGTTCCGCCGGCCACGTCCAGAACCGCATAATCCGGCCGCTTCGGCGGATTGAGCGCGGTGACCATTGCGTCTTTCCACAGACGATGCATTCCGCCCGACATGGCGTCGTTCATGATGTCATAGCGCCGCGCCACGCCGTGGAACACTTCGTCGACAAGCCCCTGCTTGCCGCCCTGCTCAACCTCGGTGAAACCGTATGAGGTTTCCATCCCGTCCGCGCTGGACACACGAGTCTCGGACATGTCTCTACTCCAAATACCGGGCGAGAAATTAGTCTTGCAGCCGGGTCACTGTGCTTATAGGTCAATCAATGACAAACGCCAAACAGGCAGAAGCAGATTATCATGCCGGAATTGCCGGAAGTAGAGACGGTTCGTCGCGGCCTGGCCCCCGCCATGGAGGGCGGCCGGATTGTGAGCATGAGGCAGAACCGGCCGGATCTCCGCTTTCCGTTTCCCGACAACTTCACAGACCGCCTGACCGGGCGTCGAATCGAACGCCTCGACCGCAGGGCCAAATATATCCTTCTGGAGTTGGACGACGGCGCCGTCCTTGCCTCGCATCTCGGCATGTCGGGTTCCTGGCGCGTCGAACCGGCTGATGGGACAGAGGCGATCCCCGGCAATTTCCATCACGAACGGTCGAAGGACGGGCGGCACGATCATCTGATCATGGAGCTGGATGGTCCAGGCGGCAGGCATCGCATTATATATAATGACCCGCGCCGCTTCGGTTACATGTTCCTTTCGGATGTCGATAGGCTCGCCGCTCATCCGATGTTGGCGGGGCTCGGCGTGGAACCGACGGGCAACGCGCTGAACGCAGACTACCTTGCAGCGCGTTTCGCCGGGCGGCAGGTTCCGGTCAAGGCTGCGCTCCTTGATCAGGGCATTATCGCCGGCCTCGGCAATATATATGTATGCGAGGCGCTGTGGCGGGCGAAAATATCGCCGCGCCGCAAGGCGGCGACGCTGGTCGACCGTCGCAGCAAACCCGTCGCGCGGCTGGAAAATCTCGTCGCGGCGATCCGACAGGTGATCGAGGAAGCCATCGAGGCGGGCGGGTCGTCGTTGCGCGATCATCGCCTGACCGACGGTTCGCTCGGTTATTTCCAGCACAGCTTCAACGCCTATGGGCGGACAGGCGAGCCCTGCCGCCATGATGGTTGTGGCAAACCTGTCAGACGTATCGTGCAGAGCGGGCGGTCGACGTTCTATTGTCCGTCGTGCCAGAAGTGACGTCCGCAAAGCGGCAAAAAAGGAGAGGACCATGAGTTACGAAACGATCATTGTTGAAACGGATGGGCGCGTCGGGCTGATAACGCTCAACCGGCCTAAGGCGCTCAACGCGCTGAACTCGCAAGTGATGGAAGAGACCATTGCCGCGGCGAAGGCCTTCGATGAAGACGATGAGATCGGCGCGATCGTGCTGACCGGTTCGGAAAAGGCTTTCGCCGCCGGCGCAGACATCAAGGAAATGCAGGCTCTCAATTATGTCGATGCCTATGGTCGCGATTTCTTTGGGCAATGGGAGCGCTTTGCAGCGACGCGCAAGCCAATGATCGCGGCCGTTTCGGGCTACGCCCTTGGCGGCGGTTGTGAACTCGCCATGATGTGCGACATTATCGTGGCCGCGGACACGGCGAAATTCGGACAGCCGGAAATTACCCTCGGCGTCATTCCCGGCATGGGCGGAACCCAGCGCCTGACGCGCGCTGTCGGCAAGGCGAAAGCCATGGATCTGTGCCTGACAGGGCGGATGATGGACGCAGAAGAAGCAGAGCGCAGCGGGCTGGTCGCCCGGGTCGTGCCCGCCGAGGAACTGATTGCGACCGCAAGAAAGATGGCGCAGAAAATCGCGTCCTTCTCTCTGCCTTCTGTGATGATGGCGAAGGAAGCCGTCAACCGGTCCTACGAGCAGCCGCTGGCGGAAGGCCTGCGTTTCGAACGACGGCTGTTCCACTCGCTGTTTGCGACGGACGACCAGACGGAAGGCATGGCGGCCTTCGCAGAGAAGCGGGAAGCTCAGTTCAACAACCGTTGACGGGCCGGGACTTTCCGGTTATATCGCCCACCACGGAAAAAGGTGGCCTTCCGGGTCACCATGTTTTTTACCGGAAAGCGGGCCATCGGCCTCGAGCGGCCGTTCCGGTACCCAGTACAAAAATTTGAAGAGAGACCTCAATGGCCAATACAACTTCGGCGAAAAAGGCTACACGCAAGATCGCCCGCCGTACGGCAGTCAACAAGACGCGACGCACACGGGTTCGCGGATATGTCCGCAAAGTGGAAGAGGCGATCGCCTCCGGCGACCAGGAAGTCGCTGCAGCCGCCCTCAAGGCTGCCCAGCCGGAAATGATGCGCGCTGCAGGAAATGGTGTTTTTCATCGCAACACCGTTGCCCGCAAAATGTCGCGTCTGTCCCGTCGCGTAAAAGCAATCAGCGCCTGATTGCAATCAGTTAGGTAGAATCTTAATGGCCTGGCGGCGCGCCGGGCTTTTTTGCGTTTCTGTAAAAAATCTGTAACAGAGCCTGAGCAATGGCGGATTCACGTGGCGGCGTGAAACAATGAAAACTGTTAAAAAACAGTAAATTGCCGGAGGTTATAAATTTCCTCCCATCCCTCGGGAAAACTCTGCGCGCAGATTGTGAGTCAAGCTCTTTTTTTTGGTTTTTTTTGCAAACCGCCGCTTGCAACTGTTGCCTCTAGAAAAGCCATTGAATTCGAATAGATTATGGCGAGGCGCACATAATGCATGTTTTCGGCGAAGTTGCGTTTCCTTCCTCCGGCGTCCGATTCATCGTTTCGCAGCCTTGACCAATGCAATCGCGGGCTGGCTTAATATGCCTGCATGGAGGACACAAACAGCAGTTTGTAATGTTTACTCTGGAACTGACCTCTCGGGGTTCGAGCCAGGTTGTTGCGCCTTTCATGGCAGTGTCGATAACCGTCGGCGCGCTTCATCTAAAACCCTTGGTTGCTATCCGGAGCGACGTTCCGGAGCGGGGATGTTTTGCGCCTTGTTTTCAGGCGCCGGGCGGTCGGGATGTCAGATCGAAGCGGATCGAAGGGAGAAAGGAGCAGGGTAAGAATTTCGGGTAGCTGTATGCGGGGTAGCGACCGAAGAGGTCGAAAAAATCAATAATTAAAACAGGAGATGGCCAAAATGCAGGGTTCTACAGCGGCGCCTGTGCAAGCAGAATTGCATGACAAAAAGACGGATCCACAACTTGGTAAAACGGTCGACAAAGCGGCGAATGCGGGGAAATCAGGAATGGACGATAAGGCTCTTTTCAATCGGGTCCAGATCCGGTTGAAGGCAATTGTGGGTCCGGACGTCTTTTCAAGCTGGTTTGGTCGTCTGAAACTCGACTCGGTTTCAAAAAGCATCGTTCGGCTTTCCGTTCCAACGACATTTCTCAGATCCTGGATCAACAACCGTTATCTCGACTTGCTGACGAAGCTGTTTCAGGAAGAAAACCCTGACATTCTGCGCGTCGAGATTCTTGTGCGATCCGCGACGCGGGGAAACCGTCTGATACAGTCATCCGAAATTACGGACATGTCTGCGGGCGCCGTTCAGCCGGCCCAGCAGCCCTGCAGGCAGCCCCAGTCGACTGGTCCGGCGAAGCTCGCGCGAAGCCAGACCGTTCAGCCCGGCGACAGAAAGTCGGTCACTGGCTCTCCGCTGGATTCACGCTATTCCTTTGCGACCTTCGTGGAAGGCGCGTCCAACCGCGTGGGGCTTGCGGCGGCGCGAACAATCGCCGAAGCCGGCGCCAGCGCCGTGCGCTTCAATCCGCTTTTCATCCATTCCAGAGTCGGGCTCGGCAAGACCCATCTTCTGCAGGCCATTGCTCTCGAAGCCAGCGCGAGCGATCGCAATCCTCGCGTTGTCTATCTGACGGCTGAGTATTTCATGTGGCGGTTTGCGACCGCCATCAGGGACAATGACGCGCTTTCCTTCAAGGAGTCGCTGCGCAATATCGACCTCCTTGTGATCGATGACATGCAGTTCCTCCAGGGCAAGTCGATCCAGCACGAGTTCTGTCACCTGCTGAACATGCTGCTGGATTCCGCGCGTCAGGTCGTGGTTGCGGCGGACCGGGCGCCATGGGAGCTTGAATCCCTGGACGCCCGGGTTCGGTCGCGCCTTCAGGGCGGTGTCGCCATCGAGGTGGAGGCTCCGGATTTCGAGATGCGCCTGGAAATCCTGCGACGCCGGCTGGTCGCCGCGCAGCAGGAGGACAGCACGCTCGATATTCCCGACGACATTCTCGTCCATGTCGCGCGCAACGTCACCTCCAGCGGGCGGGAACTCGAAGGCGCCTTCAACCAGCTGCTCTTTCGTCGTACCTTCGAGCCGGCGCTGTCTATCGACCGGGTCGACGAATTGCTGGGTCATCTGGTTAACGCGGGTGAGCCGAAACGGGTGCGCATCGAAGACATCCAGCGCATCGTCTCGCGGCACTACAGCGTTTCGCGCCAGGAAATGATCTCCAACCGAAGGACCCGGACAATCGTCAAGCCGCGACAAATCGCCATGTATCTGTCCAAGACCATGACGCCGCGATCTTTCCCGGAAATCGGTCGTCGCTTCGGCGGTCGTGATCACACGACAGTCCTCCACGCCGTGCGCAAGATAGAAGGCCTCCTGGAACAGGACACCAAGCTGGCCCACGAAATCGAGCTGTTGCGCAGGCTGATCAGCGAATAGATTCGGACGCGCAAAGCGACCCCGCCCCTGCGAGGGGCGGGTCATCGGCGTCATACGCCGCTATTCGATCGCCGCCGCTGAACAAATTCCCGGGAAATATCCGTTTCTGCACCGCGCTGAACCGCAACGCACTTGCCTATTGGTGGGCAAATCTGCCATTTTGCTGGTCCCGTCTCACCATGCGCTTGTCTGCAGGCGTAGCGTGTGTTCGATTTCAGGTCCACAGTTCCTGACTCCGCCGACCAGGACAGAATTAAGATAACGGTAAAGCTGCCATGCGTGTAACGATCGAGCGTTCAAATCTCCTGAAGTCACTCAACCACGTGCATCGTGTCGTCGAGCGGCGCAACACGATCCCGATCCTGTCAAACGTGCTTCTGAAAGCCGATGGCGTGACGCTTGAGCTCAAGGCGACGGATCTCGATCTGGAGATTACGGAAGCGACGGCGGCCAGTGTCGAGCAGTCCGGTTCAACCACGGTTCCGGCGCATTTGCTCTACGACATCGTTCGCAAACTGTCGGACGGCTCCGAAGTTCAGCTGAGCGTCGAGCCGGGCGGCAATTCCATGTCGGTTACGTCGGGCCGCTCGCGTTTCACATTGCAATGCCTGCCGGAATCCGACTTCCCGGATCTGACGGCGGGCGAGTTCTCCAACACGTTCCGCATCCCGTCGACCGAGCTGAAGACGCTGATCGACCGCACGCAATTCGCGATCTCCACAGAGGAGACACGCTACTACCTCAACGGCATATTCCTGCACACGATCGAGGAGGACGGCGCGCTCAAGCTCAGGGCTGTCGCCACCGACGGACACCGTCTCGCCCGTGCAGACGTCGACGCGCCTTCCGGATCGGAAGGCATGCCGGGCATCATCGTGCCGCGAAAGACGGTTGGCGAATTGCAAAAGCTGGTCGACGATCCGGACGTTTCCATAACGGTGGAATTGTCCGACGCCAAGATCCGCTTCACCATTGGCGGCGTGCTTTTGACGTCGAAGCTGATCGACGGCACGTTTCCCGATTACCAGCGCGTCATCCCGTCCGGCAATGACAAGGAGCTGAAGATCGATTGCGCGTCCTTCACGGCGGCGGTCGATCGCGTATCGACGATCTCGTCAGAACGCGGCCGGGCCGTCAAGCTGAGCCTGTCCGACAGCCTGTTGACCCTGACCGTTAACAATCCGGATTCGGGCAGCGCCACCGAAGAGCTGGCTGTCGGGTATGACAGCGACACTCTCGAGATCGGCTTCAACGCCCGATACCTGCTTGACATCACCGCCCAGTTCAGCGGGACGGAGGCCGTCTTTATGTTCGCCGATCCCGGCTCGCCGACGCTGGTGCGCGAAACCGGCGACGAGCAAACGGTTTATGTTCTGATGCCGATGCGGGTGTGAGGACCGGACGGCGGGCCAGACCGTGAACGACCGCAGGGTTAATCTGAGCGCGCTCAAACTTGCGGATTTCAGAAACTATCACTCTTTGTCGCTTGCGCTGGATCGGCGCCATGTCGTGCTGACAGGCGAAAACGGGGCCGGCAAGACCAATCTCATGGAAGCCGTCTCGCTGCTGTCGCCCGGACGCGGTCTGCGGCGCGGGGTGTATGCGGAGATGGTCCGTGAAGGCGCGCCCGACGGCTTTTCCGTCTTCGCCGAACTCGACGGTATGGAAGGCGAGGTGACGATTGGAACCTCCGCCGGATCGGAGAGTCAGGGGCAGAGCCGCAGAATTCGCATCAACCGCACCAATGCAGGCGGCGCGGACGAACTGCTCGACCATTTGCGGCTTGTCTGGCTGACGCCGGCTATGGACGGTCTCTTTAGCGGATCGAAGGGAGACCGGCGCCGTTTTCTTGACCGCCAGGTCCTGTCGATCGATCCGCAGCATGCGCGCCGGACACTCGATTACGAACGCGCCATGCGCAGCCGTAACCGCTTGCTTTCGGAAGGCGGCTCCGACCCGTCATGGCTCTCCGCAATCGAGGCGCAGATGGCCGAGTTCGGCACGGCGATCGCGATCGCCCGGCGCGAAATGGTGACGATGCTGTCCGGATTGATCGATTCCGGCCAGCAGGAAAGCCCCTTTCCGAAGGCGCGACTGCAGCTGACCGATTTTATCGACGAGATCGGATCGGCCTCGGCGGCGGAGATTGAGGACGAATTCGCGCGTCAACTTTCGCAGTCGCGCTATCGCGACGGCGCAGCCGGCCGCACGCTGGTCGGTCCGCATCGTTCCGATCTCCTTGTCCGGCATCTTGCGAAGAACATGGATGCGGCGCGTTGTTCGACCGGCGAGCAGAAGGCGCTGCTGATCGGACTTGTACTTGCCCATGCGCGGCTGACGGCGCAGACCTGCGGTCATCCGCCCGTCATGCTGCTCGACGAAATCGCGGCGCATCTCGACGCCGGACGCCGCGCTGCCCTTTTTGATCTGATCGAGGATCTCGGAGGCCAGGCCTTTATGACCGGAACCGATCGTGGCATGTTCGCCGCGCTTGGCGAACGGGCGCGCTGCTTTCATGTGGCGGAAGGCGCCGTTCGGCCAGCCGAAGACTGACAGGACTGACCAATGACCACCCTTTCGCATTCCGAACTGGAGCGCTACGCACGCCACATCGTTCTGCCAGAGGTTGGCGGCCCTGGCCAGCAGCGCCTGAAGGCCGCCCGCGTTCTGGTCGTCGGCGCAGGCGGGCTGGGTTCGCCAGTGCTGCAATATCTCGCAGCCGCGGGCGTCGGAACGCTTGGCATTGTCGATGACGACGCGGTGTCGCTCTCCAATCTCCAGCGACAGATCATCCACGACACCGGCCGGGTCGGCTGGTCCAAGGCGGAAAGCGCCGCGCGTGCGCTGGAGCAGATCAACCCCCATGTCACGGTGGAGGGTCATGTGGTTCGGCTGGTCGACGCAAACGCCCGCGATATCGTCGACGGCTACGACATCGTCGTTGATGGGTCTGACAATTTCGAAACCCGTTATCTGGTCGCCGATATCTGCGCCGCCGCTTGCAAACCGCTGGTGACGGCCGCCGTCGGCCGCTTCGACGGATCAGTGACAGTGCTCAAACCCTTCGAGAAGGACAGCGCTGGCAATCCCAATCCCTCCTGGCGCGATCTGTTTCCCGAAGCGCCGCCGCCCGGCGCGGTTCCCACCTGCGCCGAAGCCGGCATTGTCGGCGCGCTGACTGGCGTTATCGGAACCCTCCAGGCGATGGAAGTGATCAAGCTGATAACCGGCGCGGGCGAGCCGCTGGTGGGCAGGCTTTTGCTTTATGACGGACTTGCGGCGCGGTTTGAGACCATCAGCTACAGCGCCTGATTTCCTTCAAATACCGGGAAGCACCCGGTCGGGTGGCCTGTGGCCGTCGAACACAGTGCGGATATTGATAATCACCTTCTCGCCCATGTCGATGCGGCCTTCGATTGTCGCCGAACCCATATGCGGAAGCATCACGACCTTGCCTTCCTCGGCAAGCCGGATGAACTTCGGATTGACCGCCGGTTCATGCTCGAACACATCGAGACCGGCGCCGGCGATCTTGCCGGCCTGCAGGTTCTTGATCAGCGCCGCCTCGTCGATAATGCCGCCGCGGGCGGTGTTGACGATGTAGGCTTCGCTTCTGAGCAGGTCGAGACGCCGCGCCGAAAGCAGGTGAAATGTCGCCGGGGTCGAGGGGCAGTTGACCGATACGATGTCGACGCGCGCCAGCATCTGGTCGAGGCTGTCCCAGTAGGTCGCTTCCAGTTCCTCTTCCGTGCCGGGGTGCACCCGGTTTCGATTGTGGTAATGAATCGAAAGCCCGAAGGCCTTGGCCCGTCGCGCGACTGCTGCGCCAATGCGCCCCATGCCTATAATGCCGAGCCGCTTGCCCCATATGCGCCGCCCAAGCATCCAGGTGGGCGACCAGCCGCTCCACTGGCCGCTCTCGGCCAGGATGCGCGCGCCCTCCGTCAGTCGGCGCGGAACAGCCAGTATAAGCGCCATCGTCATGTCGGCCGTGTCTTCGCTCAGCACGTTCGGCGTGTTGGTGACGGCGATGCCCTTGTCGGCGGCGGCGATCACGTCGATGTTGTCCGTGCCGTTGCCGAAATTCGCAATCAGCTTCAGGTTCGGACCGGCCTGCGCGATCATCGCGGCGTCGATCCTGTCGGTCACCGTCGGCACCAGCACGTCCATCGTCTGCATCGCCGCGACCAGTTCGTGCTGGGTGCGCGGCGTATCGTCGATATTCAGTTCGGTGTCGAACAGTTCCCGCATCCGGGTCTCTACCGGCTCCGGCAGTTTCCGGGTCACGTAGACTTTCGGTCTTTTTTTGTTCGGCATTTCCTCAATCGGCTCCTTGTTGAGAGCTCTTTAACCAAGATGCAATAAAACTCGAAAATTGATCGTGGGCCACGATACAGCAACTTTCTACCAGACGATCGCGCCAAGACAAATAAAACTCGCGTCCGGTCCGGCTGAAATTCGCTGCTTTGCGAGCCCGCGCCGTTCTGCAGCAATTCGGATGGAGGTTTGTATGAGCGTACGCACCATCATCACTTCGGCGCTGGGCGCCGCCCTGTTGGCCGCTATCTTCTGCGCTGGTCCCGTACCTGAGGCGCAGGCGCAAGGCGCGGCAAAGGGCGCAAGCGGTCTGCCGCTCCCGCGTTTTGTCAGCCTGAAAGCGTCCCGCGTCAATCTTCGGGTCGGGCCGAGCACCGATTATGCGGTCTCCTGGCTCTATACACGATCCGGAGTGCCGATGGAGATCATCCAGGAATATGATCACTGGCGCCGCGTACGCGACGAGGACGGCACGGAAGGCTGGATACACAAGTCGCTTTTGTCGGGCGAACGCACGGCGGCGGTGGCGCCTTGGAAGCGTGGCGCCAAGGATGTTTTCGTCGAGATGCACGCCGAGCCGCGACGCGGCGCCGGTCTCGTCGCCCGGCTCGAGCCGGGCGTCGTCGTCGCGATCGACGAATGCAATGGAGACTGGTGCCGGGCGGAGATCCAGCAGGCGGAAGGCTGGATCGCACAGGATCAGATCTGGGGCGCCTACCCGGGCGAGGCCTTCAAGTAAACCGTTGCGGGTGAACGAGAGGCGACGCCGCCATGGATCATGATCACGATCACGAAAACACCGCGAACCGAAAGCGGGTTTTATGGGCGCTCCTGCTCACCGTCACGTTCATGGTCGTCGAAGCCGCGGGCGGCGTTTATGCCGGTTCTCTGGCGCTGATCGCGGACGCCGGTCACATGCTTACCGACTGCGTGTCGCTGATCCTCGCTTGGATCGCGTTTCTCGTCTCAGACCGTCATCCCGACCGGATGCGTTCTTATGGTTATGCGCGATTCCAGGTGCTCGCCGCTTTCGTCAACGGCATCGGTCTGTTCCTCATCGCCATCTGGATCACCTGGGAGGCTGTCGGCCGCATCCGCGAACCGGATCACGTGCTCGCCGGCCCGATGCTGATCATCGCTGCTGTCGGCCTTGTGGTGAACATCATTTCCTTCCTGATCCTGCGTGACCGGTCATCGGAAAACCTGAACATGCGCGGCGCCGCCCTTCATGTCATGGGCGACATGCTGGGCTCGATCGCGGCAATCGTCGCAGCCCTCGTCATCATGTGGACGGGCTGGACGCCGATCGATCCGATCCTGTCGGTTTTCGTGGCCGTTCTGGTCCTGCGCGCGGCGTACACGATCGTGCGGAAATCATCCCACATCCTGCTCGAAGGAACGCCCGAGGACATGGATGTCGGCGACATTGCGGAAAAACTCGTAGCGATGACGCCGGGGGTCGAAGACATCTACCACGTTCATGTCTGGTCGCTGACCAGCGACAAGCCAGTGGTCACCCTGCACGCAACCGTCAGCGACGACGTCGATCGCGATGATGTGCTCGCCGCGTTGCAAAAGGCGCTCGCAGATACTTTCGGCCTCGCCCATGCAACGATCCAGCTTGAGTCGCCCGGTTTCGCCGCTTCAAAAAATCATCAGTAGAAACGACCGGAATCAGATCTCCAGCTTGCTTCTCAACGCATAGAGAAACTCGAGCGCTTCGCGCGGCGTCATGTCGTCCGGATTGACGGTCGCCAGCGCGTCCTCGACCGCCGAGGGTTCGGTTTTCTGCGCAGGGTTCTGGCGAATTTCGGCGGCGAACAACGGCAGATCGTCAATCAGCTTGTGAGCAGGATTGGTGCGTTCACCCTCCTCGAGCTGGCTCAGCACCTGTCGCGCCCGTTCCACCACGGAGGCTGGCAGACCCGCAAGCCGCGCAACCTGGATTCCGTAGGAACGATCGGCTGCGCCTGGCCCCACCTCGTGCAGAAAGATCACGTCGCCTTCCCATTCCTTGACCCGCATCGTCGCGTTGAACAGCCGCACGAGTTTCTCCGACAACGCCGTCAATTCGTGAAAATGCGTGGCGAACAGGCTGCGGCAACGATTGACCTCGTGCAGATGCTCGATCGCCGCCCAGGCGATCGACAGCCCGTCGAAGGTCGCCGTGCCCCGGCCGATCTCGTCGAGGATTACCAGCGAGCGCGGGCCGGCCTGGTTGAGAATCGCCGCCGTTTCGACCATCTCCACCATGAAGGTCGAACGACCGCGCGCCAGGTCGTCGGAGGCGCCAACGCGAGAAAACAACCGGTCAACCACGCCGATATGGGCGCCGCCAGCCGGAACGAACGATCCCATCTGCGCCATGATCGCAATCAGCGCATTCTGTCTCAGAAAGGTCGATTTGCCGCCCATATTCGGTCCGGTCAGGAGCCAGATCGCGCCCTCGTCGCGTCCGTCGCTGGGCGACAGGTCGCAATCATTGGCGACGAACGGATCGGCCGCCTGACGGCGCAGCGCCTGTTCGACGACCGGATGGCGTCCGGCGGTGATCGAGAACGTGACCGAATCGTCGACCACAGGGTGGCAATAACCCTGCTCTTCGGCAAGAACCGCGAGCGCCGCCGAAACGTCGATGACGCTCGTCGCATGGGCTGCGGCGATGATCAGGTCCGATGCCTCGACGATTGCCGCCGACAACCTGTCATAGATTTCGTTTTCGATCGTCAGCGCGCGGTCGGCGGCGTTGGCGATGCGCGATTCGAGATCGGCGAGCTCGGTCGTGGTGAAACGCATCGCGTTCGCCATCGTCTGGCGATGGATGAAGGTGGCCTTGGCGGCGTCATCCGTCAGGGCGCTTGCGTTGCCGGCCGTCACCTCGATGAAATAGCCGAGCACGTTGTTGTGCTTTATCTTCAGCGATTTGACGCCGGTGTCTTCGGCGTATTTCTGCTGCAGTCCGGCGATGACCTTGCGCGACTGATCTCGCAGCGCGCGCATCTCGTCCAGTTCTTCGTGATAGCCCGAGCGCACGAAACCGCCGTCCCGGCGCAAAAGCGGCAGTTCGTCGTCGAGTGCCGCGTCGAGAAGCGCGCAAAGCTCCGGCGGCAGCCCGCCAATGGCCGCGAGCGCCTCTGCAATTTCTTCCGGCGCCGCGCTGTCGCTGAATAGCTGGCGCAGCGTTGAGGCCGATTCCATCGCCAGCCGGATCGATCCCATGTCCCGCGGTCCTCCGCGGTTGAGCGCGAGGCGCGAGAGAGCCCGCGGCATGTCGGGTAGCGATTTCAACGCCTCGCGGGCGCCGTCCGAGAGGTCGGATTCCGCCAGCATCCAGCTAACGGATTCGAGCCTGCGATTGATCGCGTCCGTATCGAGCAGCGGCGACATCAGTCTTTCGGCAAGAAGCCGGCTGCCGCCTCCGGTGACCGTGCGGTCAAGCGCCTTCAATAGGCTGCCGTCGCGTTGACCCGAGAGAGTTCGAAGGAGCTCAAGATTTCCGCGAGTCGCCGGATCGATGAACAGGGTCGAGCCGGAGGTTTCGCGTTCGGGGCGCGCCAGCGGCGGACGTTCGGAAAGCTGGGTCTTTTCGATATAGGCGATCGCCGCCGCCGCCGCGGCCAGTTCGGCGCGGGAGAAAGCTCCGAATCCGTCCAGCGTCGACACCCCGTAAAAGCGCGAAATCCGGCCCTCCGCGCTGCCGCTGTCGAAGAGCACCGCCGGCTGCGGCGTCACGATCCGGCCGAGCGTGTCGAAGATCGGGCGCAGCGCGTCGTCGTGGAACAGCTGATCGGAGACGATGATTTCCTTCGGATCTATACGCATGATGTCGGCGAGTAGCCTTCTGGCTGCGCTTTCAACCAGCCGGAAGGCGCCGGTCGATATGTCGAGCCAGGCGAGCGCGTAGCCCTCGTCGCCCATGCCTTTCACGCGCGCGAGCGCCATCAGGAAATTCGATTCGGATGGCGAAAGCAGCTTTTCCTCGGTCAGCGTGCCGGGGGTGACGAGACGCACCACGTCCCGGCGCACCACCGATTTGGAGCCGCGCTTGCGGGCCTCCGCCGGGTCTTCCGTCTGCTCGCACACGGCGACGCGGTGGCCGTGCGCGATCAGCTTCTGCAGATAGTCGTCGGCCGCGTGCACCGGCACGCCGCACATCGGAATGTCCTTGCCCAGGTGCTGGCCGCGTTTGGTCAGCGTGATGCCGAGCGTTTTCGCCGCCTGAACGGCGTCGTCGAAGAACAGTTCGTAAAAATCACCCATGCGATAAAACAGCAGACAGTCCTGATTGGCTGCCTTGATCTCGATGAACTGCTCCATCATCGGTGTGGCTGCGGCGCGGCTTTCAGGGGAGGCCAGCGTTGCTGTCGTCAGCATGATCTGCGTTCCTGGCGCAATATGTTGTTTGTAGCGGTTTGCCTTGCGGACCGTCGCGATGCGCGAATTGCCGCGACAACACGTTGCATGATTGTTCAAAACCTCTATCAAGGTGTGGGACCCACCCTAAAGGCGGGACACAATGAAAAACAACAGAATAAGGGCGTAAGCAGCCGCTCGCCCACAACAGGTTTGGAAACATGCCCGATTCACCAAAAGGTTCGCAGGCCACATCTTCCGTGACCGAACAGGAAGCGCTGGAATTCCACGTCCGGGGACGGCCTGGCAAGATCGAGATCAATGCGACCAAGCCAATGGCGACGCAACGCGATCTGTCGCTGGCCTATTCGCCGGGCGTCGCGGTTCCGGTGAAGGCGATCGCCGAAGATCCCTCGCGCGCTTTCGACTATACGGTGCGCGGCAATTTGGTGGCGGTCATTTCCAATGGCACCGCCATTCTCGGCCTCGGCAATCTGGGCGCGCTGGCCTCGAAGCCCGTCATGGAAGGCAAGGCGGTGTTGTTCAAGCGTTTCGCCGACGTCGATGCCATCGATCTGGAAGTGGGCACGGAAGACATCGACGAGTTCGTCAACTGCGTGCGGTTTCTCGGACCCACCTTTGGCGGCATCAACCTGGAGGACATCAAGGCGCCCGACTGCTTCATCATCGAGCAGCGGCTGCGCGAGATCATGGACATCCCGGTCTTCCATGACGACCAGCACGGAACGGCGATCATCGCCACGGCGGGTCTCATCAATGCGATGCACCTGACCGGGCGCGATCTCAAGACCACGAAACTGGTCTGCAATGGAGCCGGCGCCGCGGCGATCGCCTGTATCGAGCTGATCAAGTCGATGGGCTTCGCGCCGGAAAACATTACTCTCTGCGACACCAAGGGCGTCATCTACCAGGGCCGCGAAGAAGGCATGAACCAGTGGAAGTCCGCGCACGCCGTCAAGACGGAGGCGCGCAGCCTGGAAGATGCGGTCTCAGGCGCCGACGTGTTTTTCGGCTTGTCGGTAAAGGGCGCGCTTACCCAGGACATGGTGCGGTCAATGGCCGATCGCCCTGTGATTTTCGCCATGGCCAATCCCGACCCGGAGATCACGCCGGAGGAAGTCGCGGCGATTCGCGGCGACGCCATCATGGCGACCGGCCGGTCCGACTATCCCAACCAGGTCAACAACGTTCTCGGCTTTCCCTATATTTTCCGCGGAGCGCTCGACGTGCGCGCCTCCACGATCAACGATTCCATGAAGATCGCCGCCGCGGAGGCGCTGGCGAACCTCGCCCGCGAAGACGTGCCGGACGATGTAGCAGCCGCCTATCAGGGCAACCGACCGCGTTTCGGTCCGTCCTACATCATTCCGGTGCCCTTCGATCCGCGCCTGATTTCCGACGTGCCGGCTGCGGTCGCGCAGGCCGCGATGGATTCCGGCGTCGCCGGGCGTCCGATCGTCGACCTTGAGGCCTATCGTCGGGAACTGTCGGCCCGCCGCGATCCGATCGCCTCCACCCTGCAACGCATCTATCAGCGCGTCCGCCGCAACATGCGTCGCGTGGTGTTCGCCGAGGGCGAGGAAGCGCAGGTCATGCGCGCGGCCATTTCCTACGCCAACCAGCGGCTCGGCACGGCGATCCTGCTCGGTCGCAGCGAGCAGCTCGAGGAAACCGCCAAACAGGCAGGCATCGATCTCAACCGGCCGGGCATCGAGGTGATCAACGCCCGCCTGTCGCGGCGGCGCGACGCCTATACGGAATATCTCTACGGCCGCCTGCAGCGCAAAGGGTACCTCTACCGGGACTGTCAGAGGCTGATCAACACGGACCGCAACCATTTCGCGTCCTGCATGGTTGCGCTCGGCGACGCCGACGCGATGGTCACGGGCACCACGCGCAATTATTCAACCGCGCTCGAGGACGTGCGCCGCTGCATCGACGTCAAGCCTGGCCACCGGGTCATCGGCGTATCGCTGGCGCTCTGCCGCGGCCACACCGTCATCGTCGCGGACACCGCGGTGATCGACATGCCGAACTCGGAAGAACTCGCCGATATCGCCGAAGAAGCCGCCGGCATGGCGCGTCGCATGGGCTACGAGCCGCGGGTCGCGATGCTCGCCTATTCCACATTCGGTCACCCCTCGGGCGAACGCTCGGAACGGGTGCGCGAGGCCGTCCAGATCCTCGACCGGCGCCGCGCCGATTTCGAGTATGACGGCGAAATGGCGGCCGATGTCGCGCTCAATCCCGACCGTATGGCGCAATATCCATTCTGCCGCCTGTCGGGACCGGCCAATGTGCTGGTTATGCCGGCGTTTCACTCGGCCTCGATCTCGACGAAGATGCTGCAGGAACTCGGTGGATCCACGGTCATCGGGCCGCTGCTCGTCGGCCTCGACAAGTCGGTCCAGATCGCCTCCATGGGTGCGCGCGATTCCGATCTGGTCAACCTGGCGGCGATAGCCGCCTACAATGTCGGAGGATAAGGCGGCGCGGAATCAGATTTTTCCGGTATCGCCAGTGACCCGTAGAAAAGCGCTATTTCTCGGCCACCGTAATCATGAGGCTCAGCGCTTTTGAAACGGCGTCTTGAAGTTCCGGTGAAAGGCAGCCGCACAGTTCGCGCTCGATCGCCGCGTGGTCGGCCATGCTCGCATCGGCGGCTGCGATTCCCTTCTCGGTGAGTTGGACCACGACGCCTCGGCCGTCATGCTTGTTCGCAGTCCGTGTGATGAAGCCGTCCTTTTCCATGCGGCGGAGGACGTTCGACAGGCCTCCTGAGGTAATGAGCAGCGTTGAGAGCAGTTCGGTCGGCGAGCTCTGGTAGGGCGCGCCGGAAACGCGCATCGTCGCCAGGACCGCATAGGTCGGATATTTCAGGCCGTGTTCGGCCAGTTTCTTGTCGACAGCCCTCAAAATGATGTCGTGCATTTGCAGGATGCGCCCGACGACCGCTTTCCCGCTGCAGTCGATATCGGGGCGTTCGCGTTTCCACTTGGCCATTCCGCGGCCAACACGATCAAGATCCCAATAGCGGATTGCCGCTTCGTTCACTGTTGTTGTCCTTTCACGTTTTTGTTTGTTGCCGACATAGCCGATACGCGGCCGGCTATCCAGCGCGGCATTATCTTTTATAAGAGTTATATTATCTTTATAATATCTATATTGAAAGATAAATTCCTTGGTGTTAATCTTGGTGATGGGTCCGAGGGAACCGGACATACCCAATCACCAAGGGAGTTTGAATATGAAACGGAATGCAAGACTGATAACGGCGGCCGTCCTCGGCCTTGCCGGAAGCGTTGGAGCCGCATCTGCGGAAGATCTGGTTCTGGGCAGTTTTGGCGGATCGTTCGCCGACAATGTAAAGGCCTGCTATATCGATCCGTTCGAGGAAGCCACCGGCGCAACCGTTGTCACCAAGCTTGGCAGTTCGTCGCAGCAGGCCGCGGCTATCCGCGCGACGGCGGGCGATTCCGATATGGATGTCGTCTTCGCCGACAATGCTTTCGCGGTGCAGTTGGCCAATGAGGATTTGCTCGTCACGCTTGATCGTTCGAAGCTCTCGAATGCGCCGGACATCGTCTCCAACGCCTGGGGCGCGGACGACAGCTATGTCGCCGCCATGGTGGGCGCGACGACGATCATCTACAACAAGGACAAGATAACGACGCCGCCGACGTCGTGGAACGACCTCTTCGATCCGAAGTATCAGGGCCATGTGACCATTGGCGATGTGTCTGGGACGAGCGGCTGGCAGTTCCTTGCCGCCGTGAATGAAATGGAAGGCGGCACGCTCGACGATATCACGCCGGGCATCGAGAAGATCAAGCCGCTCGCCAAGGACGCGGTCCTGCTCTACACTCAGGCCGATCAGGTCGTGTCTCTTTTCGAGCGTGGCGAGATCGACATTGCCGTCTGGTATCCGGATCGCGCCGGCGTCGCTGCTTCCAAGGGGCTGCCGCTCGCAGCCGCCTATCCAAAGGAGGGAGCCGTTGGTATTCTTCCCACGATCTCGATCCCGAAGGGCGTGGAAAATGAGGATCTTGCTCTGAAGTTCGTCGATACGATTCTCGACGCCGAAAACCAGAAGTGTTTTTCAGAGCTTCAGTTTATCGGCTCGGTAAACAAGAAGGTGGAGCTGTCAGACGCGGTCAGGGCCATGGTTCCGACGGGAGAGATGGTGGAGAACATGCTGATTCTCGATCCGCAGAAAATGTCCGAGGTGCTGCCGGAATGGACGCGGCGCTGGCAGCGCGAAGTGTTGCGCTGACGCTGCGTGCATTGATCGTCCCGGGATTTGCACATGAGCGATCTGTCTCTTCAGCGCCTTGCCAAGACCTATGACGGCCATCAGGCGGTTCGGGATGTCAACCTGACGATCGGGGAGGGGGAGTTCGTTTCCCTTCTCGGACCCTCCGGCTGTGGCAAGACGACGATCCTTCGAATGGTCGCCGGACTGATTACACCGACCGGCGGCTCCATACGGATTGGCGGGCGCGACGTAACGGCCCTGCCGCCCAACAAGCGCAACATCGGTCTCGTCTTCCAGTCCTATGCGCTCTTTCCGCACATGACCGTGTTCGAGAATGTCGCCTTCGGGCTGCGTCGTAAGAAGGAGCGCGGCTCGGAACTCGAATCGAGGGTCAAGGAAGCGCTGGCGCTTGTACGGCTCGACGGCTACGCCGAACGCTATCCGCGACAGCTTTCAGGCGGGCAGCAGCAGCGGGTGGCGATGGCGCGGGCGATTGCCCCGCGTCCCAGTTTGTTGCTGTTCGACGAGCCTCTCAGCAACCTGGACGCCAAGTTGCGCGACGAGATGCAGATCGAACTCAAGCGGTTGCAGCGAGACCTGACGATCACCACACTGTTCGTCACGCATGATCAGACGGAGGCCCTTTCGTTGTCCGACCGCGTCTGCGTGATGCATGATGGAATAATCCAGCAATACAACACCCCGGAAGAGGTGTACCGCAGGCCAAGAACCGCCTTTGTCGCGAGTTTCATTGGCAAGCCCAACCAGCTCTCGGGCGTGGTGAAGGGCCAATCGGTCGAGATTTCCGACGGGGTTGTGCTGAAGCCGTCCTCGCTGGATGCGGCGAACGGCCAATCTGTCGATGTCTTCATCCGCCAGGAGGCGGTTTCGCTCCTGGCCAAGGGAAACATGTCCTCCGACGCGATCGCCGCCACGATCGCGTTGCGTTCGTTTTCCGGCGCGCAGATACAGTATGTCGTGCGTCTTTCAAACGGATCGGAGCTGGTCGTCGAAGCGCCGTCGGCCGCGTCGGCGATGAACTTCGAACCCGGAGACACTGTCGGTCTCGATATCAGGCCGGACGACATGATCGTTCTTCCGCGCGAGGGGTGACTGGTGGTTAATCTGCGCTCAGGTCTGTTGCTTCTGGCGCCGCTCGCCCTGGTGCTCGTCGCCTCCTTCGCCATACCGCTGATCATGCTCGTGCCGACGAGTTTCCGGGAATACAGTCCCGGTCACGGCATCATCACGGATGGCTGGACGATCCGGAATTATCTCAACATCCTTACCGACGATTACTATCGCGAAGTCGTTGTCCGCACCGCCTGGCTGGGTATTTCGGTGACAGGGCTATGCCTTCTGCTCGGTTATCCGGTCGCCTATCTCATCGTGCGCGGCAATCCGCGCTGGCGTCTTCCACTTGTGATGCTGGTCATATTTCCGCTGATGCTCAATCTGGTCGTCCGCTCATTTGGCTGGATCGTTCTGTTGAGCAATCGCGGACTGATCAACAATCTTCTGATCGATATCGGACTGATCGAGCGCCCGTTGAAGCTCATCTTCAATCTCACCGGCATGCTGATCGGACTGACCCACATCTATTTGCCGTTCATGGTGCTGATGCTCGTCGCTTCGCTACAGAACGTTCCCCGCGACGTCGAAGCCGCCGCCGCCACTCTCGGTTCGAGCCGTTTTCATATATTCCGGGCAATCACCCTTCCGCTGACGGCGCCAGGCATCATTTCCGGATCCATCCTCGTGTTCGTTCTGACGATCAGCGCGCTCGTCACGCCGCGCATGCTGGGCGGGCCAGTCTATCAGGTAATGGCGACGCTGATCTACGATGAATACATGCAGCTTCTCGACTGGCCGAGCGGCGCAGCCCTGTCCTTCTCGCTCGCATTCGCGACAGTGCTGATCATCTGGCTTTCAAGCCGGATGACAAAACGGTGGGCCGGGCTGGCATGACAGATCAGAAACCGGGCTTTATCGTTTCCTCCTTTGCGCTTCTGGTGGTCTTCTTCCTGCAGCTGCCGGTGATCGTCGTCGTGCTCGCCTCATTCAGCGAAACTTCCTATCTCACCATTCCGCCGCAAGGCTGGACGCTGGACTGGTTTCGGGAAGTGCTGACGGACAGCACCTATCTCAACGCCATCAAAATCAGTCTCATCCTGGCCGTCAGCGCAACCTGTGTGTCGTTGGTACTGGGCGTCGCCGCCTCCTATGCAATCGCCAGGCGGATGGTGCCGGGCTCCGAAGCCCTGGCGTCGTTTCTGATGGCGCCGCTCGCCATTCCGGCCGTGGTCATCGGCGTGGCTATGCTGCAGTATTTCTCGCTGGTGGGCCTGCGCGGCGGCTTTATCACCCTCATCATCGCGCACGTTGTCATTACGGTGCCCTATATCGTCCGTTCGGCGCTTGCCAGCCTTTCCGGCATGGATGTGGCGATGGAGGAGGCCGCCCGGGTGTTGGGCGCCGGAAGCTTTACGGCCTTCCGTCTGGTTACCCTGCCCCTGATCAAGCCCGGTCTCGTCGCTGGCGCGCTCTTTTCATTCGTCGTTTCGATGGAGAATGTGCCGGTGACGATTTTTCTCGCCGGCGCGCGCCAGACGACATTGCCGATTCTGATTTTTACCTCGGTGGAGATGGGCGTCACACCCGGCGTCGCCGCCGTTTCGACGCTTCTTATCGTCGCCACGCTCGTTGTTCTGCTGTTGGCGGAACGGTGGACGGGCTTTCACCGTTTCGTTTGAAGGACCAAGCCATGCATCTTACGAGCAAGGGGTTCCCCCTCTTTTTTACCTTCGATCTTGACGCGGAAACCATGTGGACGGCGCGAGACGCAAGCTATGCGGAGCGCCCGGTCCTGATGTCGCAGGGCGCTTACGGCTGGAAAGTGGGCGCAGACCGGATCCTCAGGCTTCTCGCGCACTATGACCTGAAGACCACATTCTTCATACCAGGCCTGGTGATCGACCAGCGTCCCAAACTCATGGAGCGCATTCTCGAGGGCGGTCACGAGATTGCCCATCACAGCTATACGCACCGCTGGATTCTCAGCCTGTCTGATGACGAAGAGCGCGAGGAAATGGAGAAGGGCATCGAATCGATAAGACGGGTGACCGGTTCGTCCCCGAAAGGCTGGCGTTCGCCGGCCGCAGAAATCAGCAAGATCACCATGCCGCTTCTCGTCGAGCACGGCTTTGCCTACTCCTCCAACTTTTTCGACGACGATTCGCCCTATCTTCACACCGTCGGGAACAAGCCGACGAATATCGTGGAGTTGCCGTTCCGCTGGGTGCTCGACGATGCGCCGTTCTTTCAGTACTCCATCGTTCTGCCGGGCCGCACGATGCAGGCGCCTTCGGCGCTCCTCGAGGCCTGGAAGTTGGAATTCGATGTGCTCTATGCCGAAAAGCGGATGATGATGGTCGGCATGCATCCGCAGATTATCGGCCAGCCGTCGCGCATCGGCGTACTGCAGGCGTTGATCGAACATGCGCTCGAGCGCGGCGACGTCTGGATCGGCCGGTGTGACGAAATGGTCGAGGACATGCGTCCGCGGCTCACAGGGGCTTCGGTGTGAAACCGGAGGCGAGCCTCGATTTTACCGGGCGAAAGTTTATGGTGACCGGCGGCGCCAATGGCATTGGATGGGCGACGATCATCAGGTTCCTGTCAGGAGGCGCGAGCGTCGCCTGCCTGGACAACAACGCCGCAGCGCTTGAGGCGATTGCGTCGAAAGCTGGTGAAAGACTCCTGCCGATTCATGTCGATGTGACCGATACCGTCGCTCTCAACGCCGCAGTTGAGAAGGCCGCCGAGACGTTCGGCGGGCTCGACGGAGTCGTCAATGCCGCGGGCGTCGACCTGCAGGCCGGCGTCGAAACGATGGAAGACGCCGCGTGGGAGCGGCTCATCGCCGTCAATCTGACCGGCCCGATGAAGGTGTGCCGCGCCGCCATCGCCCATCTCAGGCAGGCTGGCGGCGGAACGATCGTCAATTTGTCATCGGGCGCGGGGCTACGGCCTATTGAGAACCGCAGCGCCTATTCCGCCTCCAAAGCCGGTCTCCAGATGTTCTCCAAGGCGCTGGCGCTTGAACTGTCCGGCAACGGCATTCGTGTCAATGTCGTCTGTCCGGGTGCTGTGGATACGCCGTTGTTTCGATCGGGGATACCGGGCGGCGAGGAAGGCGAGAAGGAACTCCAGTCCATCCGCGCGCGCTATGCACTCGCACGTATTGCGGAACCGGACGAAATCGCGGCAGGCGTCGCTTGGCTGTCCAGCCCTGAATCCTCATACGTGACCGGCGTCATTCTTGCGATCGACGGCGGGCGGACATTCCATTGAGGCTGCTGCAATGACCGGAACGCGCCGTTTCTCCGACAAGACCGTGGTCGTCACCGGCGGCGGCGCGGGCATCGGTCTGGCAATTGCGCGACGATTTCTCGGCGAAGGTGCCCGGGTGGCGGTGCTGGACATCAACGCAGGCGACGCCAGGGCCGCGCTTGCAGAAGAATACGGATCCCGGCTTCTGGCCGTCGATGGCGATTGCACGGAACACGAGACGAGTTTCGCCTTTCACAATCGAACCGTCGATATTCATGGTCCGGTGGACATTCTGATCAACAACGTCGGTCAGAGCGGACGCGAACGCAGCGCGCCGTTTCATGAATCCGACGAGGCTGTCTGGCGCTTCGTGCTGGAGGTTTCTCTTCTCAGCGCCATGCGGATGTCGCGCCTCGTCGCTCCGGCGATGCGGGAACGCGGCGGCCGTATCGTCAATATGTCGAGCGACGCGGCTTTCGCCGGCGACGCCGGTCTGGTCGACTACGCTTCCGCCAAGATGGGCGTGGTCGGGTTCACGCGCGCGCTGGCCCGGGAGCTCGCGTCTTTTTCGGTGACAGTAAATGCTGTCGCCCCGGGCGCCATTCGGACACGCGCGCATGACAGTGTTCCCGCCGAAGTCATCGAACGGATTATCAGCAACACGCCGGCGGGGTTTGCAGGAGAGCCGGACGACGTGGCTGCAACGGTGGCTTTCCTTGCGAGCGAGGAAGCTCGGTTCATCACCGGTCAGACTTTGCTGATCGACGGTGGACGCTGGATGATTTAAGGGAGAAAACGATGTCCGATCTTGCCGATATGACTGCCGTTGAAATGGCGCAGGCGGTTCGCAGCCGAGTCGTTTCTCCGGTGGAGCTGGTCGATGCGGTCCTGGACCGCATCGAAAAGAGGGCGGATCTCAACGCGTTCATTACGGTGACGGAGACGCAGGCCCGGAGTGCTGCGCGCGACGCGGAAGACGCGGTGATGCGCGGCGACGATCTTCCCCCGCTGCATGGCGTTCCCTATTCGGCCAAGGACCTGCTCAATACCGCGGGTATCCGCACGACAATGGGTTCGCTGCTGTTCGAGAACCACGTACCGGATACGGATGCGGTGACGGTTTCGCGCGCAAAGGCCGCCGGCGCCATTCTTGTCGGCAAGACAACCACGCCGGAATTCGGACATGTCCAGTCGGCCACCTCGCCGTTGTTCGGCCGCACGCTGAATCCGATCGATCCGAAGGTCACGCCGGGCGCCTCGAGTTCCGGGTCCGCCGTCGCTGTGGCTACAGGCATGGGCCCGTTCACGCTCGGCACCGACGGTGGCGGTTCAAGCCGCATTCCCGCAGCGTGCTGCGGCGTTGTCGGTTTCAAAGCTTCTCTTGGAACCCTTCCGCACCTGCAATTGCCTGACCTCTTCGGCGCCAATTCCTATGTCGGGCCCCTGGCGCGCACCGTCGAGGATATCGAGTTGGTTTTCTCGTGCCTGCAGGGTCCGGATCTGCGCGACCCCTATGGACAGGCATCGGCGGCGCTGTACCCCACCGAACGGCGCCCTTTGAAAGGGTTGCGTATCGCCTGGATCGCCGAAGGCGGCGCGCGCGTCGAGCGCGAAACGGCGCGTCTCACCCAGGCTGCGATGGAACGGATCGCCGACGTCGGCGCCATCGTCGAACCGGTCGAGGTCGACTTCAAGTCCTACGAGCCGGTTTTCCTCGCGATCCTGCGCGTCGGTCTGGCCGCGCGGACGGGCCCGCTCATCGAAGGCCATGAAGACAGGGTTGCGAAGTCGCTGGTGGATACGATTGAACTCGGCAAAGGCTATTCCGCGATCGAACTTTCCAACGCGATTTCAGACCGCACACGCTTGTTTCACGAAATCCAGTCCGTTTTTGAGAATTTCGACCTGATCGCATCGCCGACGCTCACGGCGCCGCCCTTGCCGATCGATGTCGATCCCACGGGCGACATCACAATCGATGGTGTGAATTGCGGCGCCATTCGCGGCGCCTGGTATCCGTTCACATTCCCGCAAAACCTGACTGGTCATCCGGCGATTACAATTCCGTGCGGCAATACGATGTCGGGACTGCCAGTAGGACTGCAGTTCACCGGACAGTGGTACCGTGATCTGGATTTACTTGACGGCGCGCGCCAGGTGGCTGGTATTATCGCCTGACGCCAGCGGTCCTCGGGCCGTCAACTTTGTTCGCATACCGATTTGAGATTCGCCAGGACAAGCGCCCCAGGCCCGGTTGCAGAATGCGGCGTAGGCGGCGTCATCAGCCCATCCGGAGTGCCGGAAGTCGAGGATTGTTTGCGCGGGAATTCTCGTCATCCAGTCCGCCGCTGCGGTGCCGTCGTCGGGTGCCCGGATGCTTTTAATTGCGACCCGCCTGTCCCTGACCCCCTTCGCCGTGGATAGCGCGGCGTAGACGTGGCCGACCGGCGCGTCGATCCATGCCTGCTGTTCCAGCGTCTTCATGTATTGTCTCCCGCGATATCGAACCGGCTGGCCTGTGATTGGGTTCCATTGTCGGAACATAGGCAGAACTTTCATGCTGCATTTCCGGCCGTTTTATGCTATGATAGGTCACTGGAACAGAGCTGCGCTTCAAGGCTGAAGCAAGATATCCGTGCATGCCGGCGCGGCGCCGAATTCCCGAAACGAAGCCAGATTCACCTTCAAAGGTGCGATTCCCGAAACAAGGCCAGATTGAGTCAGTGGGTCCAGGCAGGCTTCGAGTGCTGGAAACGCCGGATTCCCGAAACAAAGCCGGGTACTGTGATTATGTTTTAAAACCAATAAGTTAAAAGAAAATAGGGTTAGGATGCGAAGCGGCTTGCGTCCGCCTTGTAATAGTTCAGATAGCGGTCGCTGATCCGGGATATCGGCAGAATCACCATTACGTCGGTCGTGCCGAAGGCGTAGTCCACCACGGCGCCGTCGCCGATCACCGCGCCGAGCCTCAGATAGCCCTTGAGCAGGGGCGGCAGGGCGTTGACGGCGCTGCGCGTGTCGACGGCTTCTTTCGGCATCAGGTCCATATTCTGGAAGAGTTCGGGACGGGCGCTCACCGACCATTCCCCGGCCGCCAGGCAGTTGTGGAAGAGGAACGACAAGGGAAGCGCCATGGCCTCCGGCCGCACACCGGGAATGGAGGCGCAGCCGAACATCACGTCCATGCCGTGTTCGAGCGCATAGGCCCAGTTGCCCTGCCACAGCAGTTCGACGGTGCGGCGGGTGCGGTACTGCGGAAGCACGCAGGACCGGCCGAGCTCCATGAAGCGCTTTTCGGGATGCCTGGCCAGCATGTCGCTGACGGCGAATTCCGAGGTCGAATAGAAACCGGTGTTGGCGCGGGCCACATCCTGCCGGAGAATCCGGTATGTGCCCACGATTTGCTCTTCGCTGTCGCCCGGCATGCTGCGATCGAGCACGAGAAGGTGGTCGCAATATTCGTCATAGATGTCGATGTCGCGTCCGCGCCGGACCGATTCGGGCGTGAGCGTTGCACCCATCTCCCTGGCGAAAACCTCGTAGCGCACCGCCTGCGCCGCGTCGATTTCGGAAGGCGTTAATGCGAGGCGCGTTTCCAGATTGCCGATACGGCCGAACACCGATCCGTGGGCTTCCGTCATTTTAAGCGCCGGTCCCGGAGCAGAGCGGTTCGTTGCTGGCGTTTCGCGCACATTTGTCGCCATCGCAATTCATTCCCGTCGGTTCGAATTAGGCCCATTAATCAGAATAGTACGACAACGCGGTGACACCGTAATTCGATGTCCGGGAGCAACTGCGCATGATGAATATTCGGTTTGTCCCACCGTTCAGCCCATATCCACGACAACGCGCCCCCGGATTTCCCCTGCAATAATGGCATGGGCCGTGGGTACAATATCCTCAAAACCGATCGTTTGCGATAGGGAATGCAGTTTTTTGATGTCGAGCTCCTGCGCCAGCCGGCGCCAGGCTTCCTCGCGCAAGGGCTTTGCGGCCATTACCGAATCAACGCCCAGCAGGCTTACGCCGCGCAGGATGAAGGGAGCGACGGTGGTCGGCAAATCCATTCCCTGGGCCAGGCCGCAGGCCGCGATCGCCCCGCCGTAGCTGGTCATGGCCAGCATGTTGGCGAGCGTATGCGATCCCGCCACATCCACGCCTCCGGCCCAGCGTTCCTTGCCGAGCGGACGGCCGGGCTCCGACAATTCGCTGCGCTCGATGATTTCGTCGGCGCCGAGATCTTTCAGGAAATCGGCTTCCTGTGGACGGCCTGTGGATGCGATGACCCTGTAGCCGAGGCCAGAGAGAAGCGAAATCGCTACCGTTCCGACGCCGCCATTGGCGCCCGACACGACGATCGGTCCGCTTTTCGGCGTAAGTCCATACCGTTCCAGCGCCATGACCGAAAGCATGGCCGTATAGCCCGCCGTGCCAATCGCCATGGCGTCCATCGCGCTGAACGCGTCCGGTCTTTTGATCAGCCAGTCGCCGCTCACCCGCATATATTGCGCATAGGCGCCGAGATGCGTTTCGCCAACGCCCCACCCGTTGAGGACAACCGCATCCCCGGACTTGAAGCCGGCGTGCTCGGAGCTCACAATCGTGCCCGCGCAGTCGACGCCCGGAACCATCGGCCAACGGCGCACGACCGGAGATATCCCGGTGATCGCCAGCCCGTCCTTGTAGTTGACGGTGGTCGCGTCCACCCGGACGACGACGTCGCCCTCCATCAAATCGTCAAGCGTGAGTTCGGTCGTGTCGACCGACTGGTTCTTGTTCTCGTCGCGCGAAACCAGAATGGCCCGGAACGGGCCTGTCGGGACGTCGGTCATGGCAAATTGCCTCCCATTGCTTGTGTGAAGTGTGTCCGTAGGTTCAGAGGGCTTCCGCGGGATAAAGCCACTTTCCGAACACTTCGTCGATGATAATGGCCACGGCGCCGACCGTGATGCACGCGTCGGCGAGGTTGAAGACGGCGAACGACCACGTATTGACGTAGAACAGCACGTAATCGACCACATAGCCAAACATGGCGCGGTCGATCAGATTGCCGATCGCGCCTGCGATCACGAAAGCGAAGCCGACCTGGCTCAGCCACCGCGTCGGCGAAGACCTGGCCCAGATGATCCCCACAATGGCGATGATGACCAGAGTGATCACGATCAGCCAGTTTTCGCCCAGTCCGCTCAAGAGCGAGAAGGCGATGCCCTCATTGTGGGTTCGAAACAGCGCCAGGAACGGCAGCAGGTCCACCTTTTCATGCATGGGAAGGGCGCGCTCGACCAGCCATTTGACGATCTGGTCGAGGGCGACAAGCGCGGCGATCAGGGCCATGGCGTGGCGCTGCTTGGAAAAAACTGAACGGACCGCTTTCATCAGTCGACCTTCAACATGTGGCGTCTCGCCTCGAATATCATGACGCCGGTGGCGACGGCCAGGTTCAGCGAATCGGCCCGGCCGGCCTGTGGTATCCTTACCAGATGGTCGCACGCCTCGGAAAGTTCGTCGGGCAGCCCCGCCTGTTCGTTTCCCATCAGGATGAGAGTCGGCTTAACTCTATAGTCCACCGCGCGATAATCAATGGCGCCGGCGAGGTGGGTTCCAACCAGCAGCAGCGGATTTTTCGATCTCCATTTCAAAAACGCCTCCACGCCGCACCGGGCGACGGGAACCGCGAAGACCGATCCCATCGTCGCGCGGATCGTTTCCAGAGAAAAGGGATCGGTGGTTTCTCCAACGAGTATGACGCCGCTCACGCCTGCGGCGTCGGCGGTGCGGATGATCGTGCCGAGATTGCCGGGATCGCGTATGCGGTCGAGCGCGATCCAGGTCTCGTTGTCCGTGGGCCGCAGGCTTTCCAGCGGCGCGTAGCGTTGCTCGAAGACGGCGCAGACCATTTGCGGATTGTCGCGGCGGGTGATGGCGGAAAGCACCTTTTCGCTCACCTCCAGAACCAGCGCGCCGGAGGCGACAGTGCGCGCCGCCACGCGCTCCACGGCCGGCTTGTCTTTCGCCGCCTTGGAGTAGATCAGTGTCTGGATTGTCCAGCCGAGCTCCAGCCCGTCGATGACAAGCTTCAGGCCCTCGGCCAGAAACAGGTTCGACCTGTCCCGGTTCTTTTTCTGGCTGAGTGCGCGGATATCCTTGATGATTGGGTTCGCGAGGCTCGAGACCTCCTTAACCTGCCCCACGCGGCCGAGAGGTTCTCCGGAGCCGCTCATGCGGGAACCCAGCGACTGAAGAGGGACGTCGAGAGTTTGATGTCGCGCGCTTCCTCGCGAATGATCAGTTCCCCGGATTCGACGCAGCCGCCAGCGCCGCGCATCGTCTCGCGCATCAGTTCGTGGATCGAATAGAAAGACGCGCGGATCGAATAGGCGGTCAGCACCAGGCCGATCGGATCAGTAGCCAACAGCGTTCGACAGGCGTCGAGCATATGAGGCAGGTCGTCGAAGAGCTGCCACACCTCCCCGTCCGGGCCGCGACCGAATTTCGGGGGATCCGTCAGGATGATGTCGTATCGATTGCCGCGCCGGATCTCGCGGTTGATGAACTTCGTCGCATCGTCGCAGATCCAGCGCACCGGTCTGTCTTCAAGACCGGCCAGCGCCTGGTTTTCGCGCGCCCATCCGATCGCCTTCCTGGAAGCGTCCACATGCGTGACTTCGGCGCCTGCGTCTGCCGCCACCAGCGAGGCGACGCCTGTATAGCCGAAGAGATTGAGAACCTTGACCGGACGGCGGCTTTTCTCAATGCGTTCCCGCATCCATTGCCAGTGCGCCGTCTGTTCCGGAAAAACGCCGACATGGCGAAACGAGGTCAGCCGCGCCATAAAGTCGACGCCGGCAAGCCGCATCGGCCAGGACTCGCCCGTGGGTTTGCCCGGAAAATGCCAACGGCCCACGCCGTCCTCGTCCGTATCGCCGGTAAACACTGCGTCGGCTGTTTCCCATTCCGCCGACGGTCGGCTGCGCGGCCAGAGCGCCTGGGCTTCCGGTCGCACGATCCGGAAAGGTCCGTAGCGCTCCATCTTTTCACCGTCCCCCGTGTCCAGCAGCGCATAGCCTTCCTGCGCCGGCGTCTCGAGAATCAAAGGAGCGCGTTCCGCGGGACGGTCGCCTGCGCGCCGCGCGATCGGCTCTCTGTCCCGCCGAACGGATTGTTCGACCTTCGCCGGGTTTCTGGTCCCGGGCGAATTGTGCGACTTTTTCTTTGAACGCGCTTCAGAGGGCCGCTCGCGCCCTTTCCCGGCCGGTTTCCGGGGGCTCGCCTTCAAATCCGCAGGTCTGTTTCTCATGATCACGGCTCTAACATTGTGCTGGAGTCTTGGCAAAGCGCAAATATGCAAGCATAGTCCCGGTGATTTGCCGGATCCTTTCCGCCGGCGCCTGTACAGTAACATCCAACGGGAGGACATCTCATGGAAATGAAGGGCGAGGAACGCATAGCGGCGTCACGCCAGGTCGTGTGGGAAGCGCTGAACAATCCGGACGTTCTCAAGCAGTGCATTCCGGGCTGCGAATCCCTGGAACAGACCGGCGACAACGAGATGGCGGCCACCGTGAAGCTGAAAATCGGTCCGGTTTCTGCCAAATTCAATGGCGCCGTGACGCTCGAGAATATCAATGCGCCGGAAAGCTACACGATTTCCGGTGAGGGAAAGGGCGGCGTCGCCGGCTTCGCCAAGGGCGGAGCGGATGTCAGTCTCGCGGAAAAGGGCGACGAAACTGTTTTGTCCTATGAGGTGAAGGCCCAGGTCGGCGGCAAGATCGCCCAGCTCGGCTCGCGATTGATCGACTCCACGTCGAAAAAACTCGCCGGCCAGTTTTTCGAGAAGTTCAAGACCATCGTCGAAGGCGGCGCCTGAACGCCGTCAGGCTTCCAGGAATTTTTCCCATACCAGGCAACCGGCGGCGAAATCCTCCAGTGAAGCGCCGGTGGATTTGAACAGCGTAATCTCCGTGTCGTCCTGACGGCCCGGATGGTCGCCGCGACACAGCATCGCCAGTTCGGCCGCGACGTCGGACCGGCTGATCACCCCCGCCTTGATCGGCTGTACGAGATCGCCCGCTTCCTTCAACGCGCCGTCGAACGTGTCGACGAACAGCGTCGCCCTGCGCACGGCTTCGTCGTCGCTTTCGCGCAAGTCCGGCGTGAAGGCGCCGACGAGATCAACATGGGCGCCGGGTTTCAGCCACGCGCCCTCGATCAGCGGCGTCGCGGATATCGTGGCGGCGCTGATGATGTCCGCGTCTGCAATCGCTGCCTCGCGATCTTCCGTTACGTCCACCGCAAAAGCTTCGGCCGCCAGCTCTTCCGCGAGCTTGATCGCGTTGGCTTTGCTGCGGTTCCAGATCGTGACGTGTTCCAGCGGATGCATCGCCGCATGCGCGCGGATCAGATGGCCCGAGAGCTTGCCGGCGCCGATCATCGCCATCCGGCTTGAGCCCTTGCGCGCCAGATAGCGTCCTGCAAGCGCCGACGCTGTCGCAGTGCGCCACAGGGTCAGCGACTGGCCGTCTATCAGCGCGAGCGGTTCGCCTGTCGTTCCATCCGACAGCAGGTAGACCGCCATGACAGCCGGCTTGCCTATGTCATTATTGTCGGGGCTGACTGTCGCGATCTTCACCCCCATATACCCGTTGCCGGAAACCGGCTGCGAGAAATCGCTCCAGGCCGGCATCAGAAGCAGCGTGCTGTCGGATCCGCTTGCGCGTTCGATCGTGTGGTGGTGCCGCACGGGCGCCGCGACGCCGCCCCGGAAAGCATCGGCCAGTGCGTCGGCAAGGCTGTGATGATCAAGGATCTTGTCGACCGCCTCGGCGGATATCAGTTGCATGGTGCTGTCGCCTTGGAAGGAAATGGACGAAGTCGAAGGCCGCTGTCAGGCGGTCGGGAGTGACCGTTGGCCGGCGACGGTTTCGGCGCGCTCGCGCTGCCTGTCCGCCTCTGTATGCCATTTGACGGCTTCTTTAGCTTCCCGGCGGGCCTTCTTGCGGTGCTTGCCCTGCTTGAACCAGGTCGCCAGAGAGCCGATGATCATCCCGAGAATCAGCGCTCCGAACAGGAACACGAAAAGCGGCGCCGATACGGACAGCAACGTGTCCGAGGGGCGGAAAGGATTGAGCGCCAGCGTCACTTCATTGCGATTGGCGACCGAGAGCACAATCAGCACGATGCCGATGGGAAGGAGTATGAGTATGTTGATCAGCTTGCGTGTCATCGCGTCATTCGCTCAAATTGCTGCGGCCCGGGACGGAGTCGCTATCAGCTCTGTCGCCGCGCCCGTTTTCTGTTTGTATAGAACAAATGCATCAACTTGTCCGCAGGACAATCCATTGCGCCGCCTCATGCCGTCGACCGGCTGAACCCGGTCAGCCCGCATCCTGTGGATTGAGACGTTCCCGCAATTCCTTGCCGGTCTTGAAGAACGGCACCCATTTCTCTTCAACATGCACGGTTTCGCCCGTCCGCGGATTGCGTCCGGAACGCGAAGGTCTGTTTTTGACGGAAAACGCGCCGAAGCCGCGCAATTCGACGCGATTGCCCTCGGCGAGCGCGTCGGTGATCTCGTCGAGCACGGCGTTGACGATATTTTCCACGTCCCGGTGGTAGAGGTGCGGGTTCTGAGATGCAATAATTTGCACAAGTTCCGATTTGATCACGGCTTTTCCCCCGTCCGCGCTAGTTGTCTGCCTCGCCAAAGTGCCAAACGGACACGAGGCCGTCAAGGAACAACTTGCGGTCGGCGAGCGCCTTCAGCTCCTCCGAGAAAGGAAAGCTGTTCTGCCCGAAGGCATTGAGTACTTTGGCCATGGCGTCGCCCAGTATCAGCTCCGTTCGCGACTTGCGGGGCTCCCAGTCGATGATGTCGAGCGTGTCGTCGATATCCTGTTCCGCCAGATATTTGCGGATGTCCTCCTCGCCGCCGACAACGTCGATGAGGCCGTTGTCCGCCGCCTGCCGACCCGTGAAGATGCTGCCGTCGGCAAGCTTGCGTGTCTCGGACATCGGCAGCTTGCGCCGTTCGGACACCAGGGTCACGAACCAGTCGTAGGAATCGGTGATCATGGAATCGATCATCTGCTTGGCTTCGGCGCTTGCTTCGTGGAAGGGCGAAGGTTCGGCCTTCAGCGGCGCCGATTTGATTTCCTCGATCTTGACGCCGATCTTGTCGAGCAGCTCCTGGACCTGTGCGTACTGGAAGATGACGCCAATCGATCCGACAATGGACGTGTCGCCGGCGACGATGTAGTCCGTGCCGCAGGCGATCATGTAGGCCGCGGACGCCGCCAGCGTGCGGACGTCGGCGACGACCGGCTTGGTTTCTCCGAGTTTGAGCACGGACTTGTACAAAACCTCTCCGCCATAGGAGGTCCCGCCGGGCGAATTGAGCCGCAGTATCACCGCCTGGACATTGTCGTTCTTGGCGATCGTATCGAGGCGTTTTTGCAATTCCTGATTGTCGGTGATGACGCCGGAAATTGTTACGCGCGCAATATGCGGAGACGCCTTGCCGCCAATGGTCTCGCCTTCGCCCAATCCGAAGAAAAGACCGGCGACCACCGCGAGTATCGCGACAAGAGTCGCGATCCGCCAAAAAGTCAGCTTCCTCCTTAGTCGGCGACGATCCGTGATGCCGCTGTGATCCATGGCCGTGTCCTGTGCGTTTCAAGATGTGTCGAAGCGTGCTGACTGGTTACTCCGTTCTTGTGCGTCGCGCAACTGCGGGTCAGCCGGGTCGTTTTCGAATACGTCGCGCAAATGCACAGATTCGCCACTTTGCTTCTGTAAGCAGCGGCCACGATATGTTAATTGCTGTCAGAAAGCGTCAATCGCAGGAGCGGTTCGTCAATTCGCACTGCAGCATTTTCGGAAGATCCTGAAACGTCAACCATGGCACACGTCTCTCCATATCCCGCCACGGAAAAATTACCGAAAGGCGGCCTGCCCAAGGGCTATGCGAAAGCCAGGAAGCATTCCCGACTGGTTCGTTTCCTGAAGATCGCGTTCCCGATCGCCGCGCTGTTGGCGATCTCGATATTCATTGGAGTCACGATGCTGGCGCGGGCTCTGCCGCCGGATGTCGGTTTTGCCGGCGCCTCCATTTCGGGTGGCAAACTGGTGATGGCCAATCCTCATATGACGGGACGCGCGGGCGGCGATAAAATGTACTCGGTTGTGGCGTCTCGCGCCGTACAGGACCTGTCGGCGCAGGACGTGGTCCGGCTTGAGGATATTTCGGCCGAGATCGAGTTCGGAAAAGACGACAGCGCGACGCTGGAGGCGGTCAGCGGGATATACAACCGGGTCGAGAATATTCTGACGCTCGATCAGCCATTCACGGTTGTCACCCGCTCCGGCATGAGGGCCAATTTGCGCCAGGCCGACATCAATATCGAAACGAGCGAGTTGAAATCCGAGGGGCGTGTCCGAATTGACACGGATCAGGCATTGATATCTGCGGAAAAACTTGTCATTTCGGAGAATGGCTCGCTGATCACGTTCAAAGACAATGTCGACATGACCATCAAGCCGCAGGAAAAGAAGAACCGCAAGACCGGCAGGTCAGGTGGCTAGCGAGTGGAACGGGAACAAACATGACTTCAATGACACGCAACTTCCTGACGGCTGCGAGCGGGTTGCTGGCGGCGGCGCTGGTTGGTGGATTTCTTGGTTCCGCAGCCGCGCAGCAGGCGACGTCGAGCCGGATGGACGGTCTCGCGATATCGGGCGACAAGCCGATCCAGATCGAAAGCGATCAGCTTCAGGTCAAGGACCAGGACGGTACGGCGATCTTTACCGGCAACGTCAAGGTCGTCCAGGGCGAAACCCTGATGCAGTCTGGCGTCATGACCGTTTACTACGAGAAGGAAGAGCCGGCAAAAGACCAGCGTTCCGGCGATGGCGCTCAAAACCAGCAGTCGGCTGAGGGCGGCGGACAGGCTCCGGCGAACCCGACTTCCGGGATCGGCTCCAACATTGAACGCATCGACGTTGCTGACACGGTCTATATCCAGTCCGGCGAGCAGACGGCGACGGCTGACCGGGGTATCTTCAACATGAAGACCGAGGTGCTGGAGTTGACCGGCGAAAGGGTTGTCCTCACCGAAGGCAACAACGTCCTTGTTGGCTGCAAGCTGACCGTTTTCATGCAAAGCGGCGAGGCCAAGCTGGACGGTTGCGGCGGGAGCAATGGCCGCGTGAAGATGCAGCTTGACCCCAAGACGAAAGACAGCAGCCGGCCCGAGGGCGGCGAGCGGCGGCGCAAAACGAACTGATTTTCGTCCCTGTGGACGGACGAGGCTTATATATTGGCATTTGTAACCACTGACGACGCCGCCGCAGCCGGCCCTGAAAGCGAGAACCGCGAAACGGCCGGATCGAGCGCCAAATCCGGAAGCGGCCGATATGAGGGCACCCTGGTCGCCCGGGGCCTCTCCAAAGCGTACAAGAAACGGCGCGTCGTCGATGGCGTTTCGCTTGGGTTGAGGCGGGGTGAGGCCGTCGGGCTTCTCGGCCCCAACGGCGCCGGCAAGACCACCTGTTTCTACATGATCACCGGACTGGTGCCCGTCGACGAGGGCGAAATCAGGATCGACGGCTATGACGTGACGTCAATGCCCATGTATCGCCGCGCCCGGCTGGGACTGGGCTACCTGCCGCAGGAAGCCTCGATTTTCCGTGGACTGAGCGTGGAGGAAAACATTCGCGCCGTTCTCGAGATCGTCGAACCCGACAAGCAGGCGCGCAAGCGCAAGCTTGATGATCTTCTCGAAGAGTTTGGTATCGATCACCTGCGCAGCGCTCCCTCGATCTCGTTGTCGGGTGGCGAACGCCGGCGTCTGGAAATTGCGCGGTCGCTCGCTTCGGATCCGATTTTCATGTTGCTCGACGAGCCGTTCGCAGGCGTCGATCCGATCGCCGTGTCGGACATCCAGGCCCTCGTGCGCCATCTCACCGGTCGCGGAATCGGCGTGCTGATCACAGATCACAATGTGCGCGAGACCCTCAAGCTGATCGACCGCGCCTATATCATCCATGGGGGCAAGGTGCTGACGCACGGCCTGCCGCAGGAAATTGTCGCGGACGCCGATGTTCGGCGACTGTACCTGGGTGAGGGCTTTTCGCTCTAGTTCCAGCGAATGGTGCGCCGCAATATTTTTCTGGTCAATATCGGCTATTTGTATTAAAAACAGGGCTCACGGTCTTGCTTGACCCGACCCGCGCCGGCGTTGCGCCAGCCGGAATTCCACTTCCTGCTTGACTCTGAATGCGAAAAGAAGCAATTTTCGGGCCAGTTTTGATAATTGAGCCGATATTTTCGACGAATAGTTATCCCGCAGGGCGTTGAGCAGTCACTCCAGACAATAATGGAAACCTGCGCGTCGCATTGGCGAACGCCTGTATCGAGGGCGGCGGGATGCAATGTCGGTCAAGCGCGCGGGGATGGCGGCGTGCGCGTGAGTATCCGGCGTCGGAGGCCGGGCAGGGGGATTTGGTGTAGCCATGGCTCTTTCGGCCACTTTGCAGCTTCGTCAGAACCAGTCGCTGGTGATGACTCCGCAGCTTATGCAGTCAATCCGGCTGCTGCAGCTTACCCATGCGGAGCTTGTTCAGTATGTCGATCAGGAAATCGAAAAGAACCCGCTTCTGGAGCACGCGCCATCGGAGCACGGGCCGGTGGCGGCGTCTGCGGACGACGATCGACCGGGCGACCGCGATTCGGATTCCGGTGACGGGGAAGACTGGTTTGACGCCAATCTCGACAATGACAGCGTCTCGATCTCGGAAAGGCTCGACGCCTCGCCTGAAGATGTGTTTCCCGAAGACAGCGGCGCGGTCCGACCGGACGCTCCGGAACTTGCGTCCCAATGGAAATCCATGCCCGGCTCGTCTTCGCTCGCCGGCGACGGATACCAGGATCTCGACGGTTTCGCCGTCACGCCCGACAGCCTGAGGCAGATCATCGGCGAGCAGATCGTATTCGCGTTCGCAGACCCGATCGATCGGGCCATCGCTGCTGATCTTGCCGACCAACTCGACGAGTCCGGCTATCTGCGCACCGACCTTGAGGAAACGGCGATGCGCCTCAACGTCGGCGCTGACAGGCTCGAGACGGTGCTTCACGCCTTGCAGGAATTCGATCCAGCCGGCGTTTTTGCGCGTGATCTTGGCGAATGTCTGGCAATCCAGCTCAGGCGCAAGAACCGCTTCGATCCCGCCATGCAGGCTCTGATCGGAAACCTGGAACTTCTCGCGCGACGTGATTTCGTCGCGCTCCGGCGGCTATGCGGCGTCGACGAGGCCGACCTCATCGACATGCTGGGCGAGATCCGCAGGCTCGATCCAAAACCGGGTCACCGCTACGACACGACCGTCATTCAGGCCATCCAGCCCGATGTTATCGTGCGGCCGCGCAGCGACGTTCTGTGGAATGTGGAGCTCAATCCGGACACGCTGCCCCGGGTTCTGGTGGATCAGGACTATTGCGCGTCGGTTTCGGCGCGGCACGGCCTGAAGCGGGAGGAGCAGGAGTTCCTGAACGAGTGCATGCGCAACGCGAACTGGCTGACTCGCAGTCTCGATCAGCGCGCCCGGACAATCATGAAGGTCTCGACGGAGATCGTTCGGCAGCAATCCGGTTTCCTGACCAATGGCGTCACGGCCTTGCGCCCGCTGACCCTGAAGTCCGTGGCTGACGCCATCGATATGCATGAATCGACAGTGTCCCGGGTCACGTCCAACAAGTACATGCTGACGCCGCGGGGGATCTTCGAACTCAAGTTCTTCTTCTCCGCGTCAATCGCCGCATCGGGCGGCGGCGACAGTCATTCGTCGGAAGCCGTGCGTCATCGCATCCGGCACATGGTTGATAATGAGGACGCCGGCCATGTGCTCTCCGATGATGTTATCGTCCGAATACTGAAAGGCGACGGCATCGATATTGCGCGCAGGACCGTCGCCAAATATCGCGAGGCGATGAACATCGCGTCGTCGGTCCAGCGGCGCCGCGAAAAGCGCGCGCTCGCCCGTCTGGCGCAGTGAACTCAGCCGTTTCCGCCCGCGCCATTGACATTTGATCCGGCAGGGAATACATCCGCCGCGTCGTCCGGTCGAGGGTTAAAACGGCCGGTAAGGGTGTCGACGTTTTGCACAGCCAATTCCTGTAAGATCGAATTTGATCGCCAACCGTCTTGGATGGCATCGCAGACTCTTATAAGCTGACACCGCCTGAACAAAGAAGGGTTGCAAGGAATGACAGTTCGAGTATCGGGCAAACATATGGAAGTCGGTGACGCCTTCCGTACCCGGATAGAAGATCGTATCGGCGACGCCGTTTCGAAATATTTTGATGGCGGCTACTCAAGCCAGGTGACCATCGAAAAGTCGGGATCGCGGTTTTCGGCCGATTGTCTCATCCATCTCGATACCGGGACGTCCCTGCAGGCGACGGGTCAGGCGCTGGAACCCCAGGCGAGTTTTGACGCGGCGGCCGAACGTCTCGAGAAGCGGCTGCGCCGCTACAAGCGGCGTCTGAAGGACCATCACGCCGGCAATCAGCAGAACGGTTTCGAAATCGCATACCGGATCATGGATTCGGTGCCTGACGACGACAACGAAGTCCCTGAAGACTATGCGCCCGCCATTGTGGCTGAATCCTCAAAGGTACTGAAGACCATGACCGTCGCCGGAGCCGTTATGGCCCTCGACATGACGGACAGCCCGGTGCTGGTTTTCCGCAATGCCGCCAATGACGGCATCAGCGTGGTCTATCGCAGGGCCGATGGCAATATTGGATGGGTCGACACCGCTGACAACGGTTGATGCGTAATTGCGCCGGGCCTGCGGCGGCAGGCCCCTTTGTTTGAAAGACATTCGAGGAACACGAGATGTCGCTTGCGGATTTGATTGTACAGGAAGCTGTTATCCCCGCGCTCAAGGTGAATTCGAAAAAACAATTGCTGCAGGAACTGGCCGCCAAGGCGGCCGAGGTGACGGGTCTGTCCGAACGCGAGATCTTCGACGTGATTTTGCAGCGCGAACGGCTTGGCTCCACCGGCGTCGGCAATGGCGTCGCCATCCCGCACGGCAAGCTGACGTCGATCAACAAGATCATCGGCGTTTTCGCGCGCCTCAACGCTCCGGTGGAGTTCGAGGCGCTCGACGATCAGCCCGTCGATCTGGTTTTCCTTCTGCTCGCGCCGGAAGGCGCAGGCGCAGACCATCTCAAGGCGCTGTCGCGCATCGCGCGTCTGCTGCGCGACGGTGAGACGGTCGCCAAGCTGCGCGCGACGGATTCCGCGACTGCGATTTATACGTTCCTGACCGACAGTCCGACGTCGCACGCGGCCTGAACGCGCGGCCGGCGCATATTGCCGGCCTTTAGTGAACGCTGACGGTGTTCAACTGGTTTTCAGCCGCCGTCACATAGGGCGTCGACGCGTCGTCGCTCAGCATGATCGGGGTTCCGTTGGCGGCGAAGAGGGCCCAGAGATTGAGGCCTGCCTGCAGATCTGCAGCGCCCGGAAAGCGCTCGATCAGTTCATCGGACGTCATCTTGCGCACATAACCGACCTGGCCTTCGCCAAGATGCGCCAGTTCGTCCTTGCTGATCCGGATTGTGTTATTTTCTTCCAACATCACTCTAACTCCTTGTTCGGCGACATTCGCCCCTGCCTGACGGCCCGGCGCAAAGGTTCCGTTCGCGACGCTCCGTAGACGGATCAATCCGTGACGAAGATATCGATTTTCTTGACGTAACGTTCCGGTTCCGGCTTCGCCAGATCGATGGCCAGAAGCCCGTTTTTCAGTTCGGCGCTCAGCACCTGCATTCCGTCTGCGAGCATGAAGCTCCTCTGGAACTGCCGCGCCGCTATTCCCCGGTAGAGATAGTCCCGCTCCTGGGAGTCGACCTGCTGGCCGCGGATGACAAGTTGGTTCTCCTGCAGGCTCACGTCGAGCTCGTCGCGCGAGAATCCTGCGACCGCAAGCGTTATACGCAGCTTCTGGGTCGGGGAATCATCCTCGATCAACCGTTCTATATTGTATGGCGGGTAGCCGTCACTGCCCTTGGCGATCCGCTCAAGGGTTTTTTCCATCGTGTCGAAGCCAAGCATCAGCGGGCTTGAAAACGGCGTCATTCGAGACATTGTCATTTCGGTCCTTGCTTCAAGCGACTCAGACGAAACCTGCTCGCAGCGTTTCGCTCGCCTTAATATGGGGACGCCATCCGGCTTTGCCAACATGAAAGCCGAAACGCGCTTGTCGGTCCGAAATTCTAAGAGCGCGCGGTCATATTAACCGAGACATTGCGGGTGATCCTGCTCGGCGTCAGGATGATGGCCGCAATCACCAGACCACAGGCCGCCCATTGCGTGAGCCCGACAGGTTCGGCGAGCGTTAACCATCCGACGAGGAACATGGTCGGCAACTCGACGCTGCCCGCGACGGCGGTGCGGGCGGTGCCGATAACCGGCGCGCAGATCGTGTAGAGCAGTTGCGGAATGAACGCCGTGACGACGGTGATCGCGGCGACAAGCAGCCAGCCGGATTCGCCTGCAGGCAATATGGCTGACGCAGGCGTGACGATCATCAGCGGGGTCAGGCCGATCACCGATCCGAGCGTGATGCAGGCGATGCGCGGCAGCGTCGGCAGCGGCGTCAGCTTGTGAACGAGAACATTGATGCCGAAACCGAAGCCGAACGGCGCGGCAAGCGAGACGATCAGCGCCGGAACGTGTTCTGCGGCGATCGCCGACGGCGACATGGCGATCGCCGCCGCCGCGATGATAAGCAGCGCGGCCAGAATGGCGCGGCGGGTAGGGACGTCGCCGAACATGACCCTGGCGATCACCAGGGTGAAGACCGGATAGGTCATGTAGAGAACGCCCGCTGTCGAGACCGGCGCCACTTCGATCGCCCGGACATAGCCGACCCAGCCGACGCCCATAACGATGCCAGCGCCGATGCCCCAGGCAATCGTCCGCCACATCGCGCGGGGCAGGATAAGCGTCGGCAGAAGCGCTATCGCGGTAAAGGCGAAGCGGTAGAAGGCGACCGCGTGCGGCGCCATGCCCTCATCGGTCAGCGAACGCGCGAAGAACGGAACTGTCCCGAAGCCGATCGCCGCGACGATGACGCCGAACGTTGCAAGAAGGGTTCCGGTCGAAGAAGAAGATACGGCGGGCCGAACGGTCATGCCCGCCCATATCAGTCGTGTTCCGCACAGGCAAGCGCAGTGGTTGCAGGGCGCCTGTTCAGTAGCGCGAGAGAAAACGTCCCATGGCTGAGCTGAGCCAGCCCCATGGCGGTCCGACGCGTTCGAACATATTGATGAAGCCGACCTTGTGGACGCCGCGCACATGGCTGAAGCGGCGAAAGCCCTCTAGGCCATGATAGGCGCCGACGCCGCTTGGGCCTATGCCTCCGAATGGCAGGGAATCCTGCGCTGCATGAAGCAGCGTTCCATTGAGCGTCACGCCACCCGAAATCGCGCCTGAAAGCACTTTTTCCTGCTCCGCGTGGTCGTCGGAGAACAGGTAGAGCGCCAGTGGCCGGTCACGGGCCGTCACAAAGGCGATCGCCTCTTCCAGCGTCTCATAGGGAATGATCGGCAATACCGGACCGAAGATCTCTTCGCTCATCAGCACGCTGTCGGTGGGTGCTCCGATGACAACCGTAGGCGCTATCTTTGGGGAGTTGTCGCCCTGCGGTTCGTGGCTCATCACGGTGGCGCCGGCGGCCGCGGCTTCGTCGATCGCCGAGACCAGCCTTTGGCGATGCCGGTCCGAGACGATGGACGTGTATTGCTCGTTGTCGGCGATGTCCGGATAGGATTTTTTTGCCCGCGCCAACACCGCCTTCGCCAGATCCTCGACGGATCCGGCGGGCGCCAGGGCATAGTCTGGCGCAATACAGGTCTGCCCGGCATTGGAGAATTTTCCCGACGCGATCGAGCGCGCCGCCTTGTCGATCGGATAGCCCGGCGCAACGATTGCCGGCGATTTGCCGCCGAGCTCGAGCGTGACCGGCGTCAGGTTCTTTGCAGCCGCCTGCATCACCTGACGCCCGACCTTCGTCGATCCGGTGAAGAGGAGGTGATCGAAGGCGAGGCTTGAGAATTTTTGCGCTGTTTCCACGCCGCCGGTCACGACCGCAACCTGCTCCGGCGCAAAATGCTCGGCGATCAGGCGTTTCAGAAGTTCGCAAAAGGCGGGCGTCAGTTCCGAGGGCTTGATCATGGCCCTGCTTCCCGCTGCAAGCGCATTGCAAAGCGGCCCGAAGGCCAGGAACACCGGATAGTTCCAGGGCGAAATGATCCCGACCACGCCGACCGGCTCATAGCGCACCCACGCGCGCGCCGGTTGCAGGGCGAGATCGACGGAGCGGCGTTCCGGCCGCATCCAGCGCGCCACCTTGCGCCGCGCATGGCGGATGCCGCGCGCCGTTGGAACGACCTCGAGCAATTCAGTTTCCGCGCGGGCGCGACCGCGAAAATCCTCGGAAATCGCCGCCGCAATAGCCTTGCCATTGTCGAGCAACAGTTTTTCAAGGGTCGTCAGCGCCCGGCGACGCGCCTCTGCGTCGGGCGCTGCTTCGGCGCGCGAGAGCGCGTGCTGCCGCTCGAAAGTGGCGATCATTTCATCTTCGGTCATTGGCCTCCCCGCATCATCTGGCGAATACGCCGCAAGCCACAATATAGTGACAGTGCGCCAAATCCAATCAAGGTGCGTGGCGCAAGCGCGCAGGACCAGCTGAATTTCCTCCAGGCTGCGCTTGCCTTTCGCGTCCCCTCAGGCCCATAGTCGCGCGACATTCTGGGGAGCTGCATGCAGGAAACCGTTCAGAAAATCATCATCGACACCGATCCCGGACAGGACGATGCGCTGGCTATGCTGCTGGCTTTCGCCAGCGACAGGCTGGAGGTGCTGGGCGTCACGGCGGTGGCCGGCAACGTGCCCTTGGCGCTCACCAGCGTCAACGCCCGCAAGGTCTGCGAACTTGCCGGACGGACAGACATACGGGTTTTCGCCGGCGCCAGCGAGCCGATCGACCGGCCGCTGGTCACGGCAGAAAATGTCCATGGCAAGACGGGCCTGGACGGGCCGGATCTCCCGGAGCCGACGATGCCTCTGCAGCCGGGCCACGCCGTCGATTTCCTCATCGAGACGCTGCTTGCGCATCCGCCGGGCGAGGTAACGCTCTGCACGCTTGGCCCGCTCACGAATATCGCCATGGCGCTGCAGCGCGCGCCGGAGATCGCCGACAGGATCGGCCAGATCGTCATGATGGGCGGCGGTTTCTTCGAGGGCGGCAACATCACGCCAGCCGCCGAGTTCAACATCTATGTCGATCCGATGGCCGCGGCCGCCGTCTTCGCCTCGCGCGCGCCGATCACCATGATGCCGCTCGACGTCACCCATCAGTGCCTCACGACCCGTTCGCGCCTGCAGACGATTAACAGACTCGGCACGCCGGTGGCGAAGGCGGTCGTCGAATTGCTGGAATTCTTCGAGCGTTATGACGAGGCCAAGTACGGCACGGACGGCGGTCCGCTGCATGATCCGACGGTGATCGCCTGGTTGTTGAAGCCGGAGCTGTTTTCCGGGCGCCAGTGCAATGTCGAGATCGAGACCACGTCGCCGCTGACGGAGGGCATGACGGTGGTCGACTGGTGGCAGGTCACCGACCGTCGCCACAATGCGCTGGTCATCCGCGATATCGACGCGGACGGCTTCTACGCCCTCCTGACCGAGCATCTCGCGCGGCTTTAGGCGAAACTGTCAGAGAACGAAAATCTCGAGCGCGGCGTCGACATCGCTGGCGGCGGGTATCGCCGGCTGCGCGCCTTCGTGCATGCAGGCGAGGCTCCCGGCGATGGTCGCGCGCTGCAAGGCCGAGCCGATCTCCATGCCATTGTCGAGCGCCGCCGCCAGATAGCCGCAGAACGTGTCGCCGGCGCCCACCGTGTCGATGGTTTCAACATCCATCGCCGCGACCCGGCTGATCTGGCCGTGCCGAGCGGCGACAGCCCCGTCCGCGCCAAGCGTGATAACGATCGTCTGGCCCGTCTCCTCGTGCATCCTCGCAAGTTCCGCGTCGCGGTCTTCGCTCTCGAGCTCGGGTTTGCCGCACAATTCGGCGAACTCGGTCTCATTGGTGATGACGATATCGGCGAGTTTGGCCAGTTCCGCGGCGTCGGCGGTGAAGGGCGCAAGATTGAGCAGCGTGGTGACGCCCGCCTTGCGGGCGTTGGCAAGCGCGGTCCTCAGCGCATCGGCGGGGATTTCCATCTGCAAAAGCAGGTGATCTCCGGGGTTCATCTGCTGCACCGCATAGGCCGAATCGATACGGTCGAGCCGGCCATTGGCTCCTGGCGCGACGGTGATCTGGTTTTCGCCGCTTGCGTCGACGAGGATCATGGCTATGCCTGTTACGTCGTCGACTGTGCGGATGGCGTCGAGATTGACGTTCTCGGCCTTCAGCAGTTCCAGAGACTGCTCGGCGAAGTGATCCTTGCCGACCGCGCCGTAAAGCACGACGCCGGCTCCGGCGCGCCGCGCCGCCAGCGCCTGGTTTGCTCCCTTGCCGCCGGCCGAGGTCGAGAAAGCCTGGCCGCCGACGGTTTCCCCCGGTTTCGGAAACCGCTCGACCTTGGCAATGAGGTCCATGTTGATCGAACCGAGTACTGTAATCATGAACGTCTTTTCCTGGTGCAGAGAAGCGCCGGCTGAACCGGACGAGCCTTCGGACTGTCGATTCAGGCTGATTTACAACGTCAAATCACGATAGGAAACACATACTTGCCGCATATCCATCGAAAATATGCCAATACGGCGAGCGCAAGGCGCTGAACCGGATTGCCGGTGGCCCTCGGTCGCAAAACGGTATACAGCAATTCCCCCGCAGCAGTAGGAAAGTGAAACCGGTCGCCCATGGCATCGAAAGACCTCCAGCTAGACCGTATTATCGAGACGGAAAGATTTGTGCGCACCTTGACGACCATTGCGCAGGATCATCCCGATCCGGCCTCACCGGCGGCCCGTAATGCACTGTTCCTCTTTGTGAAGGAAACGATCAGGGAAGGCCGCGAGACAATCCGCGCCATGCTCGACGAGGACGGCGGCGGGATCCTGTGCGCACAGCGGCTTTCGGCGTTCCAGGACATCGTCATCGCAGGCATATTCGACTACGCGGTCAAGCACGCATTTCGCGTCGACAATCCATCGACAGCAGAACATCTCTCTGTCGTCGCCGTCGGCGGTTACGGTCGCGCTACGCTCGCGCCCGGTTCCGACATCGATCTCCTGTTCCTGCTGCCCTACAAGGAAACGCCGTGGACGGAAAGCGTCGTCGAATTCATCCTCTACATGTTGTGGGATCTCGGATTCAAGGTCGGCCACGCCACCCGAAACATCGATGAGTGCGTCCGTCTGTCCCGCTCCGATATGACGATCCGCACAGCGATTCTGGATCATCGGCTGATCTGCGGATCGCCGGAGCTGCACGGCGAGATGGCGCAGCGCTTCCAAAACAGCGTGATGAAGAACACGACGCGCGAATTCATCGCCGCCAAGCTGGACGAACGCAGTGCACGCCACCGCAAGGTCGGCGACAGCCGCTATCTGGTGGAGCCGAACATCAAGGAGGGCAAGGGCGGCCTGCGCGACCTTCAGACCCTGTTCTGGTTGGCCAAGTATCACTATGACGCCGCTGCGTCGCGCGACCTCGTCAAGCTCGGCGTGCTGTCGCGCCGCGAGGCGAACCTGTTCGACAAGTCGGGTGATTTTCTCTGGGCGGTGCGCTGCCACATGCATTTTCTCACCGGCAAGGCCGAGGAACGGCTGACATTCGACATTCAGCGCGAAATCGCGGCGAGCCTCGGCTATCAGGACCACCCCGGCCTTTCGGCCGTCGAGCGGTTCATGAAGCACTATTTCCTTGTCGCCAAGGACGTCGGCGATCTGACACGCATTTTCTGCTCCACCCTGGAAGCCGAACAAGCCAAGGAAAGCCCGTCCCTGACCCGCGTGCTACGGCGCTTCTCGCAGCGGCCCAAGAAGATTCCCGGCACGACCGACTTCATCGAGGATCATGGCCGGATCAATGTCGTGGACGACGAGGTGTTCCGGCGCGATCCGGTCAACCTGATCCGGCTGTTTCACCTGGCTGATATACACGAGCTCAAGTTCCATCCGGAAGCTCTCAAACTGGTGACTCGCTCGCACGGGCTTATCAAGACCGAGCTGCGGGAAAACGATGAGGCCAACCGGCTGTTCCTCTCCATTCTGACCTCTCGGCGCGATCCGGAACTGATCCTGCGGCGGATGAACGAGGCCGGCGTGCTCGGCCGCTTCATCCGCGAGTTCGGCAAGATAGTGTCGATGATGCAGTTCAACATGTACCACCACTACACCGTCGACGAGCATCTCATTCGCGCGGTGGGCATTCTGGCGCGGCTGGACCGCGGCGAGGAGGAAGGGTCGCATCCCCTGGCGGCCCGCATCATGCCGGACATCAAGGACCGTGAAGTCCTCTATGCGGCCGTCCTGCTGCACGATGTGGCCAAGGGCCGTCTGGAAGACCATTCCATCGAAGGCGCCAGAATTGCGCGCAAGCTCGGGCCCCGATTCGGCTTCACCAGCGAACAGACCGATCTCCTGGCCTGGCTGATCGAACAGCACCTGGTCATGTCGCTTGTCGCCCAGACCCGCGATCTGCACGATCGTCGCACGATCGTCGATTTCGCGGATACGGTGCAGTCGCTCGAGCGCCTGCGAATGCTTCTGTGCCTCACGGTTTGCGATATCCGGGCCGTCGGGCCGGGCGTATGGAACGGCTGGAAGGGCCAACTCCTGCGCACGCTTTATGGCGAAACGGAACTGACGCTTTCCGGCGGCTTCACTGCCGCCTCGGCCCGTCAGCGCGCCGCAGATGCGCGCGCGGCGCTTGCAAAAAAACTCGACGGCTGGACGAAGAAAGAACTCGACGACTACATCAAACTGCATTATCAACCCTACCTCCTGTCGGTTTCGACTGAGGATCAGGTCCGGCACGCCGAGTTCATTCGCGAAACCCGGAAAGAAGGCAAGGTGCTGGCGACCATGGTGCGCACCTTTTGTTTCCACGCCATCACAGAGATCACGATCTATGCGCCCGACCATCCGCGGCTGTTGTCCATCGTGGCTGGCGCCTGCGCGGCCGCCGGAGCGAACATCGCCGACGCGCAGATCTTCACGACCACCGACGGACGCGCCCTCGACACCATCATGATCAACCGGGAATTCGAGGATGACAGCGATGAATTGCGTCGTGGCGAGCGCATTGGCAAGGTCATCGAGGATGTGCTGACGGGCCGCAAGTATCTGCCCGAAGTCATCGCAACCAAAAAGACCAGAAGGCGCCGGACCCGGCCGTTCCGCGTCGCGCCCAAGGTCTCGATCAGCAACACGCTGTCCGATCATTTTACGGTTATCGAGATTGAGGGGCTGGACCGCGTCGGATTACTGTCGGAAGTTACCGCTGTGCTTTCGGATCTGTCTCTCGATATCGGCTCGGCCCACATCACCACCTTTGGCGAGAGGGTGATCGACACCTTCTATGTGCGCGATCTGGTGGGGCATAAGATCGTCAACGAAAACAAGCAGGCCAACATTATCGCGCGTCTGAGGGCGGCCGTCGCCGGCGTCGAGGACGACATGCGCGAAAAGATGCCGGCCGGCATCATTGCGCCGCCCGCGCCGGTGATGCGCCGCAGCAGCCGGTCATGAGTCTCGTCGGCAAGTTCGCCAGCGTCGGCTCCGCCACCATGGCGAGCCGCGTGCTCGGCTTCGTTCGCGAGGCGCTGATTGCGGCCTTGCTGGCGGCCGGTCCGGTGGCCGACGCTTTCTACGCGGCCTTTCGCTTTCCGAACCTGTTTCGTCGCCTGCTTGGCGAAGGAGCCTTCAACTCGGCCTTTATTCCGCTCTTCGCAAAGGAGCTGGAGGGCGGCGGGCAGGCCGCGGCCGAGCTGTTCGCGCGGCAGGTGCTTTCGGTCCTGCTGGTCATCCTGATTGCGCTCTCGGCGCTGGCGATGATCTTCATGCCGTTCCTCGTCGGCACGGTCATCGCGCCGAAATTCGCCGACACGCCGGACAAGTTTGATCTGACGGTGCTGCTGACACGCGTCATGTTCCCCTATCTCGCAGCCATGTCGCTGGTCGCCATGCTGTCCGGCATTCTCAATTCCTACAGGCGATACTTTCTTGCGGCGCTCGCGCCCACCCTGCTCAATATAGTTCTTGTGCTGGTGCTGCTCGTCGCCCTCTACAGTGATTTCGCGCCTGATGCCGTTGGTATCGCGCTCGCCGCCGGCGTCACCATTTCGGGCCTCCTGCAATTTGCATTGCTGTACGCTGCGGTCAGGCGCACAGGCTTCGGTCTCCAGATTGCCCGGCCGCGCCTGTCGAAGCCCGTCCGGCGGCTGCTCTGGCTGGCGCTGCCTGCGGCCATCACCGGCGGCATCACGCAACTCAATCTGCTGGTCGGGCAGGTTATCGCCTCGGGTCAGGACGGCGCCATATCGGTGCTCAACTACGCGGACCGGATCGAACAGCTTCCGCTCGGCGTCATTGGCATCGCCGTGGGCGTGGTGCTGCTTCCGGAATTGTCCCGCGCGCTCAAGGCGCAGGACATCAAGGAAGCAATATACCTGCAAAACCGCAGCCTTGAATTCGGTCTCGCGCTCACGGTGCCGGCGGCTGTGGCGTTGATCGTCATTCCTGCGGAACTCGTCGCCCTGCTGTTTGAGCGGGGCGCGTTCGGTCGCGAGACGACGCTGCTCACGGCCTCGGTGCTTGCGGGCTTCGCCGCGGGGCTTCCCGCCTTCGTTCTCAACAAGATATTCACACCGGCCTACTACGCCCGGGAGAACATGCGCACGCCGATGGTCTTTGCGGGCGTCAACGCCGCGGTCAATATCGCTGGCAGTCTGATCCTGTTTCCACAGATCGGCGTGCTCGGCATCGCCATCGCGACGTCGCTTGCCGGTTGGGTCAATGCACTGCTGCTCGCCGGCGCGCTGTTTAGCTACAATACGTTCAGGCCCTCCGCGCTGACAGGCCGGCGCATTCTTCTGATCATCGTCGGATCCGCGATGATGGGCGGCCTGCTTTTTCTCCTGTCCGGATGGATCGGGCCGGTGCTGCTTGACGGCAATATTCTCGTCAGGATCGGCCTGATGGCTCTGGTCATCGCCGTTGCAGGCGGGTTCTACCTGTCTTTTGCGATCCTGACGGGCGTTTTTGAACTATCGCAGCTCAGGACGCTGATGCGACGGAGCCGAAAAACGTCCGGCGTCGATTCAGACGAACCGGCCAAACCGGAATAGGCAGTCCTATGCGCGCCATCGCCCATGTGACATTTCTCGTGCCAAACTATGATGAAGGCATCGCATTCTTCACCGAAGCGCTCGGTTTCGATCTTGTGGAAGATACGCCGCTCGGCGGAGGCAAACGCTGGGTACTCGTCCGTCCCTCCGGCGGAAACGGGGCGTCGCTGCTTGTCGCCGAGGCTACCGATGAAGCACAACGAGCGGCGATCGGACGGCAGACGGGAGGCCGCGTCGGTTTCTTTCTGCATACCGACAATTTCGCTCGCGATCGCCGGCAAATGCTGGATCGGGGCGTCGAATTCCTCGAGGAGCCGCGCCATGAAGTCTACGGGACAGTTGCGGTCTTCCGCGATCCCTTCGGCAACAGTTGGGATCTGATCGAACCCGCCTCTACCTGATTTTCCTTGATCCTGGCCGGCGCCGCGTGCATAACCCGCCGCGACTTGTCCAACCGAAACAGTTATCGCGTAACGATCCATGTCTGAATTCAAACCGCTCGTATTTTCCGGGGTTCAGCCGACCGGCAATCTGCATCTCGGCAACTATCTCGGCGCAATCCGCAAATTCGTCGCGCTGCAGGACAGCCACGACTGCATCTACTGCGTGGTGGACCTTCATGCGATCACCGCTCAGCTGGTGCACGAGGACCTCAAGCACCAGACCCGGTCGATCACCGCCGCCTTTCTTGCTTCCGGCATCGATCCGAAGGCGCATATCGTCTTCAACCAGAGCCGGGTGCCGCAGCACGCCGAACTCGCCTGGGTATTCAACTGCGTTGCTCGGATCGGCTGGATGAACCGCATGACGCAGTTCAAGGACAAGGCCGGCAAGGATCGTGAGAACGCGTCTCTGGGTCTGCTTGCCTATCCCAGCCTGATGGCCGCCGATATTCTCGTCTATCGCGCGACCCATGTTCCGGTCGGCGACGACCAGAAGCAGCACCTCGAACTCACGCGCGACATCGCCCAGAAGTTCAACATCGATTTTTCGGATCGCATACAGCAATGCGGGCTGGACGTCGCAATGACCGTGGGCGAGGAAAAGATAAAGGGTTATTTCCCGCTGACGGAGCCATTGATCGAGGGGCCGGCGCCGCGGGTCATGAGTCTGCGGGACGGAACGAAAAAGATGTCCAAATCGAACGTCTCGGACCTGTCGCGGATCAATCTGACGGACGACGCGGACACCATTTCGAAGAAGATTCGCAAGGCGAAGACCGATCCGGAACCGCTTCCGGGCGATGTGGCCGGGCTTGCCGAACGACCGGAAGCCGACAATCTCGTCAGCATCTACGCGGCCCTTTCCGATCGAAGCAAACAGGACATCATCGATGAATTCGGCGGCCAGCAGTTCTCGGCCTTCAAACCGGCGCTCGCGGATCTTGCGATCGAGGTGCTGTCGCCCATCAGCATGGAAATGCGGCGTCTGCTTGATGAGCCGGGTCATATCGACGCCGTGTTGAAGGACGGTGGTGAGCGGGCGTCGGCCATCGCCGAACAGACCATGCGCGATGTCAAGTCGATCATCGGCCTCATCGACTGAGCTTCCCAAATCATCGGCGAACCGCTATGATTCACTTGTCGCGGTTGTCGACGTCCGGGGAAATGGCAGAGTCCGTTCATGGTTTCGAAAAGACTTTCCAGGGTCGAAGGCCACAAACGCAAGTTTCTTGCCGTTATCGACGAGACGCCTGAATGCGAGCGCGCCGTCTATTATGCGGCCAACAGGGCGAAACGGACCAACGGCACGCTTGTCCTGATCTATGTGATCGAGCCGGGAGATTTCCAGCACTGGCTCGGCGTCGAGGAGATCATGAAGGCAGAAGCCCACGAGGAAGCCGAAACCGCGGTCGCCAAATTCGCAGCCATGGTTCGCGAGCGCGTCGGCATCGAGCCGGAAACCCAAATTCGCGAAGGCGATACAGCCGAAGAGATCCACTCCCTTATCGAGGAGGACCAGGATATCGCCATTCTGGTTCTTGCTGCGGGGTTAGCCAAGGAAGGCCCCGGACCGCTGGTCTCGACAATAGCCGGCCGCGGCGCGGCGTTTCCGATTCCCGTCACTGTCATTCCGGCGAGCCTGGGAGACGAGGATATCGAGGCGCTCTGCTGATACTTCGAAATTCCGACGGCTGTTTCAATCCTGAGTGCTGAACTCTATATAGACGCCAAGAGAGGCCTCGACGTCTTGAAGACGCATTGTCCGAAGCCTATAATCTGGAATAATTCCAAAAAAGCGGAAATTCCGCCCGGAGACGAAGCATGTTCATTCAGACAGAAGCAACCCCCAATCCGGCGACGCTCAAGTTTCTGCCGGGCAAGGTCGTCCTGGAGGACGGTACAGCCGATTTCCGGGATGCCGACGCGGCTGCGGAAGCATCGCCGCTTGCCGCAAAACTGTTCTCGATTCCGGGCGTCACCGGCGTTTTCTACGGCTATGACTTCATAACCGTTACCAAGGACGACGCCGAATGGCAGCACCTCAAGCCGGCTATACTCGGCACGATCATGGAACACTACATGTCCGGCGATCCGCTGTTGGCCAGCAACGCTTCCACCGACGAAGCCGGCGCCGATGGAGAATTCTTCGATGCGGAAGACGAGCCGATCGTCGCGACCATCAAGGAATTGCTCGAAACCCGTGTTCGGCCGGCCGTTGCCCAGGACGGCGGCGACATCACCTTCAAGGGGTATCGCGACGGCAGAGTCTTTCTCAACATGAAGGGCGCCTGCGCCGGATGTCCTTCTTCGACGGCTACTCTCAAGCACGGCATTCAGAACCTGCTGCGCCATTTCGTTCCCGAAGTGCAGGAAGTCGAAGCGGTCTGAGATCCAGCCTGACCTCGGGTTGAATTCCGGTTTGACGGAGGGACACTTGCCGGTCTTCTGGATCTCGCCATCAACCAGGCCTTTTCTCTTCGCGGCCGCGGTTCTATAAGCTGCGCGTTTTCAACTGTCGGAAACCGGACATCCGATGAAACTGCTCGCCGTCGACACCGCCGCGCATCTCTGTGCCGCCTGCCTTTACGATTCGCAAACGCGACGCGTGGCCGGGCGCGCGGTCGAAGACATTGGCCGGGGTCACGCCGAAAGGCTGATCGTCGTCATCGAAAAGGCGCTTGATCAAGCAAGCCTGGATTATGAATCCGTCGACCGTTTGTGTGTTTGCGTCGGACCCGGTTCCTTTACCGGGATCCGCGTGGGCGTTGCGACCATGCGCGGAGTGGCTTTGTCGCTCGACTTGCCTCTCGTCGGCGTCACCACCCTCGAGGCGCTCGCCGCCGAAGTGGAGGACGAACGCGCTGTTCTCGCCGTGCTCGATGCAAGACGCGGTGAAGTTTACGCCCAGATGTTTCCATCGGGAGGTAAACCGTCGGAGGCTCGCGCCATGCCTCCCGAGGAGGCGATGGCTCTCGCGGTCGACAATAGCGCGGTCCTTGTCGGCTCGGGCGCCGAAATCATAGCCGGACAGCCGGGATTCGACATGTCCGGCCTGACCATTGCAAAGACGGTCGCGGCGCCGGACATTGAAACTATCGCCAGGCTTGGCGTACAGCGCGCGCCAGAAGCGGCTCCGCCAGGTCCGCTCTATTTGAGATCTCCCGATGCCAAGCCGCAGCAGGGATTTGCAGTTGCAAGGCGTATGACAAGGCATGAGACATAGGTTTTCGTTCCGGCGGCAGGTCGAATTCGATATCGCCGCCATGACATCTCAGGACTGCCAGGAAGCGGCGCGGCTCCACGCCACGGGTTTCACGCGCCCCTGGAGCGACGGGGAAATCAATACGCTCATGAACAAGTCGACGGTCTTCGGCTTCATTGCGCACCCGGAAGGCGGCAAGGAAGCGGGGGCCGCCATGGGCTTCGTGCTGGCGCAAAGCGTCGCCGGCGAAGCGGAGATCCTGACGATCGCGGTTGCGCCGGATGGGCGACGCCACGGTATGGGTTGGCGGCTGATGGGGGCCGTGATCCGACATCTGCGCGCCGAGGGAGCGGACGTCCTGTTTCTCGAAGTCGACGAAACCAACGCCGCGGCGATCGCGCTCTATCGCAAGCTGGGATTTTGCGAAGTGGCGCGGCGCGACCGCTATTATGGTGACAGGAACGCTGCAAAAAGCGCGGCGCTTGTCATGCGCCTCGATCTTGGATAAAGGCCGATAATGCCTTTGATATTCCGCACACATGGTTTTCTCGCATGATCGCGAAACGCCGCCGATGATAACATGGATCCGCATCGTTACGGGTCTTGCGCTGGTCGTTCTGGCGACGATCGTGTTGTTGCCGGTTCAACTGATTGGCAACCGTTTCGGCTGGAAACTGTCCTGGTATTTGCCGCGCTACTGGCACAGGATCGCGCGCCGGGTTCTCGGCCTCAGGATCATCCGTCATGGACAGCTTGAAAAGCGGCGCCCGGTGCTGATTGTCGCCAATCACAGTTCGTGGATGGATATCATCGTGCTTGCCGCCGTGGCCGATGTCGTCTTCATCGCCAAGTCCGAGGTCAAGCGCTGGCCGGTCTTCGGCTGGCTGGCTATCTGGCAAAGGACCGTCTTCGTCGAACGGGAGCGCCGCCGCGATACGGGCAATCAGGTTTCCGAGGTCGGTCGTCGCCTTGCCGACGGTGAAATCGTCGTGCTCTTCGCGGAAGGCACGACGTCGGACGGTAATCGGGTGTTGCCGTTCAAGAGTTCGCTTTTCGGCGCAGCCGCGTCGGCGCTCGACGCCTCGCCGGAAGGCCGCGTCGCAATCCAGCCTGTCGCTCTTGCCTATACTCACGCCAACGGACTGCCGCTCGGCCGCTACGGCAGGCCGATGGCCGCCTGGCCTGGCGACGTCGAACTGCCGCCGCATCTGTTCGCCATTCTGAAGGAAGGCAGCGTCGATGTTCACGTCTGTTTCGGCGAAACCGTGATCTTCGACAGTTCAACCAATCGCAAGCTCGTCAGTCGCAGCGCCGAACAGCAGGTGCGCAGAATGCTGCAGAAGCAGCTCTACGGTTACGAAGCGGGCAGGGAATTGGCGTGATTTGGCATGGGCGAGGCGTTGAAACGCCGGATTTTCCTTGACTCTTCGCCCCAGAGCCGCAATTGCGTGCCCGAAATCCCCGAAGATGCTAGAAAGGGCGCGGATCAGGACATCAGATTCGCGAAGTCGGTAGAAGCGAGCATGCAGGTGGAAGCCCTTACAGAAGAGACGTCAACGAAAACCGCGGAAAACAATACCCGCAAGGTTTTCGTCAAGACCTATGGCTGCCAGATGAACGCCTATGACTCCCAGCGCATGGCCGATGCGCTTGGGCGCGAGGGATATGAGCGCACGGACAGTCCGGAAGACGCCGACCTGTTGCTGCTGAATACCTGTCATATTCGCGAAAAGGCGGCCGAGAAGGTCTATTCCGAACTGGGTCGCATTCGCCGCCTCAAGGAGGAACGCGCGGGCCAGGGTCGGGAAATGTTGATCGGCGTCGCCGGTTGCGTCGCTCAGGCCGAAGGCGAAGAGATCCTGCGCCGCGCCCCGATCGTCGATCTGGTTATCGGGCCGCAGACCTATCATCGTCTGCCAGATGCGATCGCCAGAGTGCGCGACGGCGAGAAGGTCGTCGAGACCGATTACACGATCGAGGACAAGTTCGAAAACCTGCCGGAGCCCGAGAAAAAGGCGATCGCCGCGCGCGGCGTCACGGCCTTCCTCACCGTTCAGGAGGGGTGCGACAAGTTCTGCACCTTCTGCGTCGTTCCCTATACGCGCGGCTCGGAAGTGTCGCGGCCGGTCTCGCAGATCGTTTCCGAGGCGCGCAAGCTCGTGGCCGGCGGGGTCAGGGAAATCACGCTGCTTGGCCAGAACGTCAACGCCTGGCACGGCGAAGGCGAAGACGGCCGCGAATGGGGTCTCGGAGAACTGCTTCGCCACCTTGCGGGCGTCGAAGGTCTGGCGCGTCTGCGCTACACGACCAGCCACCCGCGCGACATGGATGACGCGCTCATAGAGGCGCATCGCGATCTCGACAAGCTGATGCCCTATCTGCATCTTCCGGTGCAGGCCGGTTCCGACCGGATCCTGAAGGCGATGAACCGCCGTCACACCGCCGACGACTATCTCGCTCTGATCGACCGCATCCGCGCCGCGCAGCCCGATCTTGCCCTTTCGGGGGATTTCATCGTCGGGTTTCCCGGTGAAACCGAAGCCGATTTCGAAGACACGCTAGCGCTTGTCGAGAAGGTTCGTTACGCGCAGGCCTTCTCTTTCAAATATTCGCCCCGACCGGGCACGCCCGGCGCTGAACGCACCGACCATGTTGCGGAAGAAGTCAAATCGGAACGCTTGCAACGACTTCAGGCGCTCCTGTCGCGGCATCAGTCGGAATTCGCCGAATCCTGCGTCGGCCGCGATATCGACCTGCTGCTCGAAAAGCCCGGCAGGCTGCCCGGACAACTCGTCGGCCGGTCTCCATGGCTGCAGCCGGTAATTGTTGATGCAATGTCGTCGCAAATAGGTGACATTATCAGGGTGAGAATCACCCGGACCGGGGCAAACTCGCTGTTTGCCGACCGGATTTGAGGCCAGGAGCCCGCTGTTGAGCACGAGCCAAACGAGCAGCAGACCGAACAGAAATCCCGCCGGCGCTTCAGACGCCACCCACATAGTCCTGACTTTCGAGAACAATCGTCTCGCCACGGAACTTTTCGGCCAGTTCGACCAGAACCTTGCGCTGATCGAGCAGAAGCTGGGCGTCGATGCGCGGGCTCGCGGCAACCAGGTGTCACTGCACGGCGCCGAGGATGCGACGAACCAGGCGCGCCGCGCACTCGACTATCTCTATGAAAGGCTGCAGGAAGGCGCCGAGGTTCATTCCTCCGACGTCGAGGGCGCGATCCGCATGTCGGTCGCCGCCGACGACCAGCTGACCTTGCCGACCATGGAGCGCAAGGGCCGCATGTCCTTTGCCCAGATAGCCACCCGCAAGAAGACGATCGCCGCCCGCACGCCGACCCAGGACGCCTATATCCGCGCCATGGATCGCGCGGAACTGGTCTTTGGCGTCGGGCCTGCGGGCACTGGCAAGACCTATCTCGCCGTCGCCCACGCGGCGCAGCTTCTGGAGCGCGGCGCGATCGAGAAGATCATCCTGTCGCGCCCGGCGGTCGAGGCCGGCGAACGGCTCGGCTATCTGCCCGGCGACATGAAGGAGAAGGTCGATCCCTATCTGCGGCCGCTCTACGACGCGCTTTACGACATGATGCCCGGCGACAAGGTCGAACGGGCGATCACCGCCGGCGTTATCGAGATTGCGCCGCTTGCCTTCATGCGCGGGCGCACGCTCGCCAATGCCGCGGTGATACTCGACGAGGCGCAGAACACTACTTCGATGCAGATGAAGATGTTCCTGACCCGGCTCGGCGAAAACGCCCGGATGATCGTCACCGGAGATCCGAGCCAGATCGACCTGCCGCGCGGTCAGCGCTCCGGTCTTGTCGAGGCGCTGCACATCCTTCGCGGCGTCGAAGGCGTCGTCACCGTGCGCTTCACCGAAACCGACGTTGTCCGCCATCCGCTGGTCGCGCGCATCGTGGCTGCTTACGATTCGGAGCAGCGCATGGTCGATGAAAGCGGCAAGCCGGACACCGAATGAACTCGCCCGCGCAATCGAGGAAACTCCTGATTGAACTTTCGGTCGAAGGCGGGCAATGGGAGCCGGAAGGCGTCCTGTCGGCGATGTGCGAGCGCGTGCTTGGCAGCGCCGCGGACTATCTGGCTGAGCATGGCCAGCCGTTTCCAGAATACGGGACGGAGGTGTCGATGCTTTTTACCGAGGACGAGGAGATGCGGCTCATCAATGGCCGCTGGCGCTCGAAGGATACGCCGACCAACGTTCTGTCGTTTCCGTCCGCGCCGCTCGAACCCGGCCATATTCCGGGCGTGTTCCTGGGCGATATCGTTCTGGCGTACGAGACGATCGCGCGCGAGGCGGAAAGCCTGGAGATCCCTTTTGATAACCATCTGACGCATTTGCTGGTGCATGGACTGCTTCATCTGCTAGGGTATGATCACATACATGACGGGCAAGCGCGTGTGATGGAAAATCTCGAGACTCGCATTTTGGCGAAACTCAACCTATCTGACCCCTATGAGGACACCGATCCGGTTTGAGGATAGATGAACCAGAATAAAACGACGGCCGCTCCTTCCGTAGCCGCCGAAACGGGCGATGGATCCGGCGACGAGCCGGGGAGTAGTCGGGCGCTCGTACCGCTAAACCTGAAACCTCAGTTGCAGCCCTCCCTCTGGAGCCGTCTTGTCCGGCTGATTACAGGCGGCGTGTCGCAGCACCCCGATGAGGAACTGAACGAAGCCCTTGGCGCAAGGGGCGGCGGCGCGACCTTCCGTCCGGAAGAGCGCGCGATGCTCGACAATATTCTGAAGCTTCGCGTGCTGCGCGTCGAGGACGTGATGGTGCCGCGCGCCGATATCCGTTCGGTCGATCAATCGGTGAAGCTTGGCGAACTGCTTGAAATCTTTGAGGAGTCGGGTCACTCGCGCATGCCGGTCTACGGTGATTCGCTAGACGATCCCCGCGGCATGGTCCACATTCGCGATTTTCTCGCCCATATCACCAAACAGGCGCGCGGGCGGCGACGTTCCACCGCCAAGAACACAACCGCAGCGAAGGCGGACAATGGCGGCGCGACAAGCACCCGCGAGCGGCCGCGCAAGGTCGAAAAATTCGATCTCGCCCGGGTCGATCTCAACAAGACGGTTCACGAGGCCGGCCTTGTCCGCGACGTCCTGTTCGTGCCCCCGTCCATGCTTGCCTCGGACCTGATGCAGAAGATGCAGGCCACGCGGACGCAGATGGCGCTGGTTATCGACGAATATGGCGGGACCGACGGTCTCGTTTCGCTGGAAGACATTGTGGAAACCGTCGTCGGCGACATCGAGGACGAGCATGACGACGAGGCCGAAATGATTTCGCGGCAGTCCGAAGATGTGTTTATCGCCGACGCCAAGGCGGAACTCGACGATATTGCGGACGTGATCGGCGGCGATTTCGACATTGGCGACAAGGGAGAGGAAGTCGACACGCTGGGCGGGTTGATCTTCTCCATCCTCGGGCGCATTCCGGCGCGCGGCGAAGTCGTCAAGGCGCTGCCGCAGTTCGAGTTCCACGTGCTTGAAGCCGATCCGCGCCGCATTCGCCGCGTGCGCATCGTCAGGCAAAGGGTGGCGGAGCGCCGCCGCAGACCGGTTCCCGTCAAGGTAGAGGCAGACAACTCCAACGATCCTGCCCGGCCGCAACAGGTCGAGCATCCGGCCGAGGCGCAGGAAAGCGAATTGAGCCGGTAGCCTTCTTCGCCGCAGTTTTGCGCCGGCGGGAATTGTTCTACATCATCATCGCAGTCCGAATCAGTTGATTCGCGCGTTCGGCGCGCAGCAATGCGGGTCGGTCGATTTGGTGCGTCACGCCGGCGCGGCCAGTTGGTCCGCCTGTAACGGGGAAGCGATGGAGCGACTTGCCGGAAAGGTTACGCTGAGTTGGGGCGCAAGCCGGTGGGCGCTTGCATTCGGCGCCGGCGCGCTGGCGGTGTTGGCGCTGGCCCCCTTCGATTTCTTCGCAGTCCTGTTCATCTCGTTCCCCGTTCTCGTCTGGCTGCTGGATGGCGCAACGGGCAATCCCGACGCAGGCTTCCTGCGTCGTCTGGCTCCGGCGTTCTGGACCGGATGGTGGTTCGGTTTCGGATATTTCGTCGCCGGTCTGTGGTGGCTCGCCAACGCGTTGTTTGCAGAAGGATACGCCTTCGTCTGGGTGTTGCCCCTGGCTGTTTTCGGACTTCCCGCCATGCTCGCCGTGTTCTACGGGCTGGCGGCCGCGCTCGCCCGCGCCATGTGGTGCGACGGCGCGGGGCGTCTCGCCGCCCTGGCGTTTGCTTTCGGTCTGGCCGAATGGCTGCGCGGCTTCGTATTCACCGGGTTTCCCTGGAACGCGATCGGCTATGGCGCGATGCCCACGCCGCTGTTGATGCAGTCCAGCATGATTGTCGGGATCTACGGCGTGTCGGCGCTCACGGTTTTTGTCGCGAGCGTTCCTGCGTTGCTTGTCACGCGCGACGGCCTGCGCGCCGCTTTGCTCGTTGCAGCGCTGCTTGTCGCCGCCCATGTCGGTTTCGGCTTCTGGTCGCTCGCGCAACCGGTCGATGACGCGCACACCGGCGCGGTCGTGCGCATAGTTCAGCCTTCCGTCCCGCAATCCAGCAAATGGGATGTCGAAGTGCGCGAGGAGATATTCAGTAAACTTCTGCGCCTGAGCAGCGCAGATGCGGAAAGCCAGGCGCGTCCGGGGATGATTGTCTGGCCGGAAACGGCAGTGCCTTTCCTCCTGACCGAAAATCCCGATGCGCTCGGCCGCATCGCCGACATGCTCCAGGAGGGGCAGGTGCTTCTGACGGGCGCGGTCAGGGAAGAAAACAGCGGCGGCGCGACGCGCTACTACAATTCCATTCTCGTCATCGACGATGCAGGCGAAATCGTGGCCGCGGCCGACAAAGTCCACCTTGTTCCCTTTGGCGAGTACCTGCCGTTTCAGGATTTGATGGAAAGTATGGGCCTTCAGGCCATCGCCACCATGCCGGGCGCCTTCAGCGCGGCAAGCAGTCGCGCCACAGTGCCGTTGCCCGATGGTCGCCACTTTCTTCCGCTGATTTGTTACGAGGTGATCTTTCCGGACGGCGTTGACGCAGCAGGCCCGGCGGCAGACTTTATCGTCAACGTCACAAACGACGCCTGGTATGGTGTAACGCCCGGCCCCTGGCAGCATTTCCGACAGGCGCAAGTGCGAGCGGTCGAAACCGGCCTGCCAATGATTCGTGCAGCAAACAACGGAATTTCTGCAGGAATTAATGCACGTGGCCAAGTATTAGATGGGCTTTTACAAAACGTGATTGCATCTGTAGATTTAAATATTCCGTACAAACGCCATTTAATTGTGGGTAGTATAGGTAGGTCTTTGCTATTTTTGGTGATACTTGCAGTATTTTTGGCGTGGGCGTTCAGTTGTCGTTTTGGTTTTCTCTCGCGCAGCAATTGACGACAAAGTTCCAAAATTGCATATTCGGCAGTACTACACCTACGCTTGATGTTTGTGTTGTTTAAGGTTCGTTTTAGGGGCGAGGGAATCTGGCAGACGGCATCTAAATCGTCAATCAAACGGCGGGATTTGTTTAGTACCCGCGGGAAAACTTGAAATGAATATGATCGTAAACAAGAAAAAGCCCAATCCTATCGACATCCACGTCGGCAGTCGCATCCGTCTCAGACGGACGATGCTCGGAATGAGCCAGGAAAAGCTCGGAGAAGCGCTTGGCATCACGTTCCAGCAGATCCAGAAGTATGAAAAAGGAACAAACAGGGTCGGCGCCAGCCGTCTGCAGAATATTTCCTCTATACTTAACGTTCCGGTGTCTTTCTTCTTTGAAGACGCGCCGGGCGATCCGTCGACCGGACGTGGCGGCAGCTCGGAAGCATCCAGCTCCAACTACGTTGTCGATTTTCTGTCCTCTTCGGAGGGTCTTCAGCTCAACCGTGCGTTCGTCAAGATCGAGGATCCCAAGGTCCGCCGCAAGATCGTCGATCTCGTAAAGTCGCTCGCCGCGGCGGAAGCCGACTGACCAGACAGATTTCCTCCCAAGAAATCGCATTTAGCAAAATGGCGGCCTCTCGGGGCTGTCATTTTTGTTTCGCGCTTCGTCGCCACAGTCTGCGAAAAACATCATATCAAGATATATTTATGTCGTTCTGCGCTTGTTTTTGAGCGCCTTCTTCACTAACACCACTGCCAGCGCGTGTCCTGAAACGGACACGGTCAAGATAATGAGTCCGGGGTGGTTTGCGGATCTGGCTTTCCTGTGAACGTCAATTTCGCCACACTGCCTCTCCGCTGGGGTAGGATATGTCTCGCAACAATTATTTCTTCACGAGTGAATCGGTGTCCGAAGGGCATCCCGACAAGGTCTGCGACCGGATTTCCGACGAGATCGTCGATCTGATATACAGGGAAGCCCGCAAAACGGGTGTTGATCCGTGGAACGTCCGCATCGCCGCCGAGACCCTGGCGACCACCAATCGCGTCGTCATCGCTGGCGAAGTCCGTGTTCCGCCATCGCTGATAAAGACGGACAAGAATGGCTGCGAGGTCATCAATCCGTCGCGTTTTCGCTCCGCCGCGCGCCGCGCGATCCGCGACATCGGCTATGAACAGGACGGCTTCCACTGGAAGACCGCCAAGATCGACGTGCTGCTGCACACCCAGTCCGCCGACATCGCTCAGGGCGTCGACAACGCCTCCGACATGCAGGGTCATGAGGGCGCCGGCGACCAGGGAATCATGTTCGGCTACGCCTGCAACGAGACGCCGGACCTGATGCCGGCGCCGATCTATTACGCCCACAAAATCCTGCGGCTCCTGGCCGATGCCCGCAAGAGCGGCGAGGGCGATGCGGGTCAGCTCGGCCCGGACGCCAAGAGCCAGGTGACGGTCCGCTACGAAGACGGCAAACCCGCCGAGGTCACGCAGATCGTCCTGTCGACCCAGCACCTCGCGCCGGACTGGGATTCGAAAAAGGTTCGGGCGGTCGTCGAACCCTACATCCGGGAAGCCCTGGAAGGACTTCCGATCGCCGCCGACTGCAACTGGTACATCAATCCGACCGGAAAATTCGTGATTGGCGGCCCGGACGGCGACGCCGGCCTGACCGGCCGCAAGATCATCGTGGACACCTATGGAGGCGCCGCGCCGCATGGCGGCGGCGCATTTTCCGGCAAGGACACGACCAAGGTCGACCGTTCGGCCGCCTATGCCGCGCGCTATCTGGCCAAGAACGTCGTCGCCGCGAAACTTGCCGAGCGGTGCACGATCCAGCTTTCCTATGCGATCGGCGTCTCGCAGCCGCTTTCCGTCTATGTAGACCTTCACGGCACCGGAAAGGTTAGCGACGAGAAGGTGGAGCAGGCGATCCGCGCGGTGATGGATCTGTCGCCGACCGGCATCCGCAAGCATCTCGACCTGAACCGGCCGATCTACGCAAAGACCGCGGCTTATGGACATTTCGGCCGCAAAGGCGGTCGCGACGGCTCTTTCTCGTGGGAAAAGACCGATCTTGTCAAAGCGCTCAAGGAAGCCGTCCGCGACTAATGGACGTCGCTCTGATCAGTTCTGATGGCCAACGGGCGTGACAACCAGAAATCCTTCTTCGGGCGTCGCAAGGGCAAGACCCTGCGTCCGAAGCAGCGGCAGGCGGTAGACGACGTACTGCCGCTCTACCGGATTGATATTTCCGACCCAACCCCAGCGGACGCGGCTGGCCTTTTCGCCGCCGATGTCGATCGCTTGCGCCTGGAAATCGGCTTCGGAGGCGGCGAGCACTTCCTCCGCCGGGCGGCGGAGCAGCCGGAAACCGGTTTCATCGGCGTGGAGCCCTTCGTGAACGGCATGGCGAAATGCGCAGCGGCGCTGGCCGAAGAGCCGCTTCGCAACGTCCGTCTGTTCGACGAAGAGGCAGCGTTGCTCCTCGACTGGTTGCCTGAAAAATCGATCGATCACGTTGACCTTCTCTATCCCGATCCATGGCCCAAGAAACGACACTGGAAGCGAAGGTTCGTGAACGAGGAAAGCCTCGACCGGCTTGCGCGCGTTCTCAAGCCCGGCGGCGTGTTCTGTTTCGCCTCCGACATCGACACCTATGTCAACTGGACGCTATTGCATTGCCGCCATCATCCGGCTTTTGCATGGCAGGCCGAAATCGCGCAGGACTGGCGTCGGCCCTATCCGGGCTGGCCGGGCACGCGCTACGAGGCAAAGGCCGTCAGGGAAGGTCGGACGCCGGCTTATCTCACCTTCCTCCGCGTGTGAGGGTCGAGGGCGAAACACCCTTGCAATTGTGCGCTCCCGCCGTTATATGGAAGACAAATCTTGATCATGATGAGCAAGAGTGGGCCCCCCCGGACCCGCTCTTTTTGTTTGTAGGGATCTGTCGGAGAGAGCCGTTTGAACGAACAGACCAAGCCACTGGAAATCGCGTCGGAAGAACCGCGTCTGGTGACCGAGACCGGCGTTGAGGCGCGTATTGCCGCAATTGTCGAGCCGGTGCTGCAGTCGATCGATTTCCGTCTCGTGCGTGTGCGGTTGTCCGGTCAGAATGGCCTGACGCTTCAGATCATGGCCGAGCGCAACGACGGAACAATGACCGTAGAGGATTGCGAGGCGGTGTCGCGCGCCCTGTCGCCGGTGCTGGATGTTGAGGATCCGATCGATCGCGCCTATCATCTGGAAGTGTCGTCCCCGGGCATCGACCGACCGATGGTCAGGCAGTCCGATTTCACCCGCTGGCAGGGCCATCTGATGAAATGCGAGACGTCGGTTCCCATTGAGGATCGCAGACGTTTCAAGGGCCGTATCGCCGCCGCCGAAGACGACGCATTCACGCTGGAGCGTGATCAGCCCGGTTATGGCGAAGCCCTGACCGTGCGTATCCCGTTCGAGGCGTTGACCGAAGCCAGGCTGATCCTGACTGATGATCTGATCCGGGATGCGCTGGCTGCGGACAAGGCGGCGAAGGCTGCGCGAGCGAAACGGCAAGAAACCGGGGATACCCATTGAATTCGGTCTGATTGCGGCGAAGCCGCATCGGAGACAGTAACGGAGATCAAAAATGGCAGTCAGTGCTAACAGGCTGGAGCTTCTTCAAATCGCCGATGCGGTGGCGCGCGAAAAGGCCATCGATCGCGAGATCGTCATCACCGCCATGGCCGACGCCATACAGAAGGCGGCGCGTTCGCGCTACGGCTCGGAATCGAACATCCGCGCCGACATCAATCCGAAAACCGGTGAGATCAAGCTGCAGCGCCTGCTCGAGGTCGTCGAACAGGTTGACGATTATTCCACGCAGATCGCCATCGAACTGGCCCGAGACCGCAATCCGGACGCCCAGTTCGGAGATTTTATCGCCGAGCCGCTTCCGCCGATGGATTTCGGACGCATCGCCGCACAGTCGGCCAAGCAGGTCATCGTCCAGAAGGTGCGCGAAGCCGAACGCGACCGGCAGTACGAGGAATTCAAGGATCGCGTTGGCGAAATCATCAATGGCACGGTCAAGCGCGTCGAATACGGCAATGTCATCGTCGATCTCGGCCGCGGCGAAGCCATCATCCGCAGGGACGAACTGATCCCGCGTGAAAGCTTCCGCTATGGTGACCGCGTTCGCGCCTTTGTCTACGACGTGCGCCGCGAACAGCGCGGACCGCAGATTTTCCTGTCGCGGACGCATCCGCAATTCATGGTCAAGCTGTTCACCATGGAAGTGCCGGAAATCTATGACGGCATCATCGAGATCAAGTCGGTCGCCCGCGATCCGGGCTCCCGCGCAAAGATCGCGGTGATCTCCAACGACAGTTCGATCGATCCGGTCGGCGCCTGCGTCGGCATGCGCGGCAGCCGCGTCCAGGCGGTCGTCGGCGAATTGCAGGGCGAGAAGATCGACATCATTCCGTGGTCCTACGATCCGGCGTCGTTCATCGTTAACGCGTTGCAACCGGCGGAAGTCGCAAAGGTGGTTCTCGACGAGGATGCGGAACGCATCGAGGTCGTCGTGCCTGATGACCAACTGTCGCTCGCGATCGGACGTCGTGGTCAGAATGTGCGCCTCGCTTCACAACTGACCGGCTGGGATATTGACATCCTGACCGAGCAGGAAGAATCGGAACGTCGTCAGAAAGAATTCAACGACCGCACCGAACTATTCATGAACGCCCTCAACGTCGACGAGATGGTCGGCCAGGTTCTGGCGTCGGAAGGCTTCTCCCAGGTTGAGGAAGTCGCCTATGTCGATCAGGACGAAATCGCCTCCATCGAAGGTTTCGATGAGGAAACGGCTGAAGAAATCCAGAGCCGCGCCCGTGAATATCTGGACGCTCTCGAAGCCGAGCTTGAGGAAAAGCGCGTCGAACTGGGCGTCGAGGACGATGTGAGAACCATTCCCGGCATGACCACGGCGATGCTCGTGGCGCTCGGCGAGGAAGGCATGAAGACGATGGACGACTTTGCTGGGTGCGCCGCGGACGATCTGGTCGGCTGGGTCGAACGCAAGGACGGCGAGACGAAGAAGTTCGACGGAACGTTCTCCAATATGGATGTTTCTCGCGCCGACGCGGAGCAGATGATCGTTGCAGCCCGTCTGGCTGTTGGCTGGATCACGGAAGAAGATCTCGCCGAGCCTGAAGCGGAAGAAGTGGAAGGCGAAGGCGAGGCCGTCGCCGAGGGGCAGGAAGCGGGAGCGTCCGCCTGAACCCTGCCGGCTCGGCCGGAGGTTGTGGCATGAACGACCGGACCTGCATCGTCACGCGGCAATGCCTGACTGCGGATCAAATGATCCGTTTCGTCGCTGCGCCCGACGGAACGGTGGTCGCCGATCTCAAGGGTCGGCTGCCGGGTCGCGGTTGCTGGGTTACGGCCAGCCGCGAGTGCATTGAAAAGGCGATCGCAAAAAAGGCTTTCGCCCGTGCTCTCAAGGCTGATGTGAAGGCGCCGGCTGATCTTGCCGATTCGATCGAGGCGCAGATGGTTGTGGCGCTTGTCGGCATGATCAACATGGCCCGCAAGGCCGGTCAGATTGTGATGGGCGGCGCGAAGGTCGACGCGGCGATCCGTTCAGGCAAGGCGGTCGCTGTTTTCCACGCCGTGGACGCGGCGGCGGACGGGGTGCGCAAGCTTGATCAGGCGCGGTTTGCAGCGGTCGCTGCGGGAAGCGATGAAATTTTATCCTTCCGGCTGCTGCCTGCGGAAGAAATGACCCCGATTTCGGGCGACCGCAACCTAATTCACCTTGCGGTGCTTGCAGGGCAGGCCGGTGAAGGTGTAGTGAAGCGCGCAAAGATATTGGACCACTATCGCAATCCTGCGAAAGGCGGTCGAATGGCGGGTGATCCCGCAAAGGAAACGGATACGGAATGAGCGAAACGAAGGACGACAAGACTCTCAGTGTCGCCGGCAAGAAGACCCTGACCCTGAAGCGATCGGGTGTCGAGCACGGAACTGTGCGCCAGGATATGGGTCGTGGCCGCACCAAGGCTGTCGTGGTCGAAACACGCAAGCGGCGTATTTCGCGTCCCGAAGACGAGAAGCCGGCGCCGGCTCCGGCCGGGTTGGCGCCCAAGCCAGCCCCCGCCCCCAAGCCGGCGGCTGCGCCGAAGCGCGAGACGGAAGACGCGGACGCGCGCAAGCCATCGGTCGTGCTGAACGAACTTTCGGCCAGCGAGATGGATGCGCGCAAGCGCGCCCTCGAAAACGCAAAAGTGCGCGACGCCGAGGAGCGCCGGATCGCCGAGGAACAGGCGAAGCTTCAGCGGGAGCAGGAAGCGCTTGAAAAGCAGCGCGCCGAAGAAGAAGCCCGCCTCCAGGCCGAGGAAGCAGCGAAGCAGCCACAAACGGAAGAGGTTGCGGAGACGCCGGCTGAACCGGAGCCACAACCGGATTCACCGGCGGTTGTGGAAGCGGCCGCGGCGACGCCGGCGCGCGCCTCCGACAAGACCGCCCGCCAGCAACGCGGCGATGACGAAGAGGAAGGTCGCGGACACAGGCCGGCCCAGCGCGGCAAGCCTGCGCGCCCTGAAACGCCCAAACCATCGCGTCCGCGCGGCGACGATTCACGCCGCCGCGGCAAGCTGACGCTCAACGCCGCGCTGAGCGAGGACGGCAACCAGAGAGGGCGCTCGCTTTCGGCGATGCGTCGTCGTCAGGAGAAACTCAAGCGGGCTCATACACAGGAAGCGCGCGAGAAGATTTCCCGCGAAGTCACCTTGCCTGAAACGATCACCATCCAGGAACTGTCGCAGCGCATGGCGGAGCGTTCGGTCGATGTGATCAAATACCTGATGAAGGAAGGGCAGATGATGAAACCCGGCGACGTCATTGACGCCGACCTGGCCGAGTTGATCGCAGGCGAGTTTGGACATTCCGTAAAGCGCGTCGCCGACTCCGATATCGAGGTTGGCATCTTCAACATCGAGGACGATGCGATTTCCCTGAAACAGCGCCCGCCGATCGTCACCATCATGGGTCACGTCGACCACGGCAAGACCTCGTTGCTCGACGCCATCCGGCATGCCAATGTTGTTTCCGGCGAAGCTGGCGGCATCACCCAGCATATCGGCGCTTACCAGGTCGAGCAGGATGGTCAGAAAATCACCTTCATAGACACGCCGGGCCACGCCGCATTTACTGCGATGCGCGCTCGCGGCGCGCAGGCGACCGATATCGCCATTCTCGTGGTGGCGGCCGACGACAGCGTGATGCCGCAGACGATCGAGTCCATCAATCACGCCAAGGCGGCCGGCGTGCCGATGATCGTTGCGATCAACAAGATCGACAAGCCGGAAGCGGACGCCAACAAGGTTCGCACCGAGCTGCTTCAGCACGAGGTTTTCGTCGAGTCCATGGGCGGCGAGGTGCTCGACGTCGAGGTCTCCGCGACCAAGAAGACCAATCTGGACAAATTGCTGGAGGCCATCCTTCTGCAGGCGGAACTGCTCGATCTGAAAGCCAATCCGGATCGTACGGCGGAAGGCACGGTCATCGAGGCGCAGCTTGATCGCGGCCGTGGTTCCGTTGCGACCATCCTGATAGAAGCGGGCACGCTTCATACCGGTGAAATCGTCGTCGCCGGCGACGAGTGGGGCCGTGTGCGCGCTCTCGTCGACGACCACGGAAACCAGGTCAAGGAAGCCGGTCCGGCCATGCCGGTCGAGATCCTCGGACTTCAGGGCACGCCGCAGGCCGGCGACCGTATTGCGGTCGTCGAGAACGAGGCGCGGGCCCGCGAAATCTCCGAATATCGCCAGCGCAAGGCCCGTGAAAAGGCGGTTGCCCACCAGGCCGGTTCCCGCGGTTCGCTGGAACAGATGATGTCGCAGTTGCAGGCGTCCGGTGTGAAGGAAATCCCGCTGGTCATCAAGGGCGATGTGCAGGGTTCGATCGAGGCGATCGCCGGAGCGCTCGAAAAGCTTGGAACAGACGAGGTTCAGGCCCGTATCGTGCATTCAGGCGCCGGAGGCATCACGGAGTCCGATATCTCGCTGGCGGAAGCGTCCAGTGCGGCGGTGATCGGCTTCAATGTCCGCGCCAATGCGCAGGCGCGCGACGCCGCAAGCGCAGCCGGTATCGAAATCCGCTACTACAACATCATCTACGATCTGGTCGACGACGTGAAGTCCGCCATGTCGGGCATGTTGTCGCCGGAACGGCGCGAGACCTTCCTGGGCAACGCGGAGATTCTCGAAGTCTTCAACATCACCAAGGTCGGCAAGGTTGCCGGTTGCCGCGTGACGGAAGGCAAGGTCGAGCGCGGCGTGGGCGTGCGCCTCATTCGTGACAACGTCGTGATCCACGAGGGCAGCCTGAAGACGCTCAAGCGCTTCAAGGACGAAGTCGCCGAAGTGGTCGCCGGACAGGAATGCGGGATGGCCTTCGAAAACTACGAGGATATTCGCCAGGACGATGTCATCGAATGTTTCCGGGTCGAGCACATAACGCGCACGCTCTGATCTGAGAAAAATCGCGACCCCGGACGTCCGGGGTCGCCCGAATTTGAACCATTCGCGTCCGGTCCGAACCCGGAGCCAATGTCGAAAAGGTACGTTACATGTCCAGATTTACTTCCGCTGGCCCGTCGCAGCGCCAGTTGCGCGTTGGCGAACAGGTCAGGGCCGCCGTCACCTCCGTGCTTCAGCGCGGAGAAATTCGCGATCCGCTGATCGAACGCGAAGTCATCTCCATTTCCGAGGTGAGCATGTCCCCGGATCTGAAGATCGCGACCGCCTATGTGACCCCGCTCGGCCAGTCCGACCACGCAGCCATCGTCGAGGCGCTGAACCGAAACGCCAGGTACATTCGCAAGCAGATAACGCCGGCGCTCAGGCAGATGAAATACATGCCGGAACTGCGCTTTCGCGACGACACCAGCTTCGAGAACTACCGCAAGATCGATGAGTTGCTCCGCTCGCCCGAAGTCGCGCGCGATCTCGACCGAAAAGAGGACGACGACTGATGGGGCGCCGGGGAAAGAAAAAAGGCCGGGCGATATCGGGCTGGCTGATCTTGGACAAGCCGGTCGATTTCGGTTCGACGGAGTCGGTCTCAAAGGTCAAGTGGCTCTTCAAGGCCCAGAAGGCCGGCCATGCGGGCACGCTTGATCCGTTGGCTTCCGGCATGTTGCCGATCGCCTTTGGCGACGCCACGAAAACCGTTCCCTACGTCATGGACGGAAGCAAGATCTACCGGTTCACCGTCGCCTGGGGCGAAGAGCGCGAGACGGATGATCGCGAGGGGGGTGTGGTCCGGTCCAGTGACGACAGGCCCGAGCGGAGCGAAATCGAAGCGCTGCTTCCACGTTACAAGGGAGTCATCGAACAGACGCCGCCGCAATATTCCGCGATCAAGATTGACGGAAACCGCGCTTATGATCTCGCGCGCGAGGGGGAGGTTGTGGAAATGCCTACGCGCGAGGTCGAGATATTCCGTCTCGATCTTGTCTCCGTTCCCACGCCCGATTCGGCGGTGTTCGAGGTCGAGTGCGGAAAAGGCACCTACGTGCGATCGCTTGCCCGCGATTTCGGACGCGATCTCGGGTGTTTCGGACACGTCGCCGATCTGCGGCGCACCTATGTGGCGCCATTCGATGAGGAGGATCTGGTGCCGCTTGAAGAACTGATCGCGCTGGAGAAAGTCGAAGACGACGCGGAGCGCCTGACCGCCCTTGACGATTACCTCATCGACACTGGAGAAGCGCTCAGCATGCTGCCGCAAGTGGCTGTGAGCGACGGCCAGGCCCAGCGACTGCTCAGCGGCAATCCCATCCTGTTGCGGGGGCGCGACGCGCCGCTGCCAGCCGACGCCGCCTATGCGACCAGCCACGGACGACTTGTCGCGATCGGTGAAATAGCCGAAGGTGAATTCCGCCCGAGAAGGGTCTTCGCCACCTGAGCCAACCGTAGCCGGACACTTCGAGGCCATGTCGTCAGATCGCATTTCACTGGTGATATTCGATTGCGACGGCGTTTTGATCGACAGCGAGATCATCAGCGCCCGCATTCTGATTGACCTTCTCGCTGAACGCGGCGTCCATGTCGATCTCGACTACGTTCAGCGAAATTTTCTCGGTCGAAGCTTTCCGAAGGTGGCGGAGGAAATCCGCACCAGCCTGAAATACCGGCTGCCGGATGATTTCGAAGCGCACTACCGTTCGAACCTTTTGGCCGCTTTTGAAACGGAGTTGCGGACGGTAGCGGGGATTGAAGCTGTTCTGGACGAACTGGGCGTCGCCTCCTGCGTTGCGACGTCGAGCAGCCCGCCGCGTGCGAAGCGGTCGCTCGAACTCGCCGGCCTGTCTTCATTTTTCGGAGATCGCCTGTTCACGGCCTCGGAGGTCGCGAACGGCAAGCCGGCGCCGGATCTGTTCTTTCACGCTGCGGAGCGCATGGGCGCAAGTCCCAGCAATACGCTGGTGATCGAGGACAGCCTGCCCGGTCTGAAGGCCGCGCGCGCCGCCGGCATGCAGCTTCTGCATTTCACCGGCGCCGGTCACATGCTGAACCGGACGTCGAACCTGCCGGACGACCTGGCCGATGTCCCGGCTTTTGACAATTGGGCCGATTTCTATGATATGGCCCCCTTGCTGAAAAGAGCCGGTTAGGAAAACGGAATGGCGGGCAGGACCGACAATGAGACAAGCCGGTTGGACGACGCGGCTCGCGCCGGATGGCTCTACTATGTCGCCGGCAACACCCAGGACGAGATCGCCCGCAAGCTCGGCGTGTCGCGACAATCCGCGCAGCGTCTGGTCTCTCTCGCCATCACCGAAAAACTGATCAAGGTTCGCCTCGACCATCCCATCGCCCACTGCATGGAACTGGCGCGCAGGCTGACGGACGCCTACCGGCTCGACTACTGCGACGTTGTGCCCAGCGACCCCGATTCGCCGGGTTCCATCGTCGGGCTGGCGCAGGCCGGCGCCGGGCTTATGGAGCGGGAACTCAAATCCTCCAATCCCAAGATCATCGCCTTCGGAACCGGGCGGGCGCTGCGCGCCTGCGTCGAGGAGCTACCGCCGATGGATTGTCCGCAGCACCGCATCGTGTCGCTGCTCGGCAACATGTCCGCCGATGGTTCGGCCTCGGCCTACAACGCCATCATCCAGCTTGCCGACAAGGTCCGGGCCCGTCATTACCCGATGCCTCTGCCTGTCTTCGCCACGTCGCCGGAAGAGCGCGAATTGCTGCATGGACAGAAGCCGGTGCGCAATATTCTGGATCTCTGCGCCAGCGCAGACGTCACGTTCGTCGGAATCGGCAATATCGGCGACAACTCGCCGCTCTTCGTTGACGGCTTCATCGATCAGGGTCAGATGGACGCCGTCATTCGGGCCGGTGCGGTGGGCGAGATCGTGAGCTGGATATACGACGCTCAGGGTCGTCTCATCGAGAACCACACAAATTCGGTGGTGGCGAGCGCCCCGATCCGCTCCAATCCGGCAAATTCGGTGATTGGCATCGCCGCCGGCGACCAGAAAGTTCCGGCGATCCGGGCCGCGCTTGCCGGCCGGCTCATCAATGGCTTCATCACCAATGAAGCGACCGCAGAAGCTCTTTTGCGAAACTGAATTTCCTAACAGCATGAAATAAAACGGAAAAATCAAGAATTCAGCCGTCAGTCAAAGAATGTGATTGATGCGGCGGTTGACAAATGTGCGCTAAAAACGAATAATTGCCCGAAGCAATAGCAATTGCTCACTCGATTTTTGGGAGGAAGTCATGAAAAAGCTTATTACCGCTCTCGCGGGCGCGTCCGCGCTTGCGTTTTCCGTGTCCGCTCCGGCGCTCGCCGAAACGCTTACCATCGCCACCGTCAACAATGGCGACATGATTCGCATGCAGAAGCTTGCGGACGATTTCACGTCCAAGTACCCCGATATCGACCTGGAATGGGTGGTTCTCGAAGAAAACGTCCTGCGTCAGCGCGTCACCACCGACATCGCCACCAAGGGCGGTCAGTACGACATCATGACGATCGGCACCTATGAAGTTCCGATCTGGGGCAAGCAGGGCTGGCTGGTCGCGCTTGATGATCTGCCGGAATCCTATGATGTAGACGATCTTCTTCCGGCGATCCGTGGCGGATTGACGATCGACGGCAGTCTCTACGCCGCTCCGTTCTACGGGGAAAGCTCCATGGTCATGTACCGCAAGGATCTGATGGAGAAGGCGGGTCTCGAAATGCCCGATGCTCCGACCTGGGACTTCATCGCCAAGGCCGCCAAGGCCATGACCGACAAGGAAAACGAAGTCTACGGCGTCTGCCTGCGCGGCAAGGCCGGCTGGGGCGAAAATATGGCTTTCCTGACGGCGGCCTCCAACTCCTTTGGCGCGCGCTGGTTCGACATGGACTGGAAGCCTCAGTTCGACACGGACGCCTGGAAGAACACGCTGACGTTCTATCTCGACCTGATGGAAGAAGCAGGGCCTCCCGGAGCGTCATCCAACGGCTTCAACGAGAACCTGGCGCTTTTCCAGTCCGGCAAGTGCGGCATGTGGATCGACGCCACCGTCGCGGCTTCCTTCGTGACCGATCCTGAAAACAGCACGGTCGCCGACAAGGTCGGCTTTGCGCTTGCACCGGACAACGGTCTCGGCAAGCGCGGCAACTGGCTGTGGGCGTGGTCGCTCGGAATTCCGGCGGGAACCGACTCCGAGGCGTCAGCCAAGAAGTTCATCGACTGGGCGACGTCGAAGGATTACCTCGCGCTCGTCGCCGAGAAGGAAGGATGGGCGAGCGTGCCGCCCGGAACCCGGACCTCGCTCTACGAGAACCCGGAATATGCGAAAATCCCCTTCGCCAGGATGACGCTTGAAAGCATCAATTCCGCCGATCCGCAGAACCCGACCGTGGATCCTGTTCCCTATGTCGGCGTCCAGTTCGTCGCGATCCCTGAATTCCAGGGCATCGGAACGGCGGTCGGACAGCAGTTTTCGGCGGCTCTCGCCGGCAATATCACGGCCGAGCAGGCGCTGCAGAATGCGCAGCGGCTGACAGAACGCGAAATGCAAAAGGCCGGATACCCGAAATAGCATCCTCCCCGGGGCCGGTCTTCGGATCGGCCCTCTTTTTTCAGAATCCGGAATTCATCTGGAGACATGTTATGGCCACTGCTCATTCAAGAACCGCGGCGCGTTTCATGCTATCTCCGGCCGTAGTCCTGTTGCTCGGCTGGATGATCATCCCGCTGTCTATGACAATTTATTTCTCGTTTCTGCGTTACAATCTCCTGATGCCGGGCATGGAAGAATTCGCCGGCTTCATGAATTACCGGTTCTTCCTGACCGATCCCGCCTTCTTCGCCGCGCTGGCGAACACCATCGTTCTGGTGGTTGGCGTGTTGCTCATCACGGTCATCGGCGGCACCCTGCTTGCGCTGCTCCTCGACCAGCCCGTATGGGGCCAGGGAATCGTACGCATTCTGGTGATCGCGCCCTTTTTTGTCATGCCGACGGTCAGCGCGCTGGTGTGGAAGAACATGTTCATGAACCCGGTCAACGGCCTGTTCGCCCACATGGCGAAGGCGGTCGGGCTCGAACCTTTCGATTTTCTGGCGCAGGCGCCGCTCTTCTCGATCATCATCATGGTCGCCTGGCAGTGGCTTCCCTTCGCCACGCTCATTCTGTTGACGGCGCTTCAGTCGCTCGACAGCGAGCAGGTCGAGGCGTCCGAGATAGACGGCGCCGGACCGTTCAGTCGCTTCTTCTACATCGTGCTGCCACACATGGCGCGCGCGATCACTGTCGTGATCCTGATCCAGACGATCTTCCTGCTGTCGGTCTTTGCCGAAATCCTCGTCACCACCAATGGCGGGCCGGGATACGCGTCGACCAACATCACCTACCTGGTCTACGCCCAGTCGTTGCTGCAGTTCGACGTCGGAGGCGGTTCGGCCGGCGGCATCGTCGCGGTCATACTCGCCAACATCGTCGCGATCTTCCTGATGCGGATGATCGGCAAGAACCTGGAGGTGTGACCGATGGCTCGCGCAATTTCAACAAGGCGCCAGGTCGCCGTTTCCGTTTTCGCCTGGGTCATTGCCCTGGCAATCTTCTTCCCGATCCTGTGGACCGTGCTGACCAGCTTCAAGACGGAAGCGGAGGCGATCGCATCGCCGCCATCCTTCCTGTTCTTCGACTGGACGCTGGAAAACTACGGCGAGGTGCAGGAGCGATCGGATTACTTCCGTCACTTCATGAACTCCGTCGTCATTTCGCTCGGCTCGACCCTGCTTGGCCTGCTCATCGCCATTCCGGCCGCCTGGTCGATGGCTTTCGTGCCGGCCAAGCGCACCAAGGACGTGCTGATGTGGATGCTGTCCACCAAGATGCTTCCGCCGGTCGGCGTTCTTATCCCGATCTATCTGCTGTTCCGGGACACAGGCCTGCTGGACACCCGCACCGGTCTGGTGATCGTGCTGACGTTGATCAACCTGCCGATCATCATCTGGATGCTCTACACCTATTTCAAGGAGATCCCGGGCGAGATCCTCGAAGCCGCGCGCATGGACGGCGCGACCCTGTGGTCGGAGATCGTACATGTGTTGACGCCAATGGCGGTACCAGGCATTGCGTCGACATTGCTGCTCAATGTCATCCTTGCCTGGAACGAGGCGTTCTGGACGCTCAACCTCACGGCGGCCAAGGCGGCCCCGCTCACCGCATTCATTGCAAGCTATTCCAGTCCCGAAGGGCTTTTCTACGCAAAGCTCTCCGCGGCTTCCACCATGGCGATCGCACCCATTCTCATCATTGGCTGGTTCAGCCAGAAGCAGCTGGTGCGCGGCCTGACCTTCGGCGCTGTTAAATAGGGGGCGCGATCATGGGAACGATAACTTTATCCAAAGTAACCAAGTCTTTCGGTTCGACGGAGGTCATTCCGCCGCTCGATCTGGAAATCAACGACGGCGAGTTCGTGGTGTTCGTCGGCCCGTCCGGCTGCGGAAAATCGACACTTCTGCGCCTGATCGCCGGGCTGGAGGATGTGACCAGCGGCGTCATCGAGATCGACGGCCGCGACGCAACCCGCATTCCGCCGGCCAGACGCGGTCTCGCCATGGTGTTCCAGTCCTACGCGCTCTATCCGCACATGACCGTGGCGAAAAACATCGCCTTTCCGCTGAAGATGGCGGGCGTGGACAAGAAGGTCGCCGACGAGAAGGTAACGGCGGCCGCAAAGGTGCTCAATCTGACGGATTATCTGGAGCGGCGGCCGGGACAGCTGTCCGGCGGCCAGCGGCAGCGTGTGGCGATCGGCCGCGCGATCGTGCGCGAACCGGAAGCCTTCCTGTTCGACGAGCCGCTCTCCAACCTCGACGCCGCGCTGCGGGTCAACATGCGGCTGGAAATTTCGCAGCTGCATCAGGATCTCGCGACGACGATGATCTACGTGACTCACGACCAGGTCGAGGCCATGACAATGGCCGACAAGATCGTGGTGCTCCACGCCGGCCATATCGAACAGGTCGGCTCGCCGCTGGAGCTCTACAACAACCCGGCGAACATGTTCGTCGCCGGCTTCATCGGATCGCCCAAGATGAATTTCATCGGCGGCGAGACGGCGTCGGCCTTCGGCGCCGATACGATTGGCGTACGGCCGGAGCATTTCGCGATTGCGACGGAGCCCTCCGAAGGAGCCTGGGAAGCGACGGTGGATGTTTCGGAGCATCTCGGTTCCGACACCTTCTTCCATATGCATTCCGGACACGGGGAGCGGTTGACGATCCGTTCGGTCGGGGAACTTGGTCTCAAACACGGCGACAAGGTCTATGTGACGCCGGATCAGTCCCGTATCCACCGGTTTGACGCCAGCGGGAAGACGGTTGCGTCGTAGAAGCAAGGAGTTCGCATGCGCCGCCTTGCAAAGTGGGTCGCGATGATCACCGGCGCGGCTGTCGGCGTCGGCAAAGCTTTGGTCGGCGCCCATGCACGCGATGGCGCCCTTGCTGTCCGGACGGCTGCAGCGTTCGAACACACGGGAGGAACCACAGTCCTATTGACACGGCCGGCGATGGCGACGGCGCAAACCGGATGAATTGATATGCCCAGACTCAACCGCCGCCTTCTGGAGCACCCTCCCAAGGGTGTGAGCGTCCCCGCCTACGACCGATCCGCGCTGACGTCCGGGATCGTTCATATCGGGGTCGGTAATTTTCATCGCGCCCACCAGCAGGTTTATCTGGACCGGCTGTTCTCGATGGGCGCGGATCACGACTGGGCGATCACAGGCGCCGGCGTAAAACCCTATGACGCAAAGATGCGCGCGACCTTGGAAAAGCAGGACTGGCTGACGACGGTTCTGGAACTCGATCCCGCCGGCTACACGGCGCGCATATGTGGCGCAATGGTCGATTTCGCGGAGATCGACGCCAAGACGATCATCGCGGCGATGGCGCGGCCGGAAATCCGCATCGTCTCGCTTACGATCACGGAGGGCGGTTACTATCTCGACGCAAAGCGCGGCGGATTCCAGGCCGATCATCCGGATATAATCGCCGACAGCCGCAATCCCGATGCGCCGTCGACGGTCTTCGGCATGCTGATCGCCGGGCTTGTCCGCCGCCGTGAGGCAGGGCTTGCCCCCTTCACAGTTATGAGCTGCGACAATCTCCCGGACAATGGCAAGGTCTGCCGGGACGCCGTCACCGGGCTCGCCGGCCTGATATCGCCGGAGCTGGGCGACTGGATCGTCGAGAACGTCGCGTTTCCCAGCGGCATGGTCGACTGCATCACACCCGCCACTGGCGATCGCGAGAGGACCCTTCTGCAGGACACCTTCGATATCGAGGACGCCTCGCCCGTCGTCTGCGAGCCGTTCCGGCAATGGGTTCTGGAGGATCATTTCCCCCTTGGTCGACCCGCGCTTGAGAAAGTCGGCGTGGAATTCGTTCCCGATGTCGGCCCCTTCGAATTGATGAAGCTCAGAATTCTCAATGGCGGCCACGCCGCGATCGCCTATCCTTCGGGCCTGATGGGCCTGCGCTTCGCCCATGACGCCATGGATGAGCCGCTTGTCCGCGGCTTTCTCGAAAAACTGGAGCGCAGCGAGATCATCCCGACCGTGCCGCCGGTACCGGGCGTCGATCTCGACGACTATTTCCGAAAGGTGGCCGAACGGTTTTCCAATCCAAAGGTTGGCGACACGATTGCGCGGCTGTGCCTCGACGGGTCCAACCGCCAGCCGAAATTCATCCTGCCGACGGTCGCTGACAGGCTCGACGCCGGAAAGCCGGTCGACGGCCTTGCCTTGGAAGTCGCCCTGTGGTGCCGCTATTGCGCGGGCGAAACCGATGACGGCGCGCCGATCGTCATCGATGACGTGAATGCGGAAAGGCTCAACAAGACAGCGCTTCAGGCGCGGGACAATCCGGCTGCCTGGCTTGCCATGAGCGACATGTTTGGTCCCTTGAAGGATCGGACGCCTTTTGCCGAAGCTTTCGGCAAGGCCCTGAATTCCCTTTGGAAAACCGGAACGCGCAAAACCCTGGAAGCCTATTTGTCCGGCTGATCGGGATAGACCGGTCGCGACCGGCCCTTGTCGTCCAGCGCCACGAATGTGAACTCCGCGCTCGTCACCATTTCGGTTTCCTCGGCGTGTCTTTGGCGTCGCCACGCCTCGACATGGATGCTCATCGACGTGCGCCCAACTCTGCCAAGGGTGGCGTAGAGGGTGACTTCGTCTCCGACGTGAACCGGCCGCAGGAATTTCATGCCTTCCACGGCGACGGTGGCGCAGCGTCCCTTTGAAACGCGGGCCGCGACGCTTCCGGCTGCAAGGTCCATTTGAGACATCAGCCATCCGCCAAAAATATCGCCGGACGAATTGGTGTCCGCCGGCATGGCGATGGTCCGGATGATCGGATTGGCGTCGGACGGGGTGTCTTGCATCGGTTTGATTCCCGGTTCGAAGTCTGGCCACAATAGATAAAATTGAAGCTGCGATGAAGCGTCTCGCCCTTCGGTAACGCATGCTGTATTCCCAGACCATCATTTACGACATGATTCGCGGTCTCGGGAGAGAAATTCTGGACAATCCGGCCGGTAGTATTATCAGGCGCACGCAATGAACGCGGACCGGCCGCTGCTCGGCATAGCATTGATGCTGGGCTTCTGCGTGATGGCGCCGCTCGGCGACTCCATCGCCAAGCTGCTCGGAGACACGGTGCCGCTTGCGCAGCTCCTGTTCTTCAGGTTTCTCATGCAGGCGTTGCTGCTGATCCCGATCGTCCTGTGGACGGGCAGGGAACTGCGCCTGCGCGGCCGGGTCCTCAAACTCGCCATCCTCCGCGCCTTTCTTCACGTCATCGGCGTGGCGGCCATGTTCACGTCCCTGCGCTACATGCCGCTCGCCGATGCGGTCGCGATCGCCTTCGTCATGCCCTTCATCATGCTGCTTCTCGGCCGCATGGTGCTTGACGAGGAAATTGGGCCGCGCCGTCTGGCTGCCTGCGTCGTCGGTTTCATCGGCACGCTTCTTGTCATCCAGCCGCGCTTCGTAGATGTCGGCGCCTACGCCCTGCTGCCTCTGGTGGTCGCGGTCATTTTTGCCTTGTTCATGCTGGTCACGCGGATGATCGCCAAGCAATGCGACCCCATCACGCTGCAGGCGGCGAATGGAATTTACGTGTCGATAGGCCTGGGGGCGGCTTATCTGCTGACGGCGGGGCGCGAAAGCACGGTCTTCACCATGATCTTTCCCGATACCCGTGAAACGCTGCTGCTTTTGTCGATCGGCGTTCTTGGCACCGTGGCGCATCTGTTGATGACCTGGTCGCTGCGCTATGCGCCCGCCTCGTCGCTCGCGCCCATGCAATATCTCGAAATACCGTTCGCGACCCTCATCGGCTGGTTGATATTCAAGGACCTGCCCAACGGGATGGCCGCGGTCGGTATTTGCATCACCGTGGCTTCCGGCCTCTACGTCGTCTATCGTGAACGCGCGAATGCGCGCCTGGTGCCGCCGGAGACCTGAAGGCGGATACCGGCGGTTGAAAATAAGGCTGGTATTTTGCCCCGACGTGGCCTATATGCAGCGCCATACGGCTCAAGAGCCGTCAATAACGGCCCCTGCTGGACGACATCCCGGCACAGGGCGACCTCCATCTTCAAAAACCGAAAGGATGTACGATGTCGATCACTGCTGAGCGCAAGGCTGAGATTCTGAAAGAATATGCGACGAAGGATGGCGACACGGGTTCGCCGGAAGTCCAGGTCGCGCTGCTGACCGAACGCATCACAAATCTTACGGAACACTTCAAGGGTCACAAGAAGGACAACCACTCCCGCCGTGGCCTCCTGAAGATGGTTTCCAATCGCCGTTCTCTGCTCGACTATGTGAAAAAGAAGGACGAGGAACGGTACAAGAAGCTTATCGCGAGTCTCGGTATTCGCCGTTAGCTTGTTCGGCGGCGCGGAAAAGCGCCGCCGTTTTTATTCGGACGCCGCGGTGTCCGGGGGACTGTCACGGGGCAGGATTGCAGGTTGCTTGCAAAGTTTACGAGCCACCCGTTGTCTTGCCCGTGGCAATCGGAAGAACGGCGCCCGAGGGCGCCTGATTGCAACAGACGGGGCGTGGAATCCGATGATCGGAGCCGCCTCGCTTAAAAGGACAGGATATGTTCAATTCCCACAAGGTAGAAATCGAATGGGGCGGCCGTCCGCTCATTCTCGAAACAGGCAAGATCGCCCGTCAGGCTGACGGTGCAGTTCTCGCAACCTATGGTGAAAGCACCGTGCTCGCCACGGTTGTTTCCGCCAAATCCCCGAGGCCCGGACAGGACTTCTTTCCCCTCACGGTCAATTATCAGGAAAAGACCTTCGCAGCCGGCAAGATCCCTGGCGGATATTTCAAGCGCGAAGGCCGTCCGAGCGAAAACGAGACCCTCGTTTCACGCCTGATCGATCGTCCCATCCGTCCGCTGTTCCCGGCCGGCTACAAGAACGACACCCAGGTCGTCATCACCGTGATGCAGCACGACCTGGAAAACAACCCGGACATTCTTTCGATGATTGCCGCCTCCGCGGCGCTTACGCTTTCCGGCATCCCGTTCATGGGCCCGATCGGCGGCGCGCGCATCGGCTACATCAACGGCGAATACGTGCTCAACCCGCATGTCGACGAAATGGATGAATCGGATCTCGATCTCATCGTCGCCGGCACCCAGGAAGCCGTTCTGATGGTCGAATCGGAAGCACAGGAACTTCCGGAAGACGTCATGCTGGGCGCTGTCGTCTTTGGCCAGAATGGCTTCCAGCCGGTCATCGACGCCATCATCAAGTTGGCCGAGGCCGCAGCCAAGGAGCCGCGCGAATTCGAACCGGAAGATCTCTCTTCGCTCGAAGAAGCCATGCTTGGCGTCGCCGAAACCGAACTGCGCGACGCCTACAAGATCATCGACAAGGCTGAACGCTACGATGCTGTCGACGCGGTCAAGAAGAAGGTTGTCGCGCATTTCATTCCCGAAGGCGTGGAAGAGCCCGAATACTCGGCCGAGCAGGTCGGCAGCGTCTTCAAGTCGCTGCAGGCGAAGATCGTCCGCTGGAATATTCTCGACACCAAGAGCCGTATCGACGGTCGCGACCTGGAAACGGTGCGCCCGATCGTCGCCGAAGTAGGCCTTCTGCCGCGCACCCACGGTTCGGCGCTGTTTACCCGCGGCGAAACCCAGGCGATCGTTGTCGCCACGCTCGGCACCGGCGAAGACGAGCAGTATGTCGACAGCCTGACAGGCATGTACAAGGAAAACTTCATGCTGCACTACAATTTCCCGCCCTTCTCGGTCGGGGAAACGGGTCGCATGGGTTCTCCGGGTCGCCGCGAAATCGGACACGGAAAGCTTGCCTGGCGCGCCGTCCACCCGATGCTGCCGACGTCCGAACAGTTCCCCTACACGCTGCGCGTCGTGTCGGAAATCACCGAATCCAACGGTTCGTCCTCCATGGCGACCGTATGCGGCACGTCTCTCGCGCTCATGGACGCCGGCGTTCCGCTGGCGAAGCCGGTTGCCGGCATCGCCATGGGTCTGATCAAGGAAGAAGAGCGTTTCGCGGTTCTTTCCGACATTCTCGGCGATGAAGACCACCTCGGCGACATGGACTTCAAGGTCGCCGGAACCAAGGACGGCATCACCTCCCTGCAGATGGACATCAAGATCACCGGCATCACCGAAGAGATCATGGGCATCGCGCTTGACCAGGCCAAGGGCGGACGGCTGCACATTCTCGGCGAGATGAGCAAGGCGATCAATGAAAGCCGTGAGGAACTCGGCGAGTTTGCGCCGCGCATCGAAGTCATGACCATTCCGGTCGACAAGATCCGTGACGTTATCGGCTCTGGCGGCAAGGTGATCCGCGAGATCGTCGAAAAGACCGGCGCCAAGATCAACATCGAGGATGACGGCACAATCAAGTTCGCATCCGCTTCGGCCAAGGAGATCGAGGCCGCCAAGAAGTGGGTGCACTCGATCGTCGCCGAGCCGGAAGTCGGCGAGATCTATCAGGGCACTGTCGTCAAGGTCGCCGATTTTGGCGCCTTCGTGAACTTCTTCGGTCCGCGCGACGGCCTGGTGCACATCTCGCAGCTCGCGCAGGAGCGCGTTGGCAAGACGTCCGACGTCGTCAAGGAAGGCGAGAAAGTCTACGTCAAGCTTCTGGGCTTCGACGACCGCGGTAAGGTTCGCCTGTCCATGAAGGTCGTCGATCAGGAATCTGGCAAGGAGATCCCGAAGGATCAGCCGGCGGAAGCCGCCCACGACTGAGCCTGAGACATCCTGAAATCAATAGCCCGCCGGGAAACCGGCGGGCTTTTTTGTCGAGGGGGATAATCGCAGAGCGCGATGACGCCAACTACCTCGCAGGAGGCCGGCGCTTTTCAATCGATCCTGCAAGAGGCAGCGATCTGGAAATTTCGTTTGCTGACTGCAACAGGAGCGGCAGCGCTTTTTCCTCGAGATCCTTTTCCGATACGCGCGGCGCGTAAACAGACACGGCGATTGCAGCAATTGCCGTGCCTTCACTGTCGTGGAGCGGGACTGCTATCGTCCTCAACCCGAGCTCCAGTTCTTCATTGACCAGAGCATAACCGTCCGAACGGGCTTGCTCGATTTTACTGGCGAGTTCGTCACGGTCGACGATGGTGTAGTCCGTCATCCTGACCGGCTCCACGGACTCAAGATAGCGTGCGAGTTCGTCCTGTAACATCGAAGCGAGCAGCACCCGACCCATCGCCGTGGCGTGCGCAGGCAGATGTGTCCCCATTGGCATGTTGATCGCCGTGAAGTGAGATCCCGAGGTTCGGGCGACCATCACGACTTCCTTTTCCAGCAATACGCTGGCTACACATGTCTCGTTAAGCGCGTCGGAGATTCTACGCATATGCGGCGTGGCGATCTCCCACCATGGCATCGAGACTAGGAAGCTGTATCCAAGCTCCATAACCCGAGACGTCAGACTGAAATCCCGGCCATTCTGCTCGACATATCCGAGTTCAACCAGCGTAAACAGCAGGCGTCTTGCGCTTGCCCGCGATATCATCGTGGCCTCTGCAATCTCAGAGAGAGTCATATACTCGCGCTGTCGGCCGAAACATTTGAGAATGGCAAGCCCGCGTGCGAGAGCCTCGACGCGTTCCGGTGGATTTGCGTTGTCGTCGCCGCCGGCTTCGCCTGCTTGCGTCGCTGTTTTTCGTGCCATCCGTTTCTCCTATCATCGAGTCGCGTGGAGCGCCAAGATTTCGCTCTGCGCCAATCCCGAGTTTCGAGCAGTTCCAAGGAGACTTGACATGTATCTTCCTCACAACTACAAAACCCGAACAAATGTTCGGTGACAGCGAACATAAGTTCGCAATATGTGACGCCTTTGGCGTCATCTGTCAAATGGGTGCAGAATGCGTATTACGAAAGTCGGCTTTATCGGGTTAAGCACCGACAGGATTGACGACGCCGGCGCGCATTATCTTGATGTGCTCGGCATGTCACGGCTCGGCGGCGGCGGCAGGGACGGAGTACATTTCGGATGCCCCGGATCCGAACTGTCATTGAGCCTTTTTTCAGGTGACAATAAGGGCTTGGCGTCGATCGGTTATAAGATCGCGACGACGAAATCCTTGTCGGAAGTGGCTGCGGATCTCGAAGGCAAGGGCATTGCGGCCTCCGTTCGGTCGGATTACCTTCCCGGCATTCCTGAAGTTGTTGAATTGGAGGATCCGGACGGAAACACCCTGTTCCTGTACGCCGGATCGCAATTGCAGGGCATTGTCGAGACGGCGCCGGGTATTAGGCCGAACAAGCTCGGTCATGTCGCGCTCTTCGTCGAGGACGCACCTCGGCACGCGAAGTTTTTCTCGGAAATTCTGGGTTTTCGCTGGTCGGACTGGCTGGAAGACTTCTTTGTCTTCATGCGCTGCAACGCCGATCACCATAGCATGAATTTCATGACCGACGAGCGCAAGCGCGGGCTGTTTCATGTCGCCTTCGAACTGCAGGACTGGGCGCACATATGCCGTTCCTGCGACGAGCTTGGGGCGCGGGATATCCGGCTTATATGGGGACCGGGGCGTCACGGTATGGGGCACAACATCTTTACCTACCACCGCGATCCCGATGGCAACATTGTGGAATTGTTCTGCGATCTCGACCGGATGTCGGATGAAACACTGGGATATTTCGATCCGCGCCCCTATCACGAAGATTTTCCGCAGAGGCCGAAAGTGTGGCCGCGTAGCAGCCGCGCAGCGAATTCCTGGGGCGTCATGGCGCCGCCGGAATTCCACGAATAGCGGTTCTGGTCGATGAAAGCAGTCGTTGTCACGGAATTCGGACCTCCGGAAGTTATGCAGGTGGTCGATGCGCCCGAGCCGGTCGTGGGCGAGGGGCAGGTGTTGATCAGGGTGCATGCCGTTTCGGTGAACAGAACGCTTGATCTTTCGGTCCGCGAGGGCAGATATCCGCTCAAACCGGTGCTGCCGCACGTCCTTGGCGTTGATCCCTCGGGCGAGATTGCACGGGTCGGTCCCGGCGTTGATTCGCGCAAAGTGGGCGATCGCGTCGCTGTGTCGCCCATCGTTTCACCTGCCAGCAATGCTGGCCCGCCGTTGATGCTGGGCGTTAACGTATGGGGCGGATACGCGGAATATGTGTGTGTCCCGGCATCCACTACCTTTCTGGTTCCTAAAGAACTCGATTTCCCGCGAGCGACGATCGTCAGCCGGCACATGCCCACAGCGCTGCATCTGTTGCGAGACAGGGCGAGGGTCGAAAAGGACGAGTGGGTTCTGGTGCTGGGCGCGGCCGGAGGTCTTGGTTCGGCCGGCCTTCACGCGGCCCGGATGCTCGGGGCTCGCGTCATCGCAGGCTGCGGCTCGGAGCAGCGCCTGAAGGCTGCAATGGAGCTCGGCGCCGACGCAGGAGTAAATTACGGATCATCGGATCTGGCCTCCGACGTCTTGCGGATCACGAACGGCGCCGGCGTCAACGTCGTTTTCGCCAATATGGGCGATCCTGTCCTGTTTTCTGCCTCGATTGATGCAATGGCCAGGTTTGGTCGACTGGTCTCGGCCGGCGCCCACGGCGGAGGCGTGGTCTCGCTGGACATGCAGAAGCTGTATCTCAAGCAGCTGCAGATCATCGGCGCCACCGGTCAGCGTCCCGAAGACGTGGAAATAAGCCTCGCACAGACCGCCAGAGGTGATTTCAAGGTCCTGATGGACCGCATTCTGCCGCTGGAACGGGCCGTGGAAGCGCATCATCTCGTCGCAAACCGCGGCGAACTCGGAAAAATAATCCTCTCACCGGTCGGATAATGAAGAAACGAATCGAAACAGACGTAATTGTAATCGGATCCGGGCCTGTCGGGCTTGTGCTGGCTATGGAAATGGCTGTGCGCGGCGTCGATGTGGCGGTCATCGAAACAAGAACGGTCGGCGAGCCGCCCAGTCCCAAATGCAATCACGTCTCCGCCCGGACAATGGAATATCTTCGCCGGCTTGGCGTTGCTGACAGAATCAGAAACGCCGGCATGCCAAGGGATTATCCCCACGACGTCGTATTCTGCACTGCCATGACGGGTTACGAACTCAGCCGTATCGAAATTCCCTCTGCGAACCGCCGCGGCGTTGATCTGGACGGTCCTGACGGTTGGTGGCCGACTGCCGAGCCGCCGCACCGGGCCAATCAAATGTACGTCGAACCGATTTTGTGCGAGCATGCGATCCGCACCCCTAATGTGCGCATCTTCAATCGGACCTCCTATCAGAGCCATGTCCAGAACGAGAGCGGCGTAGAGGTGTTGGCGGAGGATCTGATTACCGGGGAAGAGATCGCGTTTTCAGGCCGGTATCTGGTGGGATGCGACGGCGGCCGATCCGCCGTACGCAAGGCGATCGGCTCCAAGTTCGCCGGCGTTGACGTCGTTCAGCGCGTGCAGTCCACGCAGATTTCGGCTCCGGGGCTGCGCGACCTGATGTCCCTGGACCCCGCATGGATGTACATTTCAACCAATCCTCGCCGGTTCGGAACCGTCTTGTCGATCGACGGGAAAGACCGATGGCTCATCCACAACTATCTCTATCGCGAGAAGGATTTCGACGAGATCGACAGAGACTGGGCCATTCGCGCAATTCTCGGCCTCGACGAGAACTTCGAATTCGAAATCATAAGCAATGAAGACTGGGTGGGCCGCCGGCTCGTCGCCGACCGTTTTCGCGACCGCCGGGTCTTCATTTGCGGAGATGCTTCGCACCTTTGGATACCGATGGCGGGTTATGGCATGAACGCCGGCATCGCTGATGCGACGAATCTGTCCTGGATGTTGTCCGCGGTGATCAATGGTTGGGGTGATTCCGATCTTCTGGAAGCCTATGAACTGGAGCGGCAACCGATTACCGAGCAGGTCTCGCGTTACGCCATGGACATTGCAACGCGAAGCTTCGATCAGCGCGGCCACCTGCCGGATGCGATCGAAGAGCCAGGTCCTGAAGGCGATGCCGTTCGCCGCGATGTCGGGCGCAGCCTGTACGATGTCAACGTGCCGCAGTTTTGCTGCGGCGGGTTGAACTTCGGCTATTTCTACGACAATTCACCGATCCTGGCCTATGACGGCGAGAAGCCGCCGACTTACAGCATGTACGATTTCGAGCAATCCACGGTGCCGGGTTGCCGCGCTCCCCATGTCTGGGTTTCCGAAGGGGAGTCCCTCTATGACCGCCTAGGCTTGGACTATAGCCTCGTTCGCATTGCGCCAGACGCCGACGTCGCCAGACTGCTGGCTGCGGCGAAGGCTGCTGGAATGCCTTTGAAGCTGGTCGATATCGACAGAAAGACGGCCGGTGACTCCTATACCTATCCGCTAACCATCATTCGTCCCGATCTGCATGTTTTCTGGAGAGGCCAGACAGCGCCCGCCAACCCCGGTGCGCTGGTTGATCTAATGTGCGGCAGGCAACGTGTGCAGCAATCAAAAATAGCCTGATCAAACTCACAAGGGAGGAGAACCTGTGATGACAAGGAAGAAACTAGCTGGAACCCTGGCGTTGGCGACCAGTCTCGCTTTTGCGACCGGAGCCGCAAATGCGCAGGACAATGAACAGGTCACGCTGGGGTGGCCGACGCAGTTGAGCGCTTCGATGGCGCATATTTCATTCGGCGAGGAACTCGGCTTCTTCGATGAGGAGGGGATCGAACTTGAAATTGTCCCTTCGAATGCCGGTTCGTTGCCGCTTCTTCAGCAATTGAAGGACGGCGGTCTTGACGTCGCCTATCTCGCTTTGGAATCCTTGATAATTGCCGAGCAAAATCAGGGCATAACCTTCGACCACGTATTCGCTTACAACTACATGCGGCGGTCGATATGGGAGATCGTCGCACTGGAAGAGTCTGCGGTGAACACAATCGAAGACCTCGAAGGAAAGACAATTGGCGTGGGCAGCCCGGCTTTCGGAAACGTCCCGATCACCAAGGCGATGCTTGCGAGCAGCGGCGTTGATCCCAACAGCGTCAGCATTCTCGGCGTCGGCGTAGGCGCCAGCGCGTTTCGCGCTCTGAGAGAAGGGGATATCGACGTCCTGAATCTGTTCGATACGATGCATGCCACGCTCGAGGCAAGTGGGGTGGGGATCAAGCGTATCGAAATGCCTTCCGAGTACACGGATCATTCCAGCCAGGGCTTCATGTTCAACAACAAGACAGTTGCTGACAATCCCGATCTGATCGAACGATTCGGCCGCGCGATTGCAAAAAGCACCGTTGCCTGTGAAGTGAATGTCGAAGGATGCGTCAGGGCCTTCTGGAAACAGCGGCCCGGTCTGAAGCCGGCAGGCGACGATGCGCAAAATCTAGAACGCCAGAAACACGTGGTGGAAACCCGCCAATCCCGTTTGATGTGGTTTCCGGACGGCTTGGCCGAACAGTTTGGCGCCTTCCGCAATGAAGACTGGGAACTGGTGGTCCAGGAAATGCAGCGCGGCGGAACCATCAGTGATGAACCGGTGGACGTCGCCAAATACTACACGAATGATTTCGTGGACGCGTTCAATGACTTCGACAGGGATGCGGTGATCCAGCAGGCAAAGAACTGGAACTGACGATGAGCTCTGCCGGAAAGCTCAAGTCTGCGTCTGCTGCTGATGACGGCGCGCCAGTCAGCATCAGCATTGAAGATGTCGGACTGGTCTACAAGTCCGAGCGCGGGAACGTCGAAGCTCTCACCGATCTTTCCTTGCAATTGAAGGAGGGAGAGTTTGTTTCCGTGCTTGGACCGTCAGGCTGCGGCAAGTCGACGATATTGAAGATATTGTCCGGCCTGCTTGCGCCAAGCAGCGGGCGCGTGTTGATAGACGACGCCGAACTGCGTGGACCACGCGGCGATGTGGGAATCGTCTTCCAGCAGCCGACGCTGCTTGCATGGCAGAACAATTTGCAGAATGTGCTGATGCCGGTGCGGGCCACCAAACGCCCGGATCCGGAAGACAGACGACGCGCGATCGAACTGCTGGATCTGGTTGGCCTGAAGGACTTCGCAAGTCACTATCCCTTCGAGTTGTCCGGAGGCATGCAGCAGAGAGTGGGTATTGCGCGGGGGTTGATCAAAGACCCCCGCGTCTTGTTGATGGACGAACCATTCGCGGCGCTTGACGCCATGTCGCGAGAGTCCATGATGGTCGAGTTGCAGCAGATCTGGATGACGACCAATAAATCCGTGTTGTTCATTACACATTCTATCCCCGAAGCGGTCTTCCTGTCCAACAGGGTCATCACGCTCTCGGGTAGGCCGGGTCGTGTACTGGATGAACTTGTCGTCGACCTGCCGTTTCCGCGAACGATCGACACGATGACGTCGAAGAAATTCAACGACCACTGTCATCACCTGCGCGAACTCTTTACATCCGGGAAACAGAAGGACGGCCAATGACGCGGTTGTTGAAAACAGTCGGATCGTTTGCGGTGTTTCTCGTCATCTGGGCCGCAATTGTGCAGTTTTCCGGCGTCCCGGCATATCTGCTTCCCTCGCCGGTTTCAGTCGGCATGACACTTTGGGAAATGATCTGGAGCGGTACGATTTTCCGGCACCTGTACACAACGGTGTTCACGGCGCTGGCGGGATATCTGATTGGATCAGGTTTCGGCCTTGCGGTTGGCAGCGTCCTTGCCGAATTTGCAATTGCCGACCGCCTTGTGCGTCCCTACCTTATTGGCCTTCAATCCATACCCAAGGTGGCGCTCGCCCCGCTGCTCATCGTCTGGTTCGGCTACGGGCTGGAAGCGAAGATCGTTCTCGTCGCTTTGATGACGTTTTTCCCGGTGTTCGTGAACACCGTCGCGGGCCTTCACATGTCCAACAAGGAACTGATCGATCTCTACCGCGCCTCGTCGGCGTCGCGGTTCACGATCTTCCGTGAGGTCAAACTGCCGACGGCCGCGAGCGCGATCTTCGCTGGACTCGAGGTGGCTGTTGTTCTCGCTCTGATCGGTACGATCGTCGCTGAATTCGTTTCGTCGCGTTCAGGCCTCGGTTATCTGATACAGGCAGCTTCCACGAATTATGACGTTTCGATGATGTTCGCCGCCATTGCGCTGCTTGCAATGCTTGGCATCGCAAGCAGCCAGTTGCTTCGCACGATGCACAAGAAACTGGTTTTCTGGGAAGGACCGCGTCGCGATGCCGGATATTGATGCCATTGTAACTGGAGAGCAAGCGGCTTACAGAATCAGCCGACGCCTAGAAGACGGCGCGCCGCGGAGCGTGCTTGGCTCCGGATCGCGTTTTGTGGATATCGGAAAGGCGCTCGGCGACGAAAGATACTCCGACATGCAGGTTCTGCTTGATCAGTGGTTCGAACTGGAACCACGGCTGCAAGCAATCGCCGACGCGGCGCCGACTGAGGCGTTGCTGGGCGAGCAACCTCTGCTGTTGTCGCCCCTGAAGCCGCAGAATATCTTCTGCGTGGGCGCAAACTACAGGGATCACCTGCTGGAAATGCTCGCTGCCCGCGGGGTCGTCAAGAAGAACTGGACCAGGAACCCTGACGCCAGGCCTTGGTTCTTTCTCAAGAGCAACGGGTGCGTCGCCGATCCGGACCGGGATATTCCGATCGCAAGTTTTGACTGGAACCTTGACTGGGAAGTCGAACTGGCTGCGGTCATTGGCTTAAAGACGTTTCGCGTGAGTGTCGAAAACGCGCTGGACAGCGTGGCGGGTTACACTATCGCCAATGACCTCTCGGCGCGCGGGCGTTTGCGTCGCCATGACGTCGCCGAAGGATCGCCGTTCATATACGACTGGGTTGGTCACAAGGTTTTTGATGGTTCCTGCCCGCTTGGTCCATGGATAACACCTTCTTCACAGGTCGGGGATCCGCAGTCGCTCGACATTAGCCTGAGCGTTAACGGCGAGAAAATGCAGGAATCCAGCACGTCCGAAATGATATTCAGTCTCGCCGAACAGATCGCGGAGCTCAGCGCCACGCTGACGCTGCAGCCGGGCGACGTGCTTCTCACAGGCACCCCGGCAGGCGTCGGAAGCGCGCGCAATCGCTTCCTGCGAGACGGTGATCTGCTGGAGGCGTCCATCGCGGGGATGGGAACCTTGCGCAACCGGCTGGTGCAGCAGACGATCTGAGCGGACGAAGATGAATATTCCGCAGGAGATGCTCCAGGGCTATCACTGCCCGTTGGAATAGCGGTTCTTCAGCTCCTCGATGATCGGCATCGACGTGATGTGGTAGCCGGAATCGACGTAGTGAATTTCGCCGGTCACGCCGTTCGACAGGTCCGACAGGAGGTAAAGCGCCGAACCACCCACATCGTCGATGGTCACGGTGCGGCGCATCGGCGAGTTGCGCTGCTGGAAATTGTACATTTCTCGCGCATTGGCGACGCCGGAGCCCGCAAGGGTGCGGATCGGGCCGGCGGAAATTGCGTTCACGCGAATGCCGTCCTGTCCGAAATCGGCGGCGAGATAGCGCACGCTCGCCTCGAGCGCCGCCTTGGCGACGCCCATGACGTTGTAGTTGGGCATAACGCGGGTAGAGCCGGCGTAGGTCAGCGTGATCATCGATCCGCCGTCTTTCATCAGACCTGCAGCGCGTTTGGCGATTTCGGTGAATGAGAAGCACGAGATGACCATGGTGCGCGAGAAATTGGCGCGCGTGGTGTCTGCATAAAGCCCCTTGAGCTCATTGCGGTCGGAAAAACCGATGGCGTGAACCACGAAGTCGATTCCGCCCCAGGCCTGCTCAATCGTGTCGAAAGTGGAATCGACCGTCTCGATGGCTTCCACGTCGCACGGGATAACGAGGTTGGCGCCGACTTTCTCCGCCAGAGGCCGCACCCGTTTGCCGAAGCCTTCGCCCTGATAGGTAAAAGCGAGTTCCGCGCCTTGTGCATGCAGCGCCTGAGCAATTCCCCAAGCGATTGAATGGTCGTTTGCGACTCCCATGATGAGGCCGCGTTTGCCCTTCATTAATCCACTCATGGAGATAACCTATCCGTTGTAGCGCTTGAAAACGAGCGTTGCGTTGGTTCCACCGAATCCGAAGGAGTTCGACAAGGCGATGTCAATTTTCGCATCGTCGATACGCTCGCGGACAATCGGTATGCCTTCGAATTCCGGGTCGAGCTCCGTTATGTGGGCGCTCTCCCCGATAAAGCCCTCGTTCATCATCAGCAGCGTGTAGATAGATTCCTGCACGCCGGTCGCTCCCAATGAGTGTCCGGTGAGTGATTTGGTCGAAGCGACAAAAGGCGCCTCTTCGCCGAAAACCTGTCGGATCGCACCGATCTCGGCCGAATCGCCGACCGGCGTCGAGGTTCCGTGTGTATTGATATAGTCGACCGGCCCGTCCACCGTCGAAAGGGCGAGCTTCATGCAGCGCACTGCGCCTTCGCCGGACGGCGCGACCATGTCGTAGCCGTCGGACGTCGCGCCATAGCCGACGATCTCGCCATAGATCTTTGCGCCTCGCGCCTTTGCATGCTCCAGCTCTTCAAGGATCAGCACGCCGGCGCCGCCGGCGATGACGAAGCCGTCGCGGCTGACATCATATGCGCGCGATGCGGTTGCGGCGCTGTCGTTGAACTTCGAGGTCATCGCGCCCATGGCGTCGAAGAGGTTCGACATGGTCCAGTCGAGATCTTCGTGTCCGCCGGCGAACACCATGTCCTGCTTGCCCATCTGGATGAGTTCGTAGGCGTTTCCGATGCAATGCGCCGAAGTCGAGCACGCCGAGGAGATCGAATAGTTCACCCCGTGAATTTTAAACCAGGTGGCGAGCGTCGCAGAGGCCGTTGACGACATCGCCTTCGGCACTGCAAAGGGTCCGATCCGTCGCGGGCTTCCTTTCTCGCGGGTGGTGTCCGCGGCGTCGACGATGGTGCGGGTCGACGGCCCGCCGGATCCCATCACGATGCCTGTTCGCTCGCTGGAGATATCGTCCTGTTCAACGCCACTGTCTTCGATCGCCTGCAGCATGGCGACGTGATTCCACGCGCCGCCCTTGCTCAGAAACCGCATCGCGCGGCGGTCGACCAGGTCGGTGGGGTCAAGCGTCGGCGCGCCCCAGACCTGGCATTTGAAGCCGTGGTCGGCAAAATCCTGGGAAAATGTAATGCCGGACCGGGCGTTGCGCAGCGAGTCGGTGACTTCCTGCGCATTGTTCCCGATGGATGAGACGATACCCATTCCGGTGACGACAACTCTTTTCATACGGTGTCCTTTCCGCAAAGCCTGTCGATGCTGGATTCGAGATTTTTCGGAACCGGTTCCTACGCCTTTTCCTGGAAAAGGCCAACGCGCAGATCGTTTGCCTTGTAGGACGGTTCGCCGTCGGCGTTCGCCCAGCCGTCGCCTATACCGAGCACCAGGCGCCCACGGATGACGCGCTTGAAATCAACGCCGAATTCCACGAGTTTTGTCTCGGGCGTCACCATCTTGGTGAGCTTGACTTCTCCGCATGAAATCGCCCGGCCGCGGCCGGGTTCGCCGAGCCAGCCAAGGAAGAAGCCGGTCATCTGCCACAATGCGTCAAGACCCAGGCAACCGGGCATTACGGGGTCACCCTCGAAATGGCATTTGAAGAACCAGAGATCGGGCGTCACGTCGAATTCGGCCCGGACATAACCTTTGCCGTATTCACCGCCTGTGTCCGAAATGGCCGTGATGCGATGAAACATCAGCATTGGCGGAAGCGGAAGCTGTGCGTTGCCCTGTCCAAACATGTCGCCATGCGAGCAAGTCAGAATGTCATCGTAGCTGAAGCTGGATTGCCTGGTGTTCATGTACTGAAGTTACTCCCGAAAATGCCACGCCTTCTGTTGCGGCGTAGTTCCTGTTCTTGCTTGCCTGGCCCGCCTTAGCACAAAGAAACTCCGTTGCGAACTTCCGATTGCGCCAGGATTCAGGGCCGCGGGGTTGCAGCCGACACGTGTATTGCCGGCTTGAACCGACCGCCTGATCGGCTACGAAATGAATTTCGCCGATGCTCTATCACATTACCCCGTGGAGCGGAAACCGTGGGGATGGCGAAATCCGATCATTTTCCGTATAGTTGCGGTGAAACACAAAATTGGACTTGAAAACTCAACTATTGAAAGATGGGATCAGTCCGGATATATAGGTTCGATCAATTCCAACCATTTGCGGCCAAGACGAAGAGATATGCATAATCTGACAGAACAAAAGACGTGCCCGACACGCTTTGCCGGCGACCGCCTCCGTTCTGCGGGCCTGCGTCCGACGCGCCAGAGAATAGCGCTTGCAGGGCTGTTGTTCGCCAAGGGTGACCGCCACCTGACTGCCGAGGAACTGCATGACGAAGCCGTGACGGCTGGCGTGGCTGTGTCCCTTGCCACCGTTTACAATACGCTGCATCAGTTCACTGATGCGGGAATGTTGAGAGTTCTGGCCGTCGAATCGGCCAAGACCTATTTCGACACCAATACCTCCGATCACCACCATTTCTTCATCGAAGGCGAATCAGAGGTGATGGACATCCCCGTCAGCGGCTTGAGCGTAAACGGTTTGCCGGAAGCCCCCGAAGGCATGGAAATCGCCCATGTTGACGTGGTGATCCGCCTCCGTCGCAAGTCTTCCTGACGCACTGATCCCTTGATGAAAGGCCTATTGCCCGCCGCCGGCGTGCAATTTCAGCGTGCCCGTGTGACCGGGCACGGACACAGGCTTGCTTTCCGGTTCAGGCGCGGCCGGATGCTCTGACGACGGATCGGCTTCCATCTCCAGCGATTCGATCTTTGCGCCGCGCTTGGTGATCTTGCCCGTTGTCGTCAGAATCTGGTCGATGTCGCGCTGCGCCTGGCCGAAATGGGTCTGCAGCTTGCCGACGCGATCGTCCAGCCGGGTGAGGTCGTCCATCAGCCGCGCCACCTCGCCCTGGATCAGATGCGCCTGTTCGCGCATGCGCGCGTCCTTCAGGATCGCTTGAACCACTTGCAGCGACAGCATCAGCAGCGACGGCGACACCAGCACGACGCGCGAGCGGTGCGCCTTCTGGATCGTGGCTTCAAAATTCTCGTGGATTTCGGCGAAAATCGATTCCGACGGCACGAACATGAACGCCGTGTCCTGGGTTTCGCCCGTGATCAGATATTTGTCAGCGATATCGCGAATATGCACTTCCACGTCACGGCGAAACTGCTGCGCTTTCTGTTTTGAGGCTTCCGGATCCTCGTTTTCGCGAATGGCGTTCCACGCCTCCAGCGGGAACTTCGCGTCGACGACGAGAGCCGGCGCGTCGTTGGGCATGTAGACCAGGCAGTCCGGCCGGTTGCCGTTGCTTAGCGTCGCCTGAAACGCATAGGCGTTGGAGGGCAGGCCGTCAGCGATGATCGCCTCCATGCGGGCCTGGCCGAAAGCGCCGCGCGTCTGCTTGTTGGCGAGGATCGCCTGCAGGCCGACGACATCCTTGGCGAGCGCCTGGATGTTGTTTTGCGCCGTGTCGATCACGGCGAGCCTTTCCTGCAACCGCGCTAGGTTTTCGTGCGTGGACTTGGTCTGTTCGCTGATCGTAGCGCCCAGCCGCTGGGTCATTCCGTCGAGGCGTTCGTTGATCGACTTGTTGATTTCCGTCTGGCGCGTGCCGAACACTTCGGCGATCGTCGCCATGCGGCCCTGCATCTCGGACTGGGTTTTCAGAATGTCGGCCAGCCGGGTTTCTGTCTCGGCGGCGCGTCTTGCGGCGTCCTGACGCGCCGTTTCGGCGGCTTCGGCCCGGCGACGGGCGGATCGGCGCGCGATCGAAACGGCGAGAATAAACAGAAGAATCACGATCGCGGCGGCGCCGGCCAGCGCCATGCCGAGCGTTACGGTCGTCTCGCCCGCCTGCAGCACCGGCGTGTCGAATGATAGCTGAACAGGATCCATGGGCGCGACTCTATCTGATTCGCCAGCCAATGCCAGATCAAAACGGGAACATGGATAATCCGGAGAATTGACCCGGGCGCGCCGAATGCTTAAGTGCATGCCATGACCATCAAGCCTATTGTTCTTCTTCCCGATCCGGTTCTCAGAAAGAAATCAGAGGATTTCGAGCAGGTGGACGAGTCCGTCCGCAAGCTCGCCGACGACATGCTGGAAACCATGTATGACGCGCCGGGCATCGGCCTCGCCGGAATTCAGATCGGCGTTCCGCGCAACATCGTGGTCGTCGATTGCTCCGGAGACGACGAGGAAAAGGCGCCGATGGTGTTCTTCAATCCGAAGATCCTTGCGTCCTCGGACGAGCGGTCCGTCTACGAGGAAGGCTGTCTGTCGATCCCCGACTACTACGCCGAGGTCGAGCGGCCGGCGTCGGTGACGGTCGACTATGTCGACTATGACGGCGCGCGCCAGACCATCGAGGCGGACGGCATTCTCGCGACATGCCTGCAGCACGAGATAGACCACCTGAACGGCGTGCTCTTCATCGACTATCTGTCGAAGCTCAAACGCGACATGGTCATCCGGAAATTCACCAAACTGGCGAAGTCCCGCGGCCAGCCGGCGATGTGACAGGCCGCCCGCGGGCAACGAAACATCCGGGAGCAATCCTTGCGCATCATCTTCATGGGGACACCCGATTTCGCCGTCCCGACGCTGGCGTCCCTTGCCGGCTACGGTCACGAGATCGTCGCGGTCTATTCCCAGCCGCCGCGGCCGGGCGGCCGGCGCGGACTGGAAACGGTCAAGTCGCCGGTTCACCGACAGGCGGAAATCCTCGGCTTTCCCGTGCGAACCCCGAAAAGCCTGAAAGGCGACGAGGAGCAGGAAGCCTTCCGCGCGCTCGACGCCGATGTCGCGGTTGTCGTCGCCTATGGACTCATTCTACCGAAGCCCATCCTCGAGGGAACGCGCCTTGGCTGTTACAACGGCCATGCATCGCTCCTGCCGCGCTGGCGCGGGGCGGCCCCGATCCAGCGGGCGATCATGGCCGGCGACACCGAGACCGGGACCATGGTCATGAAGATGGACGAAGGGCTCGACGCAGGCCCTGTCGCCATGGAGGAGCGGGTGGCGATCGGTCCGGACATGACGGCGGGCGAGCTGCACGACCAGCTTATGCTGATCGGGGCGGATCTGATGCAGCGGGCCATGGCCGCCCTCGAACGTGATTCGCTGACCCTGACCCCGCAACCGGAAGACGGCGTGCTCTACGCCGAAAAGATCACCAAGGCGGAGACGCGGATCGACTTCGCCCGCCCGGCGGAGGAAGTTCACAACCGGATCCGTGGGCTGTCGCCTTTTCCGGGCGCCTGGACAGAGATGACGCTCGGCGGCAAGGCCGAGCGCGTCAAGCTGCTGCGCTCGCAACTGGCCGAAGGCGGCGGTGAGCCCGGAACTGTCCTGGACGACCGCTTGAGCATCGCATGTGGCGTGGGCGCTGTCCGGCTTGTGGAGCTGCAGAAAGCCGGCGGCAAGGCGATGACGGCGGAGGATTTCCTTCGCGGCGCCGCCATCGCTCCCGGCGCGGTGATCGGCTAATGCCGCGCTATCGCCTGACCGTCGAATATGACGGCACGGGCTATGTCGGCTGGCAGCGGCAGGACAATGGCCGCTCCATCCAGAGCGCCATCGAGGAAGCCGCGCTGAAATTCACCGGTGAGACGATCACGGTGCGCGGCGCCGGGCGCACCGACGCCGGCGTGCACGCGCTCGGCCAGGTCGCCCATCTGGATTTTCAAAAGCAGTGGCCGGCGGACACCGTACGCAATGCGCTGAACGCCCATCTCGGCCAGGCGGGCGACACCATCGCCATTATCGAGGCCATGCCGGCTGAAGCCGATTTCGACGCCCGCTTCTCCGCCGTCGCCCGTCACTACGTCTATCGCATCGTCAACCGGCCGGCGCCGCTGGCGCTGGAGCGAAAGCATGCGCTGTGGGCGCCGCGCCCGCTCGATCACGCTGCGATGCACGAGGCAGCCCAGCTGCTCGTCGGACGCCATGACTTCACCACCTTCCGTTCGGTCCAGTGCCAGGCCAAGAATCCTGTCAAATCGCTTGATCGTCTGGATGTCACACGCGACGGCCATAATGTAACGATCCACGCCTCGGCGCGGTCCTTCCTGCACAACCAGATCCGCTCTTTTGCGGGCACGTTGCGGGTGGTCGGCGAGGGGTCCTGGACGCCGGACGACGTCAAGGCCGCGCTTGAAGCGCGCGATCGCGCCGCCTGCGGACCGGTCGCGGGGCCCGAAGGCCTGTATTTTCTGAGAGTCGACTACTGAGGACAAAGCAATGTCAGTCACGATCTACCACAACCCCGCATGCGGCACGTCGCGCAATACGCTGGCGATGATCCGGCAGTCCGGCGTCGAGCCGGAGGTCATAGAGTATCTCAAGACACCGCCGGGCCGCGACAAGCTCGTCGAGCTGATCGCCGCCATGGACATGCCCGTGCGCGATCTCCTGCGCCGCAAGGGAACGCCCTACGACGAGCTTGGTCTCGACGATCCGAAATGGAGCGACGATCAACTGATCGACTTCATGGTCGAGCATCCGATCCTGATGAACCGGCCGGTGGTCGTGACGCAGAACGGGACTGCTTTGTGCCGGCCTTCGGAAAAGGTGCTGGAGCTACTGGACAATCCGGATATCGGCGCCTTCTCAAAGGAAGACGGCGAGGTCGTTCGCAAATAGGCTCAACCGAACAGATAGTAGGCCAGGAACACCCAGCCGAACTCCATCGCAATGATGAAGATCGCGACGGGAACGTTGTCCGCGAGCACGCGGCGATAGACGCGGAAACTCGCCCAGATAGAAAAGACGATCAGCGTGAACGTCAGCAGGACCGGCAGCGGTGATTCCGGCATGAAGCGGTGGAGCACCTGCGGCGCGGTCAGCACATAGGAAAAGGCAAGCCCGTACCAGTTGGATGCGATCAGCCAGTGGCCGAAACGATGGCTGAAACCGAGAGGTCGGGAAAGCAGGGCAATCAGCGCCAGAAATGACGCGATCACCAGCGCGCTTTGCACGGCCTCGCGCAGAAAGAAGCCGGGACCGACGGATGCTTGCGGATCGGACGCCAGGATGGCGTTGCGCACGTCGATCCAGGAGTAGATATAAACCGGCAGCAAATAGAAATAGGCCCAGAAGGACCGCCAGAAGCCGCGATGGCTGAAGTCGAGATACTGCATGCCCGTCGGGTCATTGCGTATCAGCAGCAAGACGCCGCGCAGATAGTGTCCAACTTCGTCGAGGGAAGGGATCATCGCGCGGTCTTGCCGAACCAGCGCTCGAGGAAGGCGAGATAGATCTTCGTCAGCCCTTCGAGATCATTGAGCCCGGCGTTCTCGTCGATCATGTGCATGGTGTCGCCGACAAGGCCGAATTCCAGCACCGGGCAGTAATCCTTGATGAAGCGCGCGTCGGACGTGCCGCCGGTGGTGGATAGCACCGGCTCGCGGTCCGTGACCGTTTGCACAGCGTCGCGCATTGCGCTGATCAGCGCCTCGTCGCGGGTCAAAAAGACAGGGCTCACGCGGTCGACCCATTCCAGGGCATAGTCGGCCGGCCCGCGGCCGGGCCGCAATCCGTCGTTTCGCGTCGCCTTTTCAAGCCGGTTCTCGATCTCGGCGCGCAGCGTTTCTGCGCTCCACGTGTCGTTGAAGCGAATGTTGAAGCTTGCCCGCGCGCTCGCCGGAATGACGTTCAGCGCCGGATTGCCCACATCGACGGTGGTGACTTCCAGATTGGTCGGCGGAAACGCGTCCGTGCCCGCGTCCAGCGGCGGGTTCATGAGCGCGTCAAGCATCGGCGTCAGCGCGCGCAGCGGATTGTCGGCGAGGTGCGGATAGGCAACGTGGCCCTGAACGCCGTTGACCGTGATCCAGCCGCTCAGCGAGCCGCGCCGCCCGATCTTGATCATGTCGCCGAGGGCTTGCCGGTTCGTCGGTTCTCCGACGATGCAGCCGTCCCAGCGTTCGCCCTTGCCGGCCGCCCACTCCAAAAGCTTCACCGTGCCGTTGACGGCGGGGCCTTCCTCGTCGCCGGTGATCAGCAGCGAGATCGAGCCGTCAGGCTTGCCGTGCGCTTCGACAAACCGCGCCACAGCTGCGACGAAACAGGCGATCCCGCCCTTCATGTCGACGGAGCCGCGTCCATATATCCGGCCGTCGGCAATCGCCGCCGCGAATGGCGGATGCGTCCATGCCGCCTCGTCGCCCGGCGGCACCACGTCCGTGTGGCCGGCGAACATCAGGTGCGGGCCGCTGCTGCCCAGCCGCGCATAGAGATTGTCGATCGCCGGCGTATTCGTATCCTCGAAGACGAGGCGGTCGCCCGAAAAGCCGATCGGCTCGAGCATTGTCTGCAGGCAGGCAAGCGCTCCGTCGTCCTGCGGCGTGACGGAGGCGCAGCGAATGAGCGCGGCGAGATTTTCGATCGGATCGGATGTAGTCATTGCGATGGATTATCCAACTCGGCGCGGTTTGTCATCACCTCAGCCTTGCGTCAGCTCTTCGGCCGGTTCGTTTCGTCGCCATAGGCGTTGGCGCCGCTCGCGCCCGGCCACAGGCACAGCCCGGCGAAGACCGCCAGATTGATGACGGGTATGAAAAGCATGACAGAGAGAGGCCCCGGGAATCCGATGTCATGCAGGCGTTTGACCACAAGTGCGAGCACCGACCAGACCGACATCACCCCGTATCCGAGGAAAAGAAGAGCCCAGATCCCTTGGCGAAGGCTGTCCTCGTCGGCCAACCGGACCTGGTTCAGGATCACAAAGCCCACGGCGGTCACGAACAGGTAGCCGAGCAGATAGGGAAGGCGGCCAAGCCGCCCGGAAAAACCGAGGAAGACCCATCGCATGTCCGGTTTCATCGGTTTTCCGTGTCCTTTACGTCCCGACGGTCAGGCCCGCAGCAATTCGTTGATGCCGGTTTTCGAGCGCGTCTTTTCATCCACCCGCTTGACGATCACCGCGCAGTAGAGATGCGGCGCGGCCTTGTTGCCCGTATCCGTGCTGCCCGGCATGGAGCCTGCGACGACGACGGAGTAGGGCGGAACCTCGCCATAGAACACGTCGCCGCTCTCGCGGTCGACGATGCGCGTCGACTGGCCGATATAGACGCCCATGCCGAGCACCGAGCCCTCGCGCACGACACAGCCTTCGACGACTTCCGAGCGGGCGCCGATGAAGCAGTTGTCCTCGATGATCACCGGACCGGCCTGCAGCGGCTCAAGCACGCCGCCAATGCCGACGCCGCCCGACAGGTGAACGTGTCTGCCGATCTGCGCGCAGGAGCCGACCGTCGCCCAGGTGTCGACCATCGTTCCCTCGCCGACATAGGCGCCGAGATTGACGAAGGAGGGCATGAGAACGACATTCGGCGCGATATAGGCGGACCGGCGCACGATGCAGTGCGGCACGGCCCGGAAACCGGCGCGTTCGAACTCGTGCGCGCTCCAGCCGTCGAACTTGGACGGGATCTTGTCCCACCAGTGCGCCTCGCCGGGTCCGCCCTTGATGACGTCCATCGGATTGAGCCGGAATGACAGAAGCACCGCCTTCTTGAGCCACTGATTAACGGTCCACTCGCCGCTGTCGGCCCGTTCGGCGACGCGCGCGGCGCCGCTGTCGAGCAGGTTCAGGGCTTCCCCGACGGCGTCGCGGATCTCGCCCCGCGTCGATGTGCCAACGGAATCGCGGTTCTCGAAGGCGTCGTCGATCGTCTTTTCCAGTGTGGCGAGGTCTGTTCTGCTCATTCGTGTATTCCTTGGAGGTTTCCTTAACGGTCGGGCGCTATTCTGGCGGTCGGCCGGAACAGGCCATGATAGGCTGCGCCGGTCATGCGCCGGTCGTGCTGTGTCTGCGGACAAGCTAGTAAGGGAGGAAAAGCGGGGCGTCAATCAGCGGCCCGCGCGCCGGGGCGGCGGCGGTATCGCGAAAGGAAAATCCATGAGTTTCACACCCAAGACAGAAGACTGGGATCCGCTTCCGACATCCCGGACCGACACGATACGCGCCCGGCAGACGCCGGCGACGCCGCAAACGACCGCGCCCGCCTATCGTCTCGCCTTCACCGACGAGGATTTCATGTGCCGGGAGGAGTTGCGGCCGGTGCGTCTGCAGCTCGAACTGCTAAAGCCGGAAATGCTGCTCAGCGAGCGCGGCGTCAAATCGACCGTCGTCATCCAGGGCGGCGCGCGCATTCCGGCGCCGGGAGAAAAACCCACTGCCGCGCGCAACGAAACCCAGTGGCGCAATCTCACTGCGGCCTCCGTCTACTATGAAGAGGCGCGCAAATTCGCGGCCCTCTGCTCGCAGCATTCCGCCCTGTCCGGCTACAGCGAGTTTGTTGTCATGACCGGCGGCGGGCCGGGTGTCATGGAGGCCGGCAATCGCGGCGCTTCGGAAATCGAGGCCCCGTCGATCGGTCTCAACATCGTTCTGCCGCACGAGCAGGCGCCCAATCGCTACATCGATCCGGAACTCTGCTTCAATTTCCACTATTTCGCCATCCGCAAGATGCATTTCATGATGCGCGCCAAGGCGGTCGCCGTTTTCCCGGGCGGTTTCGGCACCATGGACGAACTCTTCGAGACGCTGACGCTCATCCAGACCGAACGCATGGACAGGGTTCCGGTGATCCTGTTCGGCTCTGAATTCTGGAACCGCGTCGTCAATTTCAAGGAGCTGGCCGATTTCGGCACGATTGCGCCCGAGGACCTCGACTTGATCAGCTTCGTCGAAACGGCCGAGGAGGCCTGGTCGATCATCGCCGAACGCTACGGCGTGGAGACAGAGTGATTGGAAGCTGTCGCCGCAGCCCGCTGACAAGTGGCATGGCGTAAGTCTCGCGAACAGGCCGGCGATGGCGTCAGCGCCGTCACCGGCGTTTTATATTGATCGGCTGGTAATGGATCCGGAACCCTTGTTCTGGAGCCGGACCATGACCTCGTTCAACCGCCTGATTGCCTCTTCAGCCGGCCAGCGCCAGCGGATTGCGATCGCGCGGGGCATCGTCACCAGCCCCGATCTCCTTGTTGCCGACGAGGCCGTTTCGGCGCTCGACGTTTCCGTCCAGGCCCAGATCCTCAATCTCCTGATGGATCTTCGCGACGATATGGGTCTCGGTCTGTTCTTCATAAGTCATGATCTGCAGGTCGTATCGAGCATCAGCGACCGGATTGTCGTGCTCAGACAAGGCGAGATCGTCGATGAGGGTCCGACGGACGATGTCATGTTCAGGTCGCGGAACGCCTACATGCGTTCGCTCATGGCCGCGGCCGGATGGTGTGCGGCGACAGAGACTCAGTCCGCCGCGATCGAGAGGTAATGTCCGAGAAAATCAGCCAGATTGTCCGTCACATAATCGATATGCTCGCCCTCGCGGCCATCATGTTCCCAGGCTTCGCCCAGCGCCTGGTCCAGATTGTGGGGAACAACGAGCACGGTCGCCATGCCAAGATCCTTGGGCACGACAAGGTTACGCGGCAAATCCTCGAACATCACCGCCTGCTCACTGTGGACGCCATGCTGTTGCAGGAACAGATCGTAGGTCTGGCGCGCCGGCTTCGGCGTCAGGCCAGCCGCAAGGATATCGAATATCTCGTCGAAATGTTCGAGAATGCCGAGGGCTTGGGCGGTGCGTTGCGCATGGCCGAGATCGCCATTGGTGAAGATAAACTTGCGGCCGGGCAGCGTTCGGATCGCCTCTCCAAGCGCCGCGTCCGGCTTGACCCACGAATAGTCGATATCATGCACTTTCTCGAGGAAATCGTTCGGATCGATCTTGTGCAGGTTCATCAGCCCGTTCAGCGTCGTGCCGTGGTCCCGGTAATATTGTTTCTGTAATTCACGGGCTTTTTTGCGCGGCAGGCGCAACAATGTCGATACATAATCGGTCATGTTGCGGTCTATCTGGGAGAACAGATCCGTGTGACGCGGGTACAGCGTATTGTCGAGATCGAAAACCCAGTCGGTGATGCGATCAAAATCTGTTTTGTTCGGAAGGTTTTCGATCATGTGTGTTGGCGCCACGCTGTGAGCTGAAAAGTCTGTCGTCCTTGCATAAATCCTATCGGGCTCCATTGGCAAATCCAATATTTGTCTCTAGTCACGACGGATATGGAACTCTGGATTCCCATCACGATAGCGGCTGCGTTCCTGCAGAATGTCCGCTCCGCAATGCAGAAACATCTCAAGGGCGTCATGGGAACGACGGGCGCCACTTTCGTGCGCTTCGGATTCGGCTTTCCCTTCGCGATTTTTTTCGTGCTGGCGCTTCGTTACGGAGCGGGGTTTGCCTTTCCAGACCTCAACGGCGCCTTCTTCGTCTGGGCGATTGTCGGTGCGCTTGGGCAGATCGTCGGCACCCTGCTTCTGGTCTACCTCTTTTCATTTCGCAACTTCACGGTCGGCACCGCCTATTCGCGCACCGAGCCGGCTCAGGCGGCGTTTTTCGGACTGATTTTCCTGGGCGAGACGATGAGCCCGGGCAGCCTCGTTGCGATCGCGATTGCGGTTTTCGGCGTCATGATCCTGTCCGTCGCCCGTGGACCGATCAGCTGGACCGGATTGTTCACCGCGATTTTCAGCCGCATCGCCCTGATCGGCATCGCATCGGGAACCGGTTTCGGCGTTGCAGCCGTAGCTTACCGCGCGGCCTCGCTTTCGCTGGGCGGTCCGAATTTCATGATGCAGGCCGCTGTCACGCTCGCCTTTGTCATTGTGTTCCAGACGGTGGTGATGTTTGCCTGGATGCTCTGGCGCGATCGTGAGGAAATCAGCCGCATCGCCGCAGCCTGGAAGCCGGCGCTGATCGTCGGCCTCGCCGGCGCCACCGCCTCCTTCGGCTGGTTCATGGCCATGACGCTGCAGCAGGCGGCCTATGTGAAGGTGCTGGCGCAGGTCGAGATCATTTTCACCTACGCCTCGTCGGTCTTCATCTTCCGTGAATCGGTCAGTCGCCTGGAAATCGCCGGAACCCTGCTGATTGTCGCCGGCGTGATCGTACTCGTGGCGGTGACCTGACAAACGTTGCAGCGCACGTTCGAACAGAAACGAAGCAAGAACTTTCCCGGTGCGTTTCGCCCCGTTTTATGCTATATGAGGCGCGTTGTATTCCGCTCGCCTATGGGCGTAAGAGACGTGAAAACGCGGATTCCCGAAACAATGCCAGATTTGATTGACGATCGAAGAACCGGTCTGAATCGCCGAAATTTCCGGATTCCCGAAACAAAGCCAGACCCCTGAAATCGGCGAAAATCCGAATTCCCGAAACAAAGCCAGATTTGCAGAAACCACGCCAAAATATGAATATATACAACTAAAACAATATCTTAAGGAACTATCAGGGTTCCGGCGCCGTGTTCCGTCATGATTTCCAGCAGCACTGCGTGACGGGTTTTGCCGTTGAGAATGACCACGCCCTCGACGCCCGCCTCGATCGCCTGGATGCAGGTTTCGACTTTCGGGATCATCCCGCCGGAAATGGTTCCGTCGGCGATCAGGGTGCGCGCCTCGCCGACCGAAAGTTCCTTGATCAGAGTGCCGTTCCGATCGAGGACGCCCGGAACGTCGGTCAGGAACAGAAGGCGCGAGGCCGACAGCGCGCCGGCGATGGCGCCGGCGAACGTGTCCGCGTTGATGTTGTAGGTGTGCCCGTCGCGTCCAGGCGCCACCGGCGCGATCACCGGGATCATCTCGGACTTCGCGAGCAGATCGAGAAGCGTGCGATCGACCTCGACGACTTCGCCGACGAAACCGAGATCGAGGATCCTCTCGATGTTGGAATCCGGGTCGATCATGGTCTTGTGCGCCTTCTTGGCGAAGACCATGTTGCCGTCCTTGCCGCAGAGGCCAATCGCCCATTCGCCCTCGGCGTTGATCATAGCGACGATTTCCTTGTTGATGGAGCCTGCGAGCACCATCTCGACGATCTCGACCGTCTTCTCGTCGGTGACGCGCAGTCCGCCCTCGAATTTCGATTCGATGCCCATCTTGTTTAGCATCGCGCCAATCTGCGGTCCGCCGCCATGGACCACAATCGGGTTGATGCCCGACTGCTTGAGCAGCGCGACGTCGCGAGCGAAAGCCTGACCGAGCGTGTCGTCGCCCATAGCGTTGCCGCCGTATTTCACGACAATGGTGCGGTTTTCGTAACGCTGCATGTAAGGCAGCGCCTCGGCGAGGAATTCCGCCTGCAGTTCAGCCTTGCCGCCCTTGTCTGTCGTGATGTCGGTCATGGAGTATCCCTATTGATTTGCGGTGTTGTAGCGGCATTGCCGGCGAGGGGCAATTGGCTCTTCCGCGGCGAAAACACATGCCACTCGCGAAAAGTTCATGGGAACGTCATCGCGCTTTTGATTATATTTGCTTCGAGAAACAAGGAGACGGAACAATGATCAGTCGTCGATCACTCCTGTCGGGCGCGGCCGTCGCCGTAGTGGGCGCTTTTGCTGCGGCAAGACAGATGTCGGTCCCTGCGCAGGCGAGCGAGGAATTCGAAGTCACCCATACGGACGCGGAATGGAAGGCCATGCTCACCGACGAGCAATACGCGGTCCTGCGCCATGAAGCGACGGAGCGCGCCTTCACCAGTCCTCTTCTGAATGAGAAGCGCGCCGGCGCCTTTAATTGCGCCGGTTGCGATCTTCCGCTTTACGCGTCGGAGACCAAGTATGAAAGCGGCACCGGCTGGCCGAGCTTCTACGAGGCGTTGCCGGGCGCGGTCGGCACGAAGACCGATCGCAGCTTCTTCATGACGCGCACCGAGGTTCACTGCAGCCGCTGCGGCGGCCATCTCGGCCATGTGTTCGACGACGGTCCGCCGCCGACCGGCAAGCGTCACTGCATAAACGGCGTTGCCCTGACCTTCGAGCCGAAGGCGACCCAGTCGGGCTGACGCTCCGGGTTCAGACCGATATCACATATATGAGGCTGGCTCAGGCGCGCTGACCGTCTTCCTGTTGTACGCGAACATAAAGGCGCCGCTCGGCGCCTTTTGGCGTTGTGATCAGCCGTTCGATATCGAGGCGCGTTTCGCGCATCGTCTCGGGCATGGCGTAGAGGCGCATGCCGCTGCCCAGACCGCCCGCCTCGATATGGATTTCGCCTCCGTCCCAGCCGCAGCCATCCAAGGTCCGGATCAGCTCGGCTTCGTGGAGATCGAGCCTTCGGTGTTCGACAACGTCAACCTCAAGCAAATCTTTTCATCGCAGTTCGATCGGCCAACCCTCAAGGTGACCCGGCGCGTTTTACTGACGGAGCCGGAGCTTTCAGTGCAGGCGATCCTCGGTGTTTCTCCCGGCGACCAATACCTGGTCCTCACAGTGATCGCGCATTTCCACGACGGAGCTTATTCCTTCCAGCAGGCTTTTTTTTCCGAAATCGCGGTTCCTTCTGGACATGTCATTGAGTGGCGAAGGATCTGTCGGCTAGGGCGGCGTGTCCTGGCCTGGCGGCTTTTTGTCAAGCTCCGGTCTCAGCGAGCGCCACAGCGACAACGCCGCGAAATAGAAAGTCGACAAAATCCACAGCCAGAAGATGATCGAAGAGGCGTCCGGTATCTTCGATCCTTCCGGGGGAATGAGCACCAGCCGAAGCGTTGTCGCCGCCCACAGCACCGTCACCGGAACGGTGACGTTTCGCCATTCGGTGACGCGGAACGGGTGCACATATTTCAACGGGATGAATGTCAGAACGCACAATATGACGATCACAACCAGATTGATCGTCGGACTGGTCTGGAGGATGTGAAAATAGAGCACGACCACGTTCCACAGCGCCGGGAAGCCTGAGAAATAGTAGTCTGACGTTTTGACCGCCGTATTGGCGAAAGTGTAGAGCGATACGGCCATGATCGCGGCGGCCGATATAGTTGCCCAGCCATCCGGAACGAGGCCGAACCAGTAGACCATCATTGCTGGCACGGCGACGTAGTTGAAATAATCGATCACATTGTCGAGGGTCGTGCCATCGAATTGAGGCGTGACGTCGCGCACGTGCAGCTTTCGGGCGATTGTTCCGTCGATGCCGTCGACAAACAGGGCAAGACCCAACCACATGAAAACCGCGGTCTTGTCATTGTCCAATATCGCGACGAGAGCAAGGAAACCCAGCACGATGCCCGAAGCCGTCAGAGCATGCACGGCCCAGGCCATCGCCACTTGTTGAGGCTCGTGCTTGCCGTCTCCTGTCATGAACACATTACTCCCATGCGCCGCCGTTTGCGGGCCATCCAGACAGTTAATTGATAAAGTCGCAGCTTATCAAGCTCTTGCAGCAAAGAGGATGGCGTCCCGCAATTCCTCCAGGCCAGCCGCCTTCTCGGAGGACGTTGCGAGAACCTGTGGAAAAGCGGCCGGCCTTTTGGCCAGCCTGCTTGTTGTCTCCCCGATCAGGTGAGGAAGCCCGGCAGCCTTTATCTTGTCTGTCTTCGTCAGAACGATTTGATAGGAGACAGCCGCCTTGTCCATCAGGTCGAGCACGTCTTCGTCGTTCTTCTTGATTCCGTGGCGCGCGTCGATCAGCACGAATGCGCGCTTCAGCGTAGCCCTGCCGCGCAGAAAATCGAAGACGAGACGCGTCCATTGGTCGACCTGTATTTTCGGCGCCTTGGCGAAGCCGTATCCGGGCATGTCGACCAGTGCAATCGGCGGCAGGTCGCCTGCTTCTCCAGAATAACCTTCCGGCACAAAATAATTCAGTTCCTGCGTGCGACCCGGCGTATTGGAAGTGCGAGCCAGGCTCTTCTGCCGTACGAGAGCGTTGATCAGCGACGACTTGCCAACATTGGAGCGGCCGGCGAAGGCGACTTCAGGTGGGCCTTCCGGCGGCAGGAACTTCATCGCCGGAACGCCCCGGATGAAGGTCCAGGGGCGCGAAAAAGGCGAGTTCTCCATGTGATCGGCGTCGCTGTCCATCGGATCGGAAGGAATCTATTCCGCAGCCTTGGGTTTTCGTCGGAGAAGCCCGACAAGGTTGCTCCACAGCGGAATATCCACGCCTTGGCGCTTCATGATCACGCCCTGTTGCAGGATCGTCAGCGTGTTGTTCCAGGCCCAGTAGATGACGAGGCCGGCCGGAAAACTCGCCAGCATGAACGTGAAGACCACCGGCATCCAGTTGAAGATCATCGCCTGGGTCGGGTCTGGCGGGGTCGGGTTCATCCGCATCTGAAGGAACATGGTGAAGCCCATGATCAGCGGCCAGATCCCGAGCATCAAGATGGCCGGCGGCGTGAACGGAAGCAGGCCGAACAGGTTGAAGACCGAGGTCGGGTCGGGCGCCGAAAGATCCTGGATCCAGCCGAAGAACGGCGCGTGGCGCATCTCGATGGTGATATACAGCACCTTGTAGAGCGCAAAGAACACCGGAATCTGGAGAAGCATCGGCCAGCATCCGGCGACCGGATTTATCTTCTCCTTGCGGTAGAGTTCCATCATGGCCTTCTGCATGCCCTGACGGTCGTCGCCGAACTTTTCCTTCAGTTCCTCGATCTTTGGCTGGAACTTTTTCATGGCCGCCATCGATTTGTAGGACTTGTTGGCGAGCGGGAAGAAGATGAGCTTGACGAGGACGGTCGTCAGCAGGATCGAGATGCCGAAATTGCCGAACATCTTGTAGAAGTAGTCGAGCACGAAGAACATCGGCTTTGTCAGGAAGAAGAACCAGCCCCAGTCGATCATCAGGTCGAAATGGGTGATGTTGTAGGCTTCCTGGTAACTGTCGATAACAGGCACTTCCTTCGCCCCGGCAAACAGCAATTGCTCTGTCGACTGCGTTTCACCGGGCTGGATCGTGATGGGATCGGAAAGAAAATCCGCCTGGTAGCGCACGCCGCCGTCGTCCCGATAGGTGAAACGCGACTGAAACTCCCTGCCCTGGGTCGGCACCATGGCGGTCGCCCAGTATTTGTCGGCGAAACCGAGCCAGCCGGTTGTCGCCTTCGCCGGTGTGATTGTGCTGGCCTCCGCGACGTCGTCATAGTCGATTTCCTGAAGACCGTCTTCGCCGATGTAGCCTTTCAGACCCTCATGCAGAATCCAGATGCCCGTAAGGTCCGGCTTCTCGAACCGCGTCACGCGCCCATATGGCGACACCGAAACAGCTGCCTCGCCCGTATTGGCGACGCTGTCTTCGATCGTGAACAGATAATGCTCGTCGACGGCGATCGTACGGGTGAATTCAACGCCCTTGTCATTGACCCAGGTAAGCACAACTGGAGAATCCGGTGCGAGCGTTCCACTTTCGGTGGACCAGATCGTTTCAGGACCGGGAACCGACCCGCTCGTTTCGTTACCGACGAAGCCGAACTCGGCGATATACCCGTTGTCCAGATTGGCTGGAGACAGAAGCTCGATGATCGGGCTCGATGGATCAACAGTGAGATGATAGTTTTTCAGCTTCAGGTCGTCGAAGCGCGCGCCCTTCAGATTGATCGAGCCGGTGAGATCCGGGGTGTCAATGTTCACGCGGTCAGTCTGCGAAAGCGAAGCGTCCCGCGACATCGTTGCGCCGCCTGACGGGCTTTCGGTTCCCGGAACGCTGCCCTGGGAAGTCGCTGCAGGCAGATCGGATTGAATCTGCTCCTCGGCCGTCGGCGCGTTCGCCTGCAATTCGGCTTGCTGCTGTTGAGCCGCACGCTCCTGCTCAATGCGTGGCTGAACGAAAAAAAACTGCCAGCCAATCAGGATTGCCAGCGAGAGGACGATCGCCACGATGTAGTTGCGGTTGTTTTCCATTAGGCGTTCCTGTGTCCGGGCTGCCTCTGGCCGCCGCGCGTGTCTTTCGGTCTGCTGCTGCGTGCAATTCGCCGGCAGAGCGATTCAGTCAATGCGCCGAACGGCGCATCGAGCGCGTCCCTTCGCGCTACCACCACATAGTCATGACCGGGCTTCATATCAAACGCCGCGGACAAACGAACGGCTTCCCTGAGCCTGCGCCTGATCCGGTTGCGTTCTACAGCGTTTCCCTGGCGTTTAGTCACCGTGTAGCCGATACGGGCGGCCTCGTCCGGCAGTTCCCGGTCGAGCACTTCCAGAACGAAAAAGGGACCCTTTCGTCGATCGCCCTTGCGAACGGCAAGAAAGTCGGATCGTTTCTTCAATCGTCCGAGTTCTGGCGGTTGCCTGTGCGGCGACATGGACCCTTCTTCGGCCTTTGGCTGAGTGGACCAGGCAGGGTTGGAGCTTACGCCGACAGGCGCTTGCGCCCGCGAGCTCGGCGATTGGCGAGAACCTTGCGGCCGCCCTTTGTTGCGAGGCGCGCGCGGAATCCGTGCCGGCGCTTGCGCACGAGTTTCGAGGGTTGATAGGTACGCTTCGTCATTTATTTCAATACCGCGGTGTGCGGCCCTTCTTGGGTCTGTTAAAAACAGCAGCGTTGCGATTGTGTCCGGACCCGGTCGTTGCGCGCAAAATCGCGCCGCCGGAATGTTTGAACCCGAACGTGCGCGGCTTATACGCACTCGACACAGGCGAGTCAATTGCGCAGGATTGCCGCATGATCGCCGGTCGCCGCCGCGCTTCACACCATTGTGAGGCTGTTCTGCGCCGTGATCACGCAGACGTTTTGCAATCGGCAAAGGATGTCACTGGCACGGCCGACGGGGAACCCCTAGATTCGGTCTGGAGTGAACGCGGCCACGAACAGGCATCGGAGTACAGGATTGGAAATGACGGTGACGGAGCAAGATGGCGAATTGGACGGAAAGACGGACAATCGTTCCGGTTTCCGGCTTGTAGCGCGTCGGTTCCTCCCGGTTTTGGTGATATTGGGAGGATTGTTGCTCGGCTATTTGCTTGGTCTGCACCGTTTTCTCTCACTGGAGGCGATCGTCGACAATCGCGAATATCTGAAATCCTATGTTGGCGAGCATTACTCCATGGCCTCGCTTATCTATTTCATTGTCTATTCCACGGCGGTCGCATTCGCCTTTCCGGCGGCGTCCCTCCTGACGATCCTCGGCGGGTTCCTGTTCGGTTGGTTTTGGGGCGGTGTCTTGACCGCTGTCGCCGCAACCCTTGGCGCGACTGTTCTTTTCCTTGCGGCGAAGTCGGCGCTTGGCGACCTTTTGAAGAAAAAAGCCGGTCCGGCGGTAAGCCGCGCCGCGGACAATTTTCAGGAGGATGCTTTCGGATACCTCCTCGTGCTGCGCCTTGCGCCGATCTTTCCTTTTTTTGCGGTCAACATTGCTCCGGCGTTTTTCAACGTAAGCCTGCGCACCTATGTGCTGGCGACGCTGATAGGCATCCTGCCCGGCACTTTCGCCTACGCCTATCTCGGCGAGGGTCTTGACAGCGTCATCGTCTCGGCCGCCGTGGCCGGCGAGGCCCTGTCCCTGTCCGACATCGTGACTCCGGAACTGACCATCGCCTTCTTCGCATTGGCCGTTATTGCGGCTATACCGCTTGTGGTGAAGAAGTTTTGGCGCAAGAACGGCGGGTCATCCTGACTCCGTCAGCCGGCCGCTTCCGTTGTAGCCGAGGATTGTTCGATGACCGATATACTCCGTCCTGACATCTGCGTCATCGGCGCCGGTTCGGGCGGACTGACCGTTGCCGCCGCCGCCGCCGCTTTCGGTGTCAAAGTTGTGCTGATCGAGGCGGGTAAGATGGGAGGCGACTGCCTGAATTATGGCTGCGTTCCCTCCAAGGCGCTGATCGCTGCGGCCAAACACGCCCACGCGATCGGGGCGGCGCCGTTCTACGGGGTATATGCAGGCGAGACGAAAGTCGACTTCAGACAAGTTCGCGCGCATATCGAAAGAGCGATCTCGGCCATTGCGCCGAACGATTCCGAAGAACGCTTCACGGCGCTCGGCGTCAAGGTTATCCGCGCCCAAGGCCGGTTTTCCGGTCCCGACACGGTGGTTGCCGCTAATTGTGAAATCCGCGCGCGCCGCTTCGTCGTGGCGACAGGTTCGAAGCCGGCAATTCCGCCTATACCCGGACTTGAAGACGTCGACTATCTCACGAACGAAACAATTTTCGACAGAACAGCGCCAATGCGTAGGCTCGTCATCATTGGCGGCGGACCGATCGGTCTTGAACTGGCTCAGGCCTATCACCGTCTCGGCTCGCAGGTCACAGTGCTGGAAGCGGACAGAGCGCTCAGCAAGGAAGACCCGGAGTTGGGCGCTATAGTGCTCGACCGGATGCGCGCAGAGGGCGTGGAGATTGTCGAGAGCGCTACTGTGTCCGAAGTCAAGAAGCGTGGGAGAAGCGGCGTCCGGCTCGCCGTGGAGACGGGCGAGGGGCTCCGCACGATTGAAGGCAGCCATCTTCTTGTCGCCACTGGCCGGGCTGCGAGTGTCGACGATCTCGGGCTTGACGAAGCAGGCGTGCGATATGATGCAAAAGGAATTAAGGTCGGGCGGAACCTCAAGACATCAAACCGTCGCGTCTTCGCGATCGGAGACGTCGCAGGCGGCCTGCAGTTCACCCACGTCGCAAGTTATCATGCGAGCCTCGTCATCAAGCAGATCCTGTTCAGGGCGCCGGCGAGAGAAGACGCATCGATAATCCCGCGCGTGACCTTCACCGATCCGGAGCTTGCCCATGTCGGCCTCACGGAGGAGCAGGCGCGGGCGGCAAACAAATCGATCCGGGTGCTGCGCTGGCCCTACGCTGAGAACGACCGCGCCCAGGCGGAAGGCCTGACCGACGGGCATATCAAGCTCATCGTCGATTCCGGTAGTCGCATTGTCGGCGTTTCAATCGTTGGCGCCGGCGCGGGCGAGATGATCAATCTCTGGACGCTGGCCGTCAGCCGCAAAATGAAACTTGGCGACGGCCGAGACTACATTCCTCCTTATCCCACCATGAGCGAGATTGGCCGGCGGGCGATCGTGGCAAGCTACCTGCCGCTTACACGCAAGACGCTGGTGCGCCGGGTCATCCGTTTTCTGCGCCGCTTCGGCTAGCTGGTTTCGTCATTCGCCGAAAAGGTCTATACCGCTGTAAGTATTGCACGAACAGTTTCAGTCATGAACATGCAACGACAAGAATTCAGCGGTGAGAAGCAGGTCCGCGGAGCAGGCAGTGGCGAGAAACCACGTCACAGCCTGTCCAGCAAGCTGCTGCTGCTGACGATTCTCTTCGTCATGATCGCCGAAGTTCTGATCTTCGTGCCGTCTGTGGCCAATACGCGGGTGCGCTGGCTTGAGGACCGGTTGCGTACGGCGGCGGCGGCCAGCATCGTTATCGAAGGATGGGAGGACATGGATCTGCCGCGGCCGATCCAGGACGACGCCTTGATGGCGACCGGCACCAAGTCGATCGCCCTCAAGACCGGCGGCATGTCCCGGCTTATCGCCAGTTCCGACATGCCAGCGGAGGTCGATCAGCAGTATGATCTTGCCGAAGCCGGCCCGCTGACGGCGATCGGGGACGCCTTCTCGACGCTGTTTTCGGGTGAGGACCGTATTATCCGGGTATACGGTCCGGTGAGCGGAACCGACATGGTCATCGATGTGGTGATGGAAGAGGCGCCGCTGCGTCGCGCAATGTTCATCTATGGCCGCAACGTCCTGGCGTTGTCGCTGATCATTTCCTTCATGACGGCGGGACTGGTGTTCGTCGCCATCAACACGATGATGATTCGTCCCATTCAACGCATGACGGCGAGCATGGAGGCGTTTTCCCGCGAGCCGGACAATCCGGCCAAGATCATCCAGCCCAGCCGATCTGGCGACGAACTGGGAATTGCCGAAAAGCATCTTGCCGGCATGCAGGAAACCCTGCAGCAGACCCTGAAGGAACAGCAGCATCTGGCCAATCTTGGTCTGGCCGTCTCCAAGATCAATCATGACATGCGCAATATTCTGGCTTCGGCCCAACTGATATCGGACCGCCTGACGGAGGTTGACGATCCGGTGGTCAAGCGCTTTTCGCCCAAGCTGCTGCGCGCGATTGATCGCGCTGTCTCTTATACGCGCGATGTTCTCGATTACGGTCGGGCGCGCGAAGCTGACCCGAACAAGCGGCTGGTGCGCCTCGATATGCTGGTTTCCGACGTGCGCGATCTGCTGATCATCGAACCCGAGATCGCCGGCGACAAGGCGCATGACGACAGCGTCGCCGTGGAGTTCGTAAACGATGTCGGGAATGGCTTCGAGATCGTCGCCGACAGCGAACAGCTGTTTCGCGTCGTCCACAATATCTGCCGCAATGCGCTCGAGGCGCTGAAAGCGTCGAACAGCAACGATCCGTCGGTCATTCGCCGTATCACGGTGTCGGCGCGCCGCGACGGGTGCAACGCGATCATCGACATAGACGATACTGGCCCGGGGATGCCGGCAAAGGCGCGTGAAAATCTTTTCAAGGCGTTTCACGGATCAGCGCGCGCCGGTGGAACAGGACTTGGCCTTGCGATTTCCGACGAGTTGGTGCGCGCGCATGGAGGCGCAATTCGTCTCGTCGACAAACCGGAGCCCGGAACCCGCTTCCGCATCACGCTTCCCGATCAGCCGGTTGGCGGCGCTTCCCACCTTTCCGCCGCGCCAGGCGGCGCAGCGGGCAAAGGCGACTGATCCCCCTTGAGCGGAAGTTCTGCGGGTGTGAGGAGCGAGCAATTTTTTAGACTGGCGGCGCTTGCATTCCCGTCACGAAAGGATTAGGTAGCCGTCTCGCGGACGGCAAACTGTCCCGCAACGCGCGCTCGTAGCTCAGCTGGATAGAGCACCAGACTACGAATCTGGGGGTCGGGAGTTCGAATCTTCCCGAGCGCGCCAATAAAATCAGTCACTTATCTGATCCTTTGCTCGTTTTCTGTGTGCTGGTTTGCAAACGGTTTGCAAACTTTGTGCTCGTTGCGTTCTCAAACAGGGCGACGGCCTCGCCCGCGAGAACGCGGGTGCGGGCAAGGTATCTGTCCAAAATGGTGTTCACGGTTTTGAGACTGTGGCCGGTGATTGATGCTATCTGAGGCGTCGTGCAACCGGCCTCGGCGAGCATGGTCACGGCTGTGCCGCGCAGATCATGGAAATGCAGTTCGGTGATGCCGGCCTTTTTCGAGGCGATCTCCCATTGGGCCTTGAAATAACGCGGTTTCCAGGGCCGGTCGGTCTTTGTGGTCAGGACAACAGCACTGTCGCGATCGAGACTGTCGAGCATCTTTTTCAGCGCACTCGTGCACGGGATCTCCACCTTGCGGCCCGTTTTGCCTTGCCTCAGCGTGATCAGCGTACCGTCATAATTGCCCCAGGTCAGCCGCAACAGGTCGCCCTGGCGCTGACCACTGTGAAGGGCAAGGATCAGCGCACGTTGCAGCTCAACTGGCGCGACGCGCATAAATGCGGAGATGTGCTCCGGAAGCCAGATCAGCCCGGAACGATCGGCATGGTGCAGTCGTCGAAATCCTGCAATGTGATTGCTGAGAATGTGACCGTTTTCCTTGGCCCAGCTTAGCATTGATGAAATGACGCTGAGGCGGTTATCGGCTTCACGATCGCCGGAGCCTCTTGCAACAGATGCACGCCAGTCCATGAAGTCTTTGCGCACGCGTGGATCGTCGAGCGCGGAAAGCGGCATGTTGCCGAATTCCGTTTCGGCCTTGGTGAGCATTCGCCGATATTCTTTGCGGGTGCTCTCGGCCAGCTTTTCGAATTCGAGTGATAACGTGTAGTCGCGGATCAGGCCGTCGAACGTTCCCGCCAGCCGATCGAGCAAGGTCTTTTCAGCCGCGGCGTAATCTCTGAGGAATTCTGGTGAGCCGGGTTTGCCTTCGAGGCGGGTGCCAGTGGCGCGATGATAATAGTAAAGACGCACGGACCCATCGGCGAGCCGTTTCTTGACGGTGTTTACGCCCTCGAGGCTAGCTCTGACCACGTTGGCGCCTCCATTGGTCGAGAGGCCTTTCGTGTTCATTCCCGTCGGCCGTGTGGATAACTAGTTTGCGCCCCTCCACTTCCACCTTCGCAATCACGAGACCGGTTGCGAGTACACCCTTTACAGTGCGCTCGATATCGGCTTTGCGGATAGTGGTCGGACGATTAGCCATCGATACCATCGGACTGCGCTATGCGGAGATCGAGCAGCAGATAAGCGGCTTGTACGGCTTGCATCTGTTTCGGACCGTTAGCATGCCAGTTGCCGGCGTCGTCAACGACAACCCACTTGGCACCGCGCTTTTCAACCTGGAACCCCAAGTTAAGCTCGTTGAAGTCCTTTGCGTTGCCTGGCTTGAACCCGGTCATCAGATCGCTGCCAGGCTTTAGATTGTCCATTTTCTTTTTGAGATCGTGCATCAGTTTTAAAGCCTTATTGTCGTCGTTGGCGTTGAAGATCTGGTCGAGAAACATGCTCGCCTGCAGGCGAATTATTGCTTCATAGTTGACGGTGGCCTGTCGACGAGTAGCCGCGCCTTCCAACCAGCGACGCATCCACGGCCGGAGCCGAACGCCGATCGCACGGAAATCGCCGGTTCTTGCCGGTCTAGTACGCTTCATGCCAAATCACCTCGGTAGTGTGGACACATGATGATCGCTAGGACGAGGAAGTCAAGCGGCCGATTCATTGCAAGCAATTGATTCAGCTTCATAATATAACCATTTCGGTTACACTTATGCTCTAGTGTAACCATTTCGGTTACAACGTTTCGTTGATTTTATTGAGCATTTTTCAAATGCAATCGCATCTGTGGAAAGTTGGGAAAAAGGCCGGCCACGCAGGGAGGATTTGGAACCAGCTGCCGGCTGTCGGAGTTGTTAGGCCACCGCCCGACTATACGCCCGGTCTATTTGCGGGTCTCTCAATCCGCAGGCTGACCTTGGCCTACCTCTGATTTTGGAGTCGAATCCGATCGACTGTGCTATTTGAAAACCGCAACAGCAATCGCTACTATCAATGCCAATGCCGATACAATCAGTGCCCTACGGGCATATTTAGCTTGATCTTCCACCCCGTCGGAAGTCCGTCCCGCCTCTATGGCGGAACGCTCCGCCGCATCCGCTGAGCGTTTGGCTGCATCCACAATTTGGGCGTTGTGTTTCTCTTGTTCCGTGCGTCGCAGTTCTGCTTTATTTGCGAGCCAGGTTCCTGCCCATTTACCTCTTTCGCCTGTGTAGTTGTTGCTTTCAAAAAGTTGGCGAACTCTTTCCTCTCCAAGTTCGTCCAGATTGAGAATGAAGTTTTCTTCATCAGACATCTATACCTCCCCGGCTGCAGCTACATCTTATTATCCTTGAATTCGCGAATTTACCTTGCTGTTACACATTGGCCAAAGTCAACCCTGCGTTGATTTCTTTCCAGTATTCTCTCTAATTTCCCGGAACACTCTTATGATGGTCTGTTTCCGTTTTCGATATCGTGCCGACTGGACGGCACAATTGCATCGCTTCGAACAGTAAATCTGATCTCGCCGAGAAGCATCGAAGAGAGTTCCACACCTCAGACACGTCCGACCTGCCCGCGCCCTCCGCCGTTCCTCCGAGATAACAGATGCCTCAAACGATTTGCTTGCCTTGCGCTGACAAGCTGAGCTGCAATATTTTTGATCGACGCGACGGCTCTCAAAACCTTTGCCGCACCATGCGCAAATTTCGTCGAGCAGGTCTTCAAGTTTCATCGAACCGCGCATTGCCGCCTACAAAATCGCTGCCGCGGCTTGTTTGGTCGATATCGCCGGCCGCAACTCTCACAGACCCGTTCCGGCTGATTCGCACGCCAGGCAGCCCGCCTGGCGGCCGCTGCCAGAGATATTTCCTCTCTCAGCCTGGCCTCACGCCTGCGCGCGTTGAAGGCCGTGTTGCACTCATGACAGCAGAACTTGCGTTGCCCTTCCTCCAGCGGCTTTTGACAGTTTCGACATCGATCAAAATAGACCGGCGAGATGCCCGGCTGGACATATTCCGGCTGACCTTGCTGCCAGCTCGGTCGCTTTGCGCCAACAATTCGTAGTGAATTCCCGACGATTTCGCCCGCAAGAGCGTCAGCTCGTTGCCAATCCCAGCCATCGAGACAGAACGCCGAGCGAACGCCAGCCCGCGCCGGCCCCTCGGCCGCGAACGGCGTCGGTTCAACCGCTCTCATGATCGATACAAGCCGATCGACGATAACGCGCCTTCTACTCCGCGTGATGCGTTGTTTCCTGGACGACACATCATTCGCGCCAATCGACGAGATTCAACGCCTGCCCGACATCCCCGGGCGACAGACCAGCCTCCTTAGCCTTCGCCATCGCTTCGACGATGGTCGAGAGCGCCCGAGCTCTGCCACCAGCGTCAAACGCCTGGAGCGGCCGCACCGTGTCGATCTTCACGACACTGCCGAGCTTTTCAGATGCTTCCTCTGCCAAGATTTCGGCGATCGGCTGCAATTGCCACGTCGCCAGATGCCTTTGCGCCTCGCGCACAAGCGGCCCCTGTGCATTCGACGCAAACATCGCCGGCAGGACACCGAACGCCGCACAGATTGCGCCCCTGGCCGCCTCCAGGCTTTCCGCCGTCATTGCTCTTTCGAGATTTGGCGTCACATCCTGCGGCCGCCAATCAGCCGTTGGCGCTGGCCCTCCGGCCGCCTGGACATTGACACTCTCGCGAAGCAGGACGCGGCCCCTCTGCCCTCTGAAACTCCGCCCGAGTTGCGTCAAATCTGTTTCGGCGGATTCGGGATATGGCACGATCTGGCTGCCGAGCGGCGCGTTGTCAAAAACCTCAGCCAGCGCACTCTCGATTGCCTGGAGCATCGAGCTCGTGAGCGATGCCCGTTTCAATGGAGCCTGCCCGTAGTACGGTGCGGCCGCATCGCAGCCGATTCGCAAGTGAAGGATTTCCGCAGCGAGAGCCGTTTGCGTGAAGCCACCGCCGGCTTCACTGATCGATAGCCGATATGCGCTCGGCCGGCCGAACCGCGTTCGCAAGTCCCAATCGGAGCATGGCACCAGGCCGTCGTCGCGGATCAGAAAAACGCTCTCACCCCGCAAGGCTGCCGATCGACCGACAATCGCCAGAGTGCGCCGATCGAGCAAGTCTGTCCCCTGGACATCGGCCACGCTGAGACCGTTTTCCCAGAGCGAAACGCACGCCTGGACCGTCGCCGTGAGCTCAGCCAGCCCGCGACTGCCCGAGATATACGATTCCCGGGCCTGCATGATTTCAGCCGTGAAGCCGGACGCCGCAGCGCGCTTTTCCAGCTTGTCGGCAGTGAATAGATTCCTGAGCCAGTTGATCACGATACCCTCCGATATCTTCGCAGCAGATCCCCGGCGCCGCTGTTTGCCATTCCCTCACCGATCGCCGACGGCGACATTCGCCTCGATATCGACACAGACCCGGCCGTCACGCTCTCAGAAGCGATGCCAGCCTGCGACATCGGCCTCGCAGCCGTGTATTCAGCAAGCCGCCTGAACGCCTCCAGAACGGCAGCAGGGACAGTTCCGCCACCGACGGACGCGGTGAACCGATATGTCCCGCCCGGCAGGCAATACCCGCCGCGTGGTGATGCGTCTGGCGTGATCGCCTCCCAGCTGTTGTTGGATGTCCATCGCTCGACCGCTGAGATCGTTGCGGGCTGCAGCGGCGGCACCCATTCGCCGCATCCCTCGACGATCCATTCAACATCCCGCTCGGTCCATCGATACGCCACGAACGATTCGAGCCGTTGCCAGAGCGCTTCCTGATCGAGCGCCTGGGCCGCATTAGAAAGCGGCGACGGGCTTCCGAGGTCTGGATACTCGTCTGGAATGGCCTCTGTCTGCTTGATCGTTTCGACCATCATAGTCTCCAGCGTTTGGCAGCCGTTCGAGATCCTGAAACCTCCGGCTTGTGATTCGGCGCCCAGTTCCGCGCCTCAACCTGGCTTTCCGAATATGCCGGCCTGGTGACGACGCTGAGCTCGTACAGCAAGGCGCTTTTCACAGTGCGGATGATCGCTCTGTGCATCCCCTCATCCGGCCGGTCCGGTTCCTCGCTGATTGCCTCAGCATCCTTGACCGCTCGGGCCGGCGGTATCCGGAAACCTGGTGAAATCCCGACGGCGAGACCGCTGCCGATCATGGCGAGCGCATCGCGGCCGTAGGACGTTTCGGCGATTTCCCTGGAGATCAGCGCCTCGAATTTCAGCGCCTCATCCGTATCCGTGAGTTTGAGCGTTGCCGTGAGCTTCGACGCCAAAGGCTGCCCGAAATCGTGACCGAGCAAAAGATGAATATCCTCGTCCGGTTTTTCGACGCGGTAGGCAAACGCGCGCGGCGCGATCACCTCTTTTCGCGGCCGTCCAGTGCGCCCGCCATCCGACAAGACGGCCGGCGTCCCATACGGAAAAGACCCGGCGAGACGGGTGGAACCATCACCCGCCCGCCGGACCTCCAGTTGACCCTGGATCAGCCCGTGCAACATCACGAAGACGGGATCTGGATGCCGCTGAGAACACGCAGCTGAGCGGGACGGGCAACCGTGACATCCATCGTCGCCAGGCCAGTCAGCCGCAGCCCGCCCGACGCCGCGTCCGTGTACGGATCCCTGATCAAATCGATCCCGCCCCAGGTGCCGACAAAGATCGGCGCAACGCCGCCCGTCGATGTCGCCATCAGCATCTGAGTTTCCGGCGGCGATTCCGTCGGCGTGTCGATCGCGTTTCCAGAGATGACAATGTTCTGCGGCGAGAACCCGGTCGGCTTGCGACCAGTCATCAGCAGCGCCAGCCGCTGATATTCGGTGATTTGCAGCGTTTCGTTCACGTTGGATTCGAGATATCCGAACAATTCGGGATGCATAAGAGCCATCACTTCGCCAGGCGATTTGATCGCATTCGCCGACATGAACGCCACGATCTCCGTCAGAAAATTCGCGTAGGTCGGTTCTGCGTCGAGCCCAGTATCGGTGATGCCGTAGTTGCTTGCGCCCAGGATCACCCCGTCGGGCTCGCCTTCGGTGTTGACGCCCATAAACACCACGCGGTCCAGCTCTGCCGAAATCGCGGAATTCATGTCACGACGGACCGCCTGTTCCATTGCAGCGCCCGACTGTTTCAGCGACTTCCTGGTCAGTTTCATTTGCACGCCGAGAGTGTGATCCGGCGCCAGCGGCCTGTCCGTTGTCTGGAAAGCCTGAGCCGATCCGACGCTACCAGCCTCCGTCGACTGCCAGCTGACGCTTGCGCCCTGTGTCACAACCGGCCATTCGACCTCGCCGGCGTCGATGTTGAGCATCTCCGCGCCCATCCGGCCGGCGACCGAATCCGGGAAAATCGCATCGATGATCGGTCGAGTCTGGATCGGATCTGGCGTGCCGGATGCAATCGTTTCGCCTGCGCGAAGCTCCAGAGCCTGCCACGGAACCGGAATACCGCGATAGCCGCCCTGGTTCCGCATCTCCTGGACGATTTCCGCCGTCGGTCCGTCGAGCGTGCGGCCCTCGTCGAGTGCAAGCGCAACCTGGCGCATTTCGAACCGGCCGATCAGTTCCGCATATTCGCGATCGGATCGGGTTTCGAGCTCGTCTTTGGCGTCCCGGCGTTCCTCGTCCTCGGCAATGAGCGCGGCCCGATATCGGGTTTCATTCGCCCGATACTCATTGTCGAGCTCGCCCATCGAACGGGTTTCATCCTCGGTCGGCGAATCCTTGCCGACCAGCTCAGCGAGCGACTGCCGGATCTCCGACTGACGACGCTGGATTTCAACTGACTTCAACATGTTTCATTCCTCGTTTCTGACAAGAGAGTTTTCCAAGCCTCCCTGGCTGGATCTTCCCGGCCCAGGCCGATCTCGATTCGTGTTTTTTTTGAATGGCAGCTCGAGCAGAGCGTTTGCAGATTGCTGAGCTCAAAGGCGAGCTCGGGAGCGTCCCGAACCGGCTTGATGTGGTCGACCTCCAGGCGGCCCACTGATCCGCACTTGCGGCATCGCCACCCGTCCCGTCGTTTCGCTTCCAGCCGGACAGCGAGCCATCGTCTCGACTTCCTCGCCGCCTTGCTGTGGCGCATGTAATTTTTCAGACCCATGTCGCGGCCCTCGATTTTGAGGCCGGGCGAGCTGCGCGCCGGGCGCCCTCGGCGATCGCCAGAACGGCCGCGGCGGCCGCATCGATGCGACCGAGAGAGCGAGCCTTTGCCAGCTTGTGATTGCCCGCCGGATCCACCAGCGTAATCGCGTCCGAAAAGGCTGATCTGAGCAGCAATGAAGGAAGCACTTTGACTTGACCGTCAAACAGAGCGCGTCTGAAACGCTCGATATCCTCTGCGCCATCTTTCCACCCGAACCCGCGCCATATGAACGGCACCCGCAAGTTTGCTTTCTGCATCGCCTCCGCAAATTCAGCATGGCGGAATCGGTCGCCGACGATGCAGGAAATCGCAGCGCCATCGGCCCGGCGCGTCACCTCTGAGAGCCATAGACCCGGCGGGACCGTTGCCTGCCCCATCGTGATCAGCTCACCCCTCGATTCCATCTCGACATAGCGAGAGCCGACGCCATCGGCCGCGCCGCGATCGGCGAGCGTCGGGGTGGTCGGAAAGGTTCCGACGACCTCCAGGCGGCCGGTTCGAGGCCAGTAGAACACCGCCGCCGACATCGATCGGGATCCGCCGAGATCGACACCCAGGACGCATTCACCTTCGCGGGGTGGCAGATCGTCGGCGGAAACTTCGGCAGCAAGCCATTCATCGACCGTGACCAGGACCGACCTGTTTTCGCTCGAAATCCTCTCATTCCTGTTGAGATTTCGAAAGCTGGAGAGAGCGGATCCACCACGAGCGATCGCCCGTCTGGCCTGCGCCTGGAGCCAATCGAGGCTGGCGCCGATGCCCTCAACGGCCCCAGGGTTGGCGATCAGCAGTGATTCGGCGTCGTCAGCAGGGAGACCGAACGCCGGCCGATGTTCCTGCACATACGTCCCAGGCGGAGGCTCATCGAGCCATTTCGAGAACGTGTTGGCGTCGTCTGGCGCACTGGTCGAAATGATCAACGCCTTGCCGTTGCGCTTCCCCAGACCGGACAGAATGGCGTTTTCCAGGAGATCGCCCTTGTCGCGTTCCCAGGCGGCCCGCTCATCGAGGATTGCCAGCGTCGGAGCGCCGCCCAGGATCGACCGTCCATCGGCTGCGATACAGCGCGCCAGCCCGCCGCCGTTGCCGTCAAATTCGACCTCAAGCCGCGATCCGCGCCGGATCGTGAATTTCTCTCGCTTGGCTTTCGGAAGGCTTTCGACAAAGCCCACCATGAAGCCGAATGCGATTTTCGCCTGGTCCCGGTTCCGTGCGGCAAGCAGGATTTCCCGTCTCGGCTGTTTATCCCACACACCCATGACGGCACCGAGAGCCAGACCGGCCGCAAGAGCCGTCTTTGCGTTGCCTCGACCGATCGAGAGAACCCCGACCATGTTCGCCGGATCGAGAGCCCCGATAACAAAATCTTTCTGGAAATTTGCCAGCTTTAATTTCTGACCCGCCTTCGGCCCCTCAGGTATTTTCAGACTCTCTAGGAACCGGATCGCCTTTGCCGCCTCTGAGTTCTTCGGGAGAGCGAAAGGAACAGTCCCACCCACGAGCCCCCCCGTGCCAGCCTTTTCGGGCATTGGGACCACATTGGATTTCTTCGCCGCGCTCAGAGCGGCCTCGCATGGATGATCCACAAGGCGCCTGCCGGATCCTGATCGATCCGCACAACGTTGAACGTCTGATCATTGATCTTGACCGCATGGGCCACATCAGCAGGGAGGGACAGGCTCGACTGGAGAACAATGACCTTGATGTCGCCTGTCTCCACCAGCTCTTGCTCTGCCTCTGTCCAGCTGTCCACCCAGCCGCGACAGTCATACTCCGTGGTCGTCGCAGGGCCGGGATTGTGCGCAGGGCCTACCTCACCCACGGTCCGCTCTATCAGCGTCAGCCCATGTGGAACGTTGTGCGCTTCCAGCGCCTCGGTGATCTGATCTGCAAGTGTATCCAGGAGAATAGAGGCCATCGCTATCGTCCACTATTTGTGAACGACATTACAGAATTGTTCAATAACCTGCAACTATCTCGGTCTGCACCCGTCAGCCAGGGCCGCTCCCGCTCGTTGTGTGTCCTCTGCCCTGCCTAAAAGCTCTCTTTTCAAGAGCCCTTTGCGGCCTCTCACGCGGCACTGAGGCGGTTATATTATTCTCAGTTACCGTGGTCAGACACGAATGTCCTGTCTTAATCGATCGCTTCGGACCCTTGTCGATCCAGACTTTCCATTCGGCCGAGACAATGCGCACGAGGTTCGGAAGATGCCGCACACCGCAGTTGCGCTTTCGATACCAGACAGTGATCCAGCCGAGCTCTGCGAGCCGGTCCTGTGCGCGTTGAGCCGTCTTCCTGCACATGCCGCCACGAGCGGCAATGGCATCGAGGCAAAGCTGGCAACTACCACGCTTCTGAATCTCGTCGGCGACGATCCGCGCATAAGCGAGCTGAGATGTCGTCAACATCCCGGCCATTGCCGGCGGCATGGGATAGGTCGCGGCGAGCGTGCGGCGACGGCGGATCGATCGTTCCTTATCTGGCGATCGTTGATACTGCCGAGCTTGTGGACGCGCCCAGAGTTTCGACATGTCTGGTCGCCGGCCGGATGCTGATCGCGTGTGAACTGCGCCAGATTGAAACCCCGCAACCAGGGCGGCGTCTTTCGGCTGTGAATTGACTAGGGCGGAGCTGAGCAGACGGGCGCTGAAGCTGATTGTGGATGCGCTCATTTCGCACCCCCGATCAGCCTTTTTACCTTGTAACGAACATCGGCTTTGTGGTAGTTTTCGAGATGAAAAGGCCTTGAAACTCTTTTCGTCTCATCGCCGCCCAGGTTGGGGAAAACCAGGGCGGCGATTTCTATTTCGGGCGGTGGCTCCACCCGGTTTGCAGATATACCGCTAACCCATTGATTTTTTATCCCGCCTTTTGAGGTCGGTTTGCAGAAATCCCCTTTAGAATCAATGCTCGGCCCAAGCCTACGAATCTGGGGGTCGGGAGTTCGAATCTTCCCGAGCGCGCCATAAAATCAAGCACTTAGCTTTCATACTGATGGCCTGATGCGGTCTGTGTCAGCACTATGTCAGCAAATGGATAAACTTCGCGACTATTCGCGAACTTTGCGCCTTGGTGTTGCTTAGAATTCCGTGATCGTCTCTTCGGGATCGATTATTTCCATTCCTAATCTGTAGATTGCGCATTCGAATCGCGCCGGGATCATCATTCAAATCAGATGCTTAATGGTCCAAATGGTTGCATAGTACGCCTTATGAAGCACCTGGCACTTTGCGCTCGCAGCTAGGTTAGAGCATCGTGTGCTTTGAGTGAATCAGGGATGCTTCCAATTGTGCCGGCGGTGTGATTCTTTGGGTCGAGGAGATGATTCGATGACCCATGCACTTTCCAGTGACCTTCGCCGGCGT
>NZ_JBDQQS010000013.1:0-151178 GCF_039888615.1 Hoeflea sp. CAU 1731 | reverse complement strand
TACACGCCGGCGAAGGTCACTGGAAAGTGCATGGGTCATCGAATCATCTCCTCGACCCAAAGAATCACACCGCCGGCACAATTGGAAGCATCCCTGATTCACTCAAAGCACACGATGCTCTAATCTCGAATTCGACCGGCCTTGAAACGATTGTAATTTGTCGTTTAGTCGAATTCTGAAAGACAACTCGATCGTGACCCGCTGGTAATCCTAGTGCGAGCCGAATACTATTCAAATTCATTATTCGACCGATAACAGTGCGTGGAGCGCCCATGGTCCGCCCGTTCCGGATGATCACCGCAGTTGCCCTTCTCCTCGTAACCTTTGTCGCTTCCGGCTGTCAGACGCAGGGAAGCAGCGAGGTTCCTTCATCGCTCGGTATCCCGCTCGAGGCTCCTTCCGTCACACCGGTCGCCTATGCCCCCCAGCAGCCTGTCGCTCGCGCCAAATCCGCGCTGGTGGTCGATGCCACGACCGGCCAGGAACTCTATGCCGTCGATGCCGACGCACCGCGCTATCCGGCATCGCTGACCAAGCTGATGACGCTCTATATCCTGTTTGACGAGATCAAGGCGCGCAGGCTGTCGCTCAACACGCGACTGCCCGTCTCGGCCGAGGCGGCATCGCAGCCACCGGCTCGCATCGGCGTCAAAGCCGGCGCGACGATCACCGTGCAACAGTCGATTCAGGCGCTGGCGGTGAAATCGGCCAATGATGTCTCGGTGGTGGTAGCCGAGGCGATCTCCGGTTCCGAAGAAGCCTTTGCTGTTCGCATGACGGAGCAAGCCCGCACTCTCGGCCTTTCCGGGACGCGGTTCGCCAATGCCAGCGGCCTTCCGGGGGCCGCCAACGTCACCACCGCCCGCGACATGGCGAAGCTGGCCCTATTAATGAAGCAACGGTTTCCGCAATACGGGGCCTACTTTAGGGCGCAAACGTTCACCTACGACGGACGGACGTTCGAGGCGACCAACAAACTGCTTGGTACTGTCCCCGGTGTCGATGGCATGAAGACCGGATACATCCGTGCTTCCGGCTTCAATCTGGTGGCGACGGCGAGCCGTGGGCGCCGCAAGCTCATCGTCGTCGTGATCGGCGGCGCCACCAAGCAGGCGCGGGACGCCGAAGTGACGGCGCTGATCGAGGCCTATTCCTGAGGTAACTCCAAAGAGGGTAAACACTTGCGACCAGCCGACATAGGTCGGCGGGACGACGTCGCTTGCGGCAGTGGCAAAGGCCTGTGGTTGCGAGAACGTGGTCGAATGCAGGGCGGAAGACACCGCCGATGTACTGCGTGAAGCCATCGTGTCAGAGCAAATGACCATCATCGTGTCGAAATGCGAATCCGGCAACATGCCGGTCTCAGTCATTGAATGAAACAGGACATTCGCTGCCCAATGTAGCGTCGGGCGGAAACCCATGAGATCGGGCGCTGCAAGGCTTTGCGGTCGGTGCAACAAAGCGGGCGACTTCAAGCGCAGCCGGCCGTTCAACCGCCATTGAGCCGTTTCAGTATGGACGCGGCGTCCGCCATCATCCTGGCGATAATCTCTCCCGCCGGCTCGACGGACTTGACGAGGCCCACGCCCTGACCGGACAGCAGCGGCATTTCGTCAAAATCACCTGTGGTGGCCGGCATCGGGACGAAATTGGTGAATTTGCGAAGCGGCACGGCGTCGGGGCCGAGTTGCGTTTCGCCGACCAGAGGCTGATCCGAGGTGTCGTCCGGCGCCTCGTTCTCACGCCCCTCATATTCGGCAACCACGCGGTTTCGCAGAACCCGCATCGGATTGAAGGCCTTGATTTCCGGCCCGAAAATGCCGGTGCGAACCGTATCGGTTCCGGCGGCGTTCACCAGCCTTGATTTGTATTCTTCGTGCGAGAACGCCTCGTTGCTGGCGACCAGGCGCGTGCCGACCCAGACGCCGTCCGCGCCGAGGCTCAGCGCCGCCGCCACGCCGCGACCGTCGGCGATGCCGCCCGAGGCCAACACCATTGTCCGGTCGCCGACGGCGTCGACAATAGCCGGCACCTGGGCGAAGGTGGGCAACTCGCCATAATTATGCCCGCCAGCCTCGGAGCCCTGGGCGATCACAACATCGACGCCGCTGTCGGCCGCCACTATCGCCGCTTTGACCGAACCCACCTGCTCCCAGACCTTGCAGCCCGCCGCATGCAGCTTGTCGATGAACGCCCTGTCGGGATTGCCCCAGTGGAACGAGACCACAGGCGCCTTTTCTTCCGCGCAGACATCGATATGCGCCTCTTCGGTGAAGATGGTGATGAAATTGATATTGAAGGGCTTGTCGCCGACCGCCGCGCGAATTCCTTTAATCATCTGCCGCAACAATTCGGGCGGCGTCAGACCGACGCCGAGCGCTCCGACGCCTCCGGCCTGGCAGACGGCGATGCACAAATCAGGCGTCATGCCGGCGAAGGCCATGCCGGCGCAGGCGAAGGGATGATCGACGCCGTAACTTTGCGAAAATCGGGTTGAAAGGACATTTTCGGACATGAAAGGCTCCTTTATCGGCTAACATGTCCGCAACTCTTGCGGTTGCGCAGAGCCAATTCTTGAACGAACGTGCATTTCTTTCGACCGAGGGCGCAAAAACCGAAGCGCGCCGTTGATGACCGCAAAGACGCCCGTAGTATGCTCTTGAGCAAACAGTCCCTTCCTGGAGGCGACGTGCAGCAGATTTGGCGAACGGAAGAACAGGCGACGGGCGACCAGTTCGGATACTGGCGCGAGGTCGTTTGCGATGCTTTCGTGCACCTCAATCCGCAACGGTGCGACGCAATGGGGACGAACAAGCCTTTCTACGGCGAAGTCGAAGCGACGCGCTATGGCGCGGTCGGCGTCGCTCAAGTCCGGGCGCAAGCCCAGCACGTCGTTCGCGGAACGCGGGAAATCGGCCGTTCCTCCCGCTCCTGTTATTATCTCAATATGCAGGTGAGGGGCGTGGGTCTGACGCGCCAGTCAGGCCGGGACTCCGTTTTGGCGCCCGGCGACTTCGCCATCGTCGACGCCTCCAGACCATACGAACTCCGATTCGGCGGCGACTTCCACCAGTTGTCGCTTGAGATCCCGACCGCGCTCGCCAACGAAATTCTCAAGAATGCGGAAAATCTGTTGCCTGGATTATTCGTTTCGGGCGCCGGGGGTTTTGGGGCAGTGCTTTCCCGTTACGTCTTCAGTCTGGCGGAGGAATTGAACGCCTGTAGCGCTGAGGAAGAGGAGGCCCTGATGCTGGGTTTCCTTGGCCTTCTCGCCCAGGCGCCCGCCACCCGCCGCGCCATCGTCGTCACGGACCGTCGCATCAGACAACGGGCGCTGTTGTTCGCCATCAAGTCCTCCGTCGGCGCGAGGCTGGGAGACCACAACCTCAAGCCCGGGATACTGGCCAGACGGTTTGGCATATCGGTTCGCACTCTCCACAACCTCTTCGCCGAAGATGGGGTCAGTTTCGGCAACTGGCTTTTGGCGGAACGTCTGAAAAAATCACGCGAGGCCCTCGTCTCGTCGGACCATCGCGGCATGTCCATCGCCGAGATCGCCTATGCCTGGGGGTTCAGCGACCAAAGCCATTTCGGCCGCGCGTTCCGGAAAAAATACGGACTGGCCCCCCGCGAGTACCGCCGAAGTCTGCTGTCCGATCTTGATCCGGGATGAGCGAGATCTTTCCTTGTGCAAGCACTTCCGATTCACTTCTTGGGTCCGAGTGAACATCCAAAAGGATGCGCGCATTGCGCGATCTCAATTCGCACGTGCGTCACGCGGATGACGACGTATTCTTGTGGATTTGTCTGACGCGGGTTTTGGCGAGGGACTCCGCGCGACCGGGGTTGCGTCCTTCGATCGCTTCCAGAATGCTTTGCCACTGTCTGAGGGCTTTGCGCTGTTTTGACTTTGTCGTCATGGCGAAGATCCACCGGTCTGGCCTGGTGAGCCGCCGCAACGCGCGGATCGACCTCGCCAGGCTGGTCGAACCGGCGAGATGAATCAGCATCCATGTGGCTCGAAGGCTGGTGTTGACGAACTGCTCGGGCGTCGCCTTGGGGTCGGCCTCCATTTCGGCCAGCCGCTCAATCAACGCAGCCAGCGCGCCGATTTCCTCGTCGGTCGCCTTTTCCGCCACAGTTCTCGCCGCCACTCCGAACAGCGCCACCTGCATTTCGACTGCGACGCTTGTCTCATGCGGGGAGGCGCGCGTGACGATGGCCCCGCGGTGACGCTCAATTTCGACGAAACCATCGCCTTCCAGGATCCGCAAGGCTTCGCGCACCGGTCCGCGACTGACCCCGAACATTGCGCTGAGGTCCTGTTCGCGCACACGCTGCCCGGCAGTCATCTGGCCTGACTGGATCGCGCTTGCGATGCGTTCCGCCAGACGCTCCGGAAGAGGCATCTGCTCCTCTGCTTCCGAAGCATAGTCCCGCGCATCAATAGAAAGTTCGATCATGTCTTGCGGATCCTCGCGCGCAGCGTTTCGGGCGACGTTCGGGTTCATTGGATCAGAAGCCGCCGTCAAGATAGCCGGCTTCACGATAATAACGCTCGGCGCCGGGATGAAGCGGGATCGATGTCTTCATCATTCTGGCGGGTTCGAGCGGATAGGTCACCGGGCTGTGCTCGACCGGCAGGTGGCTGTACTGGCGCTCGAGGATCTCTGACGTTTCGCAAATTATCCAGGCAAGCATGTAGGCGATATCGTCCGGCATGTCGTCGCGAACGATCATCAGAAAGTCCGCGAAGTCGAGCGTTTCGACGGGGTAGTCCATGCCGTGCAGCCGTCCTGCCGGCATGGTCGCGCGGGTGAGGCCGAAATCACGTTCGACGGCGTCCAGAACATCGCGTTCAATGGGAATATAGTGAAAGGCGCGCTCCTCTGCGGCCTTGCGCCAGAACGGCGTCATGACGGCCTCGAAAAACACTGCGTCGGCGCCTGGATCCTTCAAGAGGTTCAACACCCGGTCGGGCCTGTCTTCCTCCAGGTAGCAGCCGCCCCAGCTTTCGAGCGTCGCGCGGTCAATGCCCGCCGCCTCCATCACCCGCTGCACGCCGTAGCCGACAGTATGATCGCCGTCATCCGGCCCCGTCGCGATACGAAGCGGCGGACGCTTCTCGCGAAGATCGTCAAAAGTGCGGACGCCGAAGGACTGGTCGATCGCCAGAAGCACCCAATCTGTTTGCGGCATGGTCGCGATCGCGCTTATGCCTTTCACCGGCTTGCCCGAGTAGATTCCGTGCCCCGTCAGTGCTGAGGCGACCCATGCGGCGGGCACCGACATCGCCATGTCGACCAGCCCGTCGGCGACCACTTTCGGCGCCTCGCTGCCCCACTTGCCCGTCCAGGTCGCGATCCGGGTGCCGTCGCCGCACAACGGCGTCATGACCGAGGATATCCATCCACAAATTCTGTGCAGGTTGGCGTGGCCCCAATCTCCCTGAAAATTCAGTTCGAGACGACGTTCAATCTTGGGCGCGGGCAGTCTTTTCATGGATAAATCCTCCGTACATTCAGTTAAATTTTGTAGGACATATATTGTCAACTGATTAAATGATGATTTCCATCATATAACCGAATAATCGTCGTTATTATAAGTATTTCGAAATTTCTAGTTGACAATATTCGCAATTTTGTAGCAATTTTTGTCCTACAATTTGGGAGGATATGACATGGCTTACAGAATGCTCGCCGGCACGATTTTGGTCGCCGGCCTCACCAGTTTCGGCGGCGCGGCTGTCGCGCAGGATGGCGCGGAAGGTGCCCGCGCCTGGCTCAGCGGCGAACTGGCGCCGCCCAAGCTTGCAATCGATTACGACGGCGAGCCGATCACGATGCGTTTTTCGAGCTTTCTCTCACCCAGCATCAAGCTGGTCAGCGATGTCTGGGAGCCAGCCATCGCCCGACTGGAAGAAGAAAGCGAAGGTAAACTGAAGGTCAAAACCTACTGGGGCGGCACTTTGCACGGTTTGCCTGAAGGTTTCAGCGCCGTGCGAGAGGGCGTCACCGACTTCACGCATTGCATGACTGCGCTGGACCCGGGACACTTCGAGATCTTCAGCGCTCTCACGATCCCGTTCATGTTCGATAATTCCACGGTTGCGACGCTCGCGGCGCATGACGTTTACCCGCAGCACCTGAAGGAGGAGTATGAGGGCCAGGGCGTATTGCTCGCCCATGTTACGATGACGCCGCCCTACAACGTTCTTACCAAGGAGCCGGTGGAAACGCTTGACGACTTGAGCGGACTGAAGCTTCGCATCGGCGGCGGCTTGCAAAGCGACGTCATTTCCGCTTTAGGCGCCGTCCCCGTGAATATTCCTTCCCGGGAACTGTTCACCGGCTTCCAAACTGGCGTGATCGACGGGGTTGTCTTTCATGACGCGGCGCTCGTCAGCTTTCGCGCCGCTGACGTGGGCAAATACAAGACGGCAATTGAACTTCTCAATAATTCGTCCGAATATTGCCTCAGCCGAAAGTTCTACGAAGATCTCCCGGAGTCTCTGAAGCCGGTTCTTGCCCGGTGGATGCAGGAGCTTGCGGTTGCGGAAGCGCAACTTTTCTACGACGGTTTCGGCGAGGAGGCCTTGAAGCAGATGGATGAGGGGGGCATCGAGATTGTCGAATTGTCCGATGACGAGCGGGCACGATGGAAAGCCGCGACGGATACCGCGGTCACCGCATATATTTCCACAATGTCCGACAAGGGCCACGATATCAGCGGAATGATCGACGCAATGAACGCCGCCGCCGAGAAATACAGCGCAATGTCTTCCATCGATCAGATGAAGTCGGCGATGGAAAACCCTGTAACAGGCGTTCTGTCCGAATGAAGGTCGATGAGCGGCTGGAGGCGCGGCGATCCCGCAGCCTCTGGCAGCTTCCAGCAGACATCGTGTTCGGCGCGATGTCGATAGTCGTGACGCCGGCGATGGCTGTCATCGTCGGCGCCGATGTGGTCGCCCGATATGTTTTTTCCGCGCCGCTCTTCTGGGCGCAGGATGTCACCACCCTGCTGCTGCTCTTGCTGTTTTTCTGCGGTCAGCCGGTGTGCCTGAGATATGGCGACCATGTGCGCATGGAACTGCTCTACGAACGCTTCTCCGATTTCTGGCGGCGCGTCATCGACAGCGTTTCAAGCGGCTTGGCGGCGTTCATAGCCGGCACCATCTTTTATCGCGTCTGGAAGGAAATGCATGACCCGTTCGCGGCGGGCGATGCGCATGGCTTCATCAAGTTTCCGGTGTGGCCGGTGCGGATCGTTCTGCTGATCGTTCTCACTCTGATGGTCATCGAGGCGTTGCGGCAGATCATCGCCGTCTGGAAACGTTGACATGAGCTTGATCGCGATAGGGTTTCTTTCCATTGCGGCGATGCTGCTTCTTGTCGGTCTCGGCATCCCCATCGCCATGGCGATGGCCGTGGTCGGCATTGCCGGACTGAGCTGGTTTGGCAGTTTCGACCAGGCCGCGTTCCAACTCACCACCATTGCGTGGGAAACCGGCACCGATTTCCTTTTCATCACTGCGCCGATGTTCATCTTGATGGGGCAACTGGTTTATCGGGCGGATTTGGCCGGAGACCTGTACGATTGCCTGCAGAAGTGGCTTGGCTGGCTGCCAGGCGGATTGGCCATCGCATCCGTCATGGCGTGCGCGATGTTTGCGGCGATCACCGGCGTGAGCGCTGCGACGGTCGTCACCATGGGACAGATGGCGATGCCGGAAATGCGCAAACGGAATTACGATCCGGCGCTTTCCACGGGCGCTCTTGCAATTGCCGGAACGCTCGGGATCCTGATTCCACCTTCGATCCTGATGGTGCTGTTCGGGATATGGACCGAAACGTCCATCGGCGACCTGTTCATAGCCGGCATCGTTCCCGGCGTTCTCATGACGCTCGGCTTCGCCCTGCTGATCCTCGTCCGCTGTCTCATCAATCCGGCATTGGGACCGGTTGGACCCCGCTTTTCCTGGGGCGATCGGTTCCGGTCGCTCGTCAAACTGCTCCCTGTATTTGTGGTATTCGGTTTTGTCATGGGTGGAATCTATGGCGGCGTATTTACCCCGACCGAGGCCTCCGGATTCGGCGCGATTTCGGTGTTTCTCGTCGGGTTTGCGATGCGGCGTTTCACCTGGAAGAAACTTGGCGATGCGCTTTACTCGACAGTGCGCACCAGCGGCATGATTTTCTTGATCATCGTGGGGGGATCGCTTCTGGCGCGTTTCCTTGCGGTCACCGAAATATCTCAAGCCATCGTCGATGTCGTTATGGGCACGGATCGCAGCGTCCTCGTCGTCCTGATCAGTCTGACGCTGATGTACATCGTCCTGGGCGCTATTCTCGATGTTTTCGGTATGCTGATCCTTACGCTGCCCTTCGTATTTCCGGTCGTGATTTCACTCGGAATCAATCCCGTCTGGTTCGGCGTCTATCTGGTGATCGTCACCGAAATCGCACTGGTCACGCCGCCGGTGGGGATAAATACTTTTGTCATGCATTCGGTGGCCAGAGACGTTCCGTTAGCCACGATCTTTCGTGGCGTAACGCCATTTGTCGGCGTGGCTGTGGCCTTGCTGGCGCTCATGATCGCGTTTCCGGATGTGGTTCTGTGGCTTCCGGGACTGAACCAATAGAACCGGCCGCTGCCCGACGTAACGCAGACGGAGCGGCGGGAGCCTCCGCTCCCGCGCAAGGCGTTCACCATCCGAACTGGACGGTTGCGCAAGCCCCGTCATCGCCATTCTGCTGGAGATGGGCTTCCGTGTTCTGGCCAAACTGGAACAGGCCGCAGGCGTTGCCGTCGCCGTTCTGTTCGATAGTGCCGACATGGCCGTCGCCATTCTGATGGATGACGCCGAGATTGCCGGAACCGTTCTGCATGAGACCGGCGGCGTTGCCAAAGCCGTTCTGGGTGATGGAGCCGTCCTTGATTCCCTTTACGAGGCCGTAGAAGCGCAAGCCGGTCTGAAGCGCCTGGGCTTTCTCCGGATCGGTGGGATTCAAATTCACCGAAACAGATCCGCCGGCGAAGGCCGGGGCTGCGGCAAGGCTAGTTGCAAGGGTGACGCCTGCGATGAGGCTACGGATAGCGGTGTTCATGGTTCTCTCCTTGGTTAAGACTGCTTTCGCCGGCCTCACTGCCGATCGATAGAGAGAGTATGCCGGCGCGCGCTTGAACGGGTTTGGAACGAGCCATTCATATTTCGTTCAGCCCGTAGAAGCCGGAGAACTTCAATCCGCAATGCCCGCGCTCAAGCAAAGCGGGCCCCGGTCGCCCGGAGCCCGCCTTGAAGAACGCAGGTAATGAAGTTCATATCTGGCCGGCGCGTTCATGACAGGTGAAGCGTCCGGCGTTCGTGTCAACGTCGAGCGTGGCGTCGTAGACGGCGCCTCCTCCGCCCAGCATCACCCGACCGAGCTTGGCCGGCTGACCTGGCGCGGCGCTGAACGAACCGCCCTGACGGATGTTCGAGCCGCCGCCGCCGCCAGCGGATTCGACCCGGAATGTGTAGGATCCCGAAAGCGGCGTATTCGCATGCACCACGCCTTGAAGCGTGACCATGCCGCCGGAGGTCTCGGTGACGATCTCGCAGCGCGTTTCATTCGAATGCGCTTGGCCGGAATTCGCCGTGAGCGCGGCGCCGGACAGCGCCGCAGCAAAGGCGGCGGTCATCAGCGTTATGGACGTTTTCTTCTTCATTGTGAAAATCTCCTTGTGTTTATGACGACGAATGGCCGAGAGCGATGTTCATCCCCCTCGGCCGGTCGCCTCTTTGCATTGCGCGGGCCTCAGGGGCAGGTCTGCACGAAGGCTGCGACGTTGCCGCCGCCTGACTGCGAAACGCCGGCGTTACAGCCATCGCCCACCTGAACGCCAGCTGCGACATTGCCGTTTCCGTCCTGGGACATGACAGCGCTGTGGTTGGCGCCGAACTGGCCTACGCCAGCCGCGTTGTTGTGGCCGTTCTGCCAGGTGTCAGCAGCGTTGTTCACACCCTGCTGGCCAGTGGCCGAAACGTTGTTGGAGCCATTCTGCTGGGTCACGGAACTGTTCCATGCGCCATTCTGAAAGACGCCGATGGCGTTGTTGAAGCCGCTTTGCGCGCCGCCTGCGGCGTTGCCCCAACCATACTGTTCGATAGAAAGGCTGTTGGCGAAAGCCGGCAGGGCCGTAACGATGGCGATGGCGGCGGCGGCGGTCGTCTTGATGAAGGTGTTGGTCATTTTGGTACTCTCCTGATTGAGCGGGCATCCCCCGCGGGTTGTCAACGATGACGGTTCTAGCAAGCGCTTTCGGAACGCACGCTGAACCTCCCGTTCAGGCGCCGTTCACCCAAGACGGACCAGCGGGGCGTCTTTGACCCGGCGGGAAATCGGGCCGGCAATAAGCAGCCGTCGCCCATGGCCATGCGAAAAGTCCGCATGGACTTTCCAGAAAGCCGGCGAGGCGGTAACAAGGTCTCCATGAAGTTCCTGATCGTTGGCGACGGCCGGTACATGTCAGCTCGTGCGATAACGGACCTGATAAAGCGCGGCCACGAGATAGCGGAGATCTGGACCACAGCGCCAAAATCCTTTGAAAGGCATCCGAGCTTCGTCAAGCGGCTGCTTCTTCCCGCAGGCTACGACGCCTGCACGGTGATTGAACGGTATGGAATAAGCGTTAGAAACATCAGCGGCGTAAAGAAGAACGAATTGGGCGCCTTGTTCGATCAGAGCAGTCCCGCGGACGCGCTTCTCTGCACCGGCAGCCACGTGATATTTCCGTTGGAGTTGCTCGATCGCTTTCCTGACCGGGCTTTCAACCTTCACCCGGCGATGCTTCCCGATTATCGCGGCCCCGGCCCGATTGAATCACTTGTCCTGCACGGCAAAGCGGACGAGTTTGGCGGAATTACCCTGCACCGTCTTTCCGAAGGCATCGACGAGGGCGACATTGTCGGACAGAGACGACTGCCTTTCACCGACTACGGAACGAGATTGTCCTGGTCGCTCGCCTTCGCGCGCGCCAGCGGCGATCTTGTTGAGAACGAGCTTGACGCGCTTCTGCGCGGGGTCGGCGCCTCAATTCCGCAGCAACCGGGATCCGGTTCCTATGTCGCGGCGAAAGACATCGAACTATCGGTTCGACAAGACTGGACATTTGATCGAGCCGTCGATCACATGCGCAAGGCGCCGCTCGTTCAGTATCGCACATTTCTTACGCTTAATGACGACGGCAAACATATCGCCATTATCGGGACGCCCCGTCCGGTGGGGCCTCCAACCGGAGAACCGGGCGTCATTGGACGGTGGTTTGTAGTTGTTGATCTCGCCGACAGGCGCATCCGCTTTTTCAGGGAAAATCGCGGGGCAAGATTGCTTCGACGCCTGCAATTCCATGTCGATTTCGCGGCATTCAGATGGCGGTTGATGTCACACCCGGAATGAAGGTTCTGACGCCGGTTCAAGGCTGATCGTTCCCGCAACATCGCCAATCAGCAAGCAACGCGATCGACCTGGCCCTCATCAGAAACTTCGCCTTGAATCATTCGTGGCGGTTGACGTTGAATAATATATCTATTATTCATGATATATGGATATGACTCAGTCACTTTTTGTGTTCTCCGCTCTCAGCCAGGAAACCCGTGTTGAGGTTTTACGCCTGTTGATCAAGGCCGGTCAGACCGGGATGAATGCGGGCGAGATCGGCGACGTGCTGGGCGTGCGCCAGAACACCATGTCGACCAATCTCAATATTCTCCTGAGGTCCGGCCTGGTCCGCAACGAACGCGAGGGCCGATCGATCCGATACTTCGCCGATTTCGATGGCATCCGCGGACTTCTCGCCTTCTTGATGGAAGATTGCTGCGGCGGAAAACCCGAACTCTGCGAACCCGTGCTTGACGCTATCGTCTGCGACTGCTGATGGAGAAAAAGATGGACGACAACAAGATCTTCAACGTGCTTTTCCTGTGCACCGGAAACTCCGCGCGCTCAATCCTTGCCGAAGCGATATTGAACCGTGAGGGCGCCGGCAGGTTCCGCGCCTATTCGGCCGGCTCGCAGCCGAAAGGCGATGTTCACCCGCAGGCGATCGCCCTGCTGAAAAAAGCCAATTACGACACCTCCTTTGCGCGCTCGAAGGACTGGCTGGAATTCGCCGAGCCCGGCGCGCCGGAGATGGATTTCGTTTTCACTGTCTGCGACAACGCAGCTCAGGAAAGTTGCCCGGTTTGGCCGGGACAGCCGATGACCGCTCATTGGGGCGTTCCCGACCCGGCGGCCGTCGAAGGGTCGGACACGGAAATCGCGCTCGCCTTTGCGGACACCTATCGCATGCTCAACCAGCGCATCACGATTTTCTGTTCGCTGCCGATCCATAGCCTGGACAAGTTGTCCCTCCGAAAGCGCCTCTCCGATATCGGCAAATCCTGAACATTCAGCATTCACTAGAGACCGAACAATGACAGCAAATGACAATGCCGCCGGAGCCGACGAGCCATCGCCCCATATTAGCTTCTTCGACAAGTGGCTCACCGCCTGGGTCGCTCTTTCCATCGTCGGCGGGATAGTTCTCGGCAAACTGTTTCCCGGATTGTTTTCTGCGCTTTCCGCCATGGAATTCGCCAAGGTCAATCTTCCGGTTGCCGTGTTGATATGGCTCATGATCATTCCAATGCTGATGAAGATCGACTTCACAGCAATGCGTCAGGTTGGCAATCACTGGCGAGGCATCAGCGTCACGCTTTTGGCGAACTGGGCCGTCAAACCTTTCAGCATGGTGCTTTTCGGGTGGCTGTTTCTCGGCTGGCTCTTCCGCCCGTTCCTGCCGGCGGACCAGATCGACAGCTATATCGCCGGGCTCATCCTTCTTGGCGCCGCTCCCTGCACGGCAATGGTCTTCGTATGGAGCAACCTTACGCGCGGCGATCCCGCCTTCACGCTTAGCCAGGTCGCACTGAACGACGCCATCATGATCGTGCTGTTTGCCCCGATTGTGGCCCTGCTGCTGGGCGTTTCCGCCATAACCGTGCCTTGGGAAACGCTGTTTATTTCTGTGATTTTGTTCATCGTCGTCCCAGTCGTCATCGCCCAGCTTCTGCGGCGGGTGCTGAACGGCGGCGACGGGTCGAAACTCGCCGCATTCACTGACGCCGTCCAGCCGATGTCGATCAGCGCGCTGCTTTTGACGGTCGTCCTGCTTTTTGCCTTTCAGGGTGGCCAGATCGTGGCCCAGCCCATCATTATCGCTCTTATCGCCGTGCCTATCCTAATGCAGACGGTTTTCATCTTCGGCTTCGCCTACTGGCTCAACCGCCGTGTCGGCGAAGCCCATTGCATTGCGGGGCCGTCAGCCCTTATCGGCGCCAGCAATTTCTTTGAACTTGCCGTGGCGACCGCGATCAGCCTTTTCGGAATCCATTCAGGCGCGGCACTGGCGACAGTGGTCGGCGTGCTGATCGAGGTTCCCGTGATGCTTGCCCTCGTCGGCGTCGTGAACCGGAGCAAGGTCTGGTACGAAACAAACGCAACGCAAAAGGCATGACGCATCCCGTGGAAGAGGACCTTCCGAACATCGACTTTGCGCGAATGCAGCCAGTCGAAACCGGCTATCTGAAAGGCGGCGACGACCCGGGTCATCCTCCACGCATACTTCTGTTATACGGCTCCCTCAGGAAGCGCTCGTTTTCCAAACTGGTCGCGCTGGAAGCAGAACGCCTTCTGAAATGGCACGGCTGCGAAACACGCATCTATGATCCGCGCGACCTGCCGTTGCCTGATGCAGAGGAGCCTGATCATCCAAAGGTGCGCGAACTGCGTGAGCTGGCCGCCTGGTCGGAAGGCATGATCTGGGTGTCGCCCGAACGTCATGGCGCGATGACCGGAATCATGAAGGCCCAGATCGACTGGATACCGCTTTCACTGGGAGCCGTGCGCCCGACACAGGGCAAGACGCTCGCCGTCATGCAGGTCAGCGGCGGTTCACAGAGTTTCAACGCCATCAATCAGATGCGCGTGCTGGGGCGCTGGATGCGGATGGTGACCATCCCCAACCAGTCGTCCGTCGCAAAGGCGTTCCTGGAGTTCGACGAAAACGACCGGATGAAGCCGTCGGCCTATTACAACCGGATCGTCGACGTGGTCGAGGAACTGGTGAAATTTACCTGGATGGTGCGCGGTCGCTCGGATTATCTGGTTGATCGATACTCGGAGCGCGTGGAAGACGCAGCACAGCTGTCAAAACGGGTTAACCAGCGCTCCTGATTCGAGTTACGTTTCAATGGCTCAGCTTCATGACCGCGATGCCTGCAACGATCAACAGCGCCGCCGAGACGCGCAGCGGCGTGAGAGCCTCTCCCAGAAACAACACGCCGACAACAAGCGCGCCAACCGCGCCGATACCGGTCCAGATCATGTATGCAGTTCCGAGAGGAAGGCTGCGCATGGCCAGCGCGAGCAGTGAAAATGACACAATCATCGCGGAGAGCGTAACGAGCGACGGCGCAAGACGCGTAAACCCCTCCGACTGTTTCATCGAAAAAGCCCAGACGACTTCGAACAGGCCGGCGAAAAGCAGAATAACCCAAGACATGACTATCACCATGCAGGGTCGTCCCATTTGATTTGACGGAGGTTGGAAGGTCGTCCTTCCGGAACCCTATATGATGAGCGCCGCCGGGTCTTTCAAGGCTGCGCCGTTCTTTCGTCAAACGTCCGGCTCGAGACGGATAAGCGCGCCGGAGCTTCCGTCCGTCAGGATCATAACAGCGCCGTCCTGTGCAACGTCGACGTCGCGAATGCGCGCCTCGCCCTGTAGATAACGGGCTTCGCCCTTGACCTTCCCACCCTCGATGACCAGCCGGACCAGGGCCTGTCCGCGCAATCCGCCGATCAGCACGCTGCCCCGCCAGCCGGGAAACATCGCGCCTTCGTAAAAAGCCATGCCGCTCGGCGCTATGACCGGATCCCAGTAGTAGACCGGCTGCTCCATGCCTTTCATCTGTGTCAGTCCCTCGCCGACCCGCGTGCCGCTGTAGTTTTCGCCATAGGTAATCACCGGCCAGCCATAGTTTAGACCCGGTTCCGGCCGGTTGAGTTCGTCGCCGCCGCGCGGCCCGTGCTCCACCGTCCACAATGCGCCGTCCGGCGCTATCGCCGCCGATTGCAGGTTTCGATGCCCGTAGGACCAGATCTCCGGCAAGCCGCCCGGAATTTCCGGATTGCCCGCGACCGGGCCGCCCTCTGGATTGATCCGCACGACCTTGCCAAGCGTTGTTCCCACATCCTGCGCCAGCTGACGCGGTTCCGGATCGGATCGCTCTCCTGTCGTTACGAAGAGAGCCCCGTCCCGGTCGAAGACAAGCCGCGACCCGTAATGTTTTGTCGAAACCCAGGCCGGTTCCTGGCGGAAGATGACCTCAACCTCTGTCATGGCGTTGCCAGAAGGCGACAGGACGCCTGTCGCGACGGCTGTTGCGTTGGCGCCGCCGCCTCTTGGTTCGGCGTAGCTCCACCAGACGCGCCGCGTCGACTGGAAATCATCCCTTACGACAACGTCGAGCAATCCGCCCTGACCCCGCGCATCGACTTCGGGCAGGCCGCCGATCGGCGGCGAAAGCGCACCTTCCGGACCCGCCAGACGCATGGTTCCGGGCCGCTCGGTAATGATCCAGCCGCCGCCCGGCAACTCGTCCACGCCCCAAGGATTGCGCAGACCATCGATGATGGTCTCCTGTTTCAGTTCAATTGAATCGTCGATGATCGGAGCGCGGGTCTGTTCAGGAAAGGCCGGCTCCTGCCAGGGAGCATTAGGCGGGATTGCGTTGAAATCCTGAGCCAGGATCGCCGACTGCGATAACGCTATGGCGAAAACGGTCGCCATACCGGCGATAAAATATCTGCTGGACGTCATCACAAAGCTCCCTGCGTTACAGGGGACCTTAAATGGGCCAGCACCAATGCTATTCAAGTCCGGAACGACGCGCGCACTGAACAGGTCAGGCGCAGCGATTTGCCAATCCTATCGGCTGCAATCGCTCGCAGGCACGGACTGGACGTCGGAAACGCCTCCGCCGGTCACGGTGATTTGAGCGCATGTGCTGGTAGTGCTGTTCCACCAGACGGATGTTTGCCCGAAATTGATCACCCGTTGATAACCCCGGTCTCGCAAGGCTGCGAACGCAGGCGCCTGCGCGACGCCGTTCAGATTGGTGATATCGCTGACATTGCCATAGGTCGGTACGGTCTGGCAGGCAGAAAACAACAACGGCGCCAGCGCAGCATAAATGAGGCGTTTCATACGTTCATTCCTCGTTCTTATTGATCTACGGAAGACAATCTACGGTAGCTTAGACAAATTGGCAGTAGAAATGAACTGAAAGTGATCGCTAAAAACGGAAAGGGCCGCCGAAACAGATTCCGGCGACCCTTCTGTGTTGTGATGGTGTTACGCACTTGCCCGTCAGAGGCTGGCCTTCTCAAGCATCCGGTTAAGGCCTGCGGACTCCTGCCCGCCGGCGACGGGACGATTGCCCTTCCGGTGCTTCTTCTTTCCACCATGCGGGCGGGCGGCCTCCTGCGGACGATTTTCCGCCGCCGGCTTGCCGCGTTTGCGACGACGACGGTTCTGTTCGGACGGCTTGCCGAACGCGATCGGTTTGTCGCCCTCGGCGCGCGCCTTGTTCCTGTTGCGGTGACGCGGCTTCCGCTTCTTCGCCAGCGGCGCGCCATCAGCCTCCCGATGCGGTTCGCCATGCGGCTTTTCGCTCGGGCGGTCGTCAGCGACATCCGGTGTATTGTCGTTGACCGCCCCGTCCATTACCGGAATGCGAATGTTCGTCAGCCGCTCGATATCGCGCAGTAGCGAGCGCTCGGCCGACGTACAGAACGCCACGGCGTGACCGGTCTTGCCCGCGCGAGCGGTGCGCCCGATACGATGCACATAGACTTCCGGAACATTCGGAAGGTCGTAGTTGAAGACATGCGTCACATCGTCGATGTCGATGCCTCTTGCGGCGATATCGGTTGCGACCAGGGTCGAAAGCTTGCCGCTGCGAAAAGCCGAAAGCGTTCGCTCGCGTTGTCCCTGGCTGCGATTGCCGTGGATCGGTTGGGCGTGGACGCCGTCGCGGTCAAGCTGTTTGCAGAGCCGGTCTGCGCCGTGTTTCGTGCGGGTAAATACAACCGCGCGTTCGACAGCGGCGTCCTTGAGCATCGTCGAGAGCGTGCGGGGTTTCGCCCTTCCGTCGAGGAACACCACCTTCTGATCGATGCGCGTGATCGGCTTTGAGACCGGCGCCACAGATACTTCCACCGGATCCGACAGGAAATCATTGGCGAGGCTGCGGATTTGTTTCGGCATCGTGGCCGAGAACAAAAGGGTCTGTCGTTGCGAGGGAACGCGACCGAGAATCTTGCGGATCGTCGGCATGAATCCGAGGTCCAGCATCTGGTCGGCCTCGTCAAGAACGACCGATCGGGTGTCCTGAAGAGTGACGACGCCTGATTCCAGGTGGTCGAGCAGGCGGCCAGGCGTTGCGACGATGAAGTCGACGCCGTTAGCCAGCATGCGGACTTGCGGTCCGGGCTTAGCGCCGCCGATCACAATGGCGATCGATGGCTTGATCGCGCGGCCATAGGCCCGGATCGAATCGGCGATCTGAGCGGCCAGTTCGCGGGTCGGCGCAAGAATCAGAACGGCGGCGGTTTTCGGGCGCGGCTTTCTGCGGTCACGCGCCAGCCGATCGAGCTGCGGCAGCACAAACGCCGCCGTCTTGCCGGTGCCGGTCTGGGCGATTCCCAAAACGTCGCGACCGGCTATCATGACGGGGATCGCCTGCGCCTGGATGGGTGTGGGTGTATCGTATCCTTCAGACTTCACAGCCTTGAGGACGGACTCGGCGAGGCCGAGATCATTAAATGTAGTCAAAACAGTCTTTCCTGCCCGCGCGCGGCCATCGACCGGTTCACGCGGTGCTATTGCTTCTTTTCTTTCAGGAAACCAGCGTAGATCGGCAGCCAAATCGGGGGCGCCCGTCAGGGGCGCGGCGTGCAGGCAACGATCTTGGGGGACAATTGCAGGGTCGCATCTGTTACCGCTGATCCGTTGTCCGGTCATCTACGCGCGGCGTACGACGAGGCGTAAATGACACCGAACCGTGATGATTGCAAGGTGTTTGGCGAAAAAGAGCGCTCTTGCGCCACAAAACGACCGGCGAAAGCGTCACAGCGCCAGTTTTTCTGCAAGCCGCGCCCGCAAGCCCGGACCTCCGGGCATATCGAACACACAGACCCCGTGATCGAGTACATGGGCGTGGTCGGCGAGGCGTTCGGCAAATCCCAGATTCTGTTCGACAACCAGGAAGCCTCGCCCTTTACCGGCCTCGGTTGCGACATGCCTCGCCATCCGCTCGATATTTTCCGGCTGAACCCCCTCGGTCGGCTCGTCCAGCATGACAAGACGGGTGTCCTCCGCGACGGCGCGGCAGAAGGATAGAATCTTCTTTTCGCCGCCGGAGAGGGTTCCGGCTCGTTGGGCGCGGCGTTCTTTCAGCCGCGGGAAAGACACAAACAGCGCCTCGTAGCGCGCGAGGTCACGATCGCGGTACTGCAGCGTCAGATTCTCGCGTACGGAAAGATCGTCAAATACGACCGATTCCTGCGGAGCATAGCCAATGCCGATCGCACGGCGCGCATGCGGCGGTTCCGCGCGCATATCGCGTTCGCCGAAGATGATGTGGCCAGACTGCGCCGCAAGCTGGCCGGCTATCAGCTTGATCAACGTGGTTTTTCCGACGCCGTTGCGACCAGTGACAAAAACGACCTTGCCGGGTTCCACCGTCAGCGAGACGTCCCGAATAACGGTGATGTCGCCGTAGCCGCCAGAAAGCTTGCTAATAGCAAGTGAATGGGAGCCGATCATTTGCTCCCCCCGCCATAAACCGCCTGCACGGCAGGATCGGAACGGACCTCCTCCATTGCGCCATTTGCAAGCAAGGCGCCCTGGTTCAGTACGAGGACGTGGTTTGACAGCCGTTCGACCACCTGCATGTCGTGTTCGATGATGATCGCCGTCGATCCGGTGGTCCCGACGATGCGTTCGATGGCGTCGATCATCTCGCCCGTTTCGGACGAGGATAGGCCGGCGCAGGGTTCGTCCAGCAGCAAGAGCGGCGACTGGGTGAGGCAGGTCATGGCGAAATCGAGCATTTGCCTTTGCCCGAGCGATAGCGAACCCGCCAGCCGACGACCGTCTTCCAGGAACGGAAAGATATCGTACATTTCGTTGAGAAGCGGCGTCGACCAGCGAAAGGGGCGAAGAGTGAACATTTGCGCGAGCGTGAGATCGCCTGCCCAAAGCGCGATATCCACGTTGCGGTCGACGCTGAGATCCGGAAAGACCGACGGGATCTGGAGCTTTCGCGCAATGCCCATGCGTGCGATCCGGTGGCGGGACAATCCGCCAACCTGGGCGCGATTGTACTCAATACGTCCGGCGGTCGGTTTCAGACGCCCAGTCAACACGTTGAAGGCGGATGTCTTTCCGGCGCCATTCGGCCCGATGATGCTGTGAACGCCCGGCGTTTCGATGCGGAAAGAGAGCTTGTCGAGGATACGTACGGGACCAAGCACGAGCTCGACATCCTCGAATGCGAGCCGGACCGGGCCTTTCGCCCGGGACTTGTCTATCTTGATATCCCGCTCGCGGGCTCCCTTCGCGCCGAAGGACGGCAAACGATGCGCCAGATCTTCAGCGAGGCTCCATAGACCGCCCGGAAATCGGATCACCACGATGACAAAGACCAGCGCGATCAGCACCTCCCAGTATTGGAAGCTGTCACGCAGTTCGGACGCCATGAAACCGATCAGGATAGCGCCGAGCACCGGTCCCAAAAGACTTGCGCGACCGCCGACCGCTGTCCATACGACAATTTCCGCAGACAGAAGGAACCCGACGGACTGCGGCGTGACGATCCCCTGATGCGGTGCAAAAAGCGCGCCGGCAAGCCCGGCTACCGCAGCGCTGATCGCAAAGGCGATCGCTTTCAGGAGCGCGGTGTTGAACCCGAAATATTGAAGCCTTTCCTCATTCTGCGAAGTTGCGCTCAGCGACTGTCCGAACGGGGCGGTTCCGACATAGGCGAGCACACCGGAAACGAGAACCAACGCCGCCCAAATGACATAGTAGAGCGTCTCGTAGGTTTCGGTTCCCGGCAGCGCCGGTATGCCTGTCATTCCGTTGAAGCCGCCAGTCAGCCAATCCATGGAATTGGCGAGCTGAAATCCCAGCATGGTCAGCGCCAGCGTGATCAGCGAAAAATAGGGACCCGATCCGATCTGCCGGATGAAGACGAGGAAGCCGACCACAAAGGCGATCAACGCCGGTAACAGAATGGCGGCGAGAAGACCAGCGATCAGAAAGAGTGAGCCTGCCTCCAGCTTCAGCACCGATCCGAATATATAGGCGCCGACGCCAAAGAACAGCGCCTGGCCGAGCGGCAGAAAGCCGGCCCTGCCCCAACACAGCCCGATGCCCTGTCCGACCATACCGTAAAGCAGGAACAGGCCGAGCTGATAGGCGACGAAACCGTCCCACAGGAAGGGGACGAGAAGCAGCCCGATAAGGAAGAGGAGGTTAATCGCGCGAGACGATGCCATTGGGTCTCAGCCAGAGGAAAAGAATCGAGATAACGAGGACGGTCATGTAGCCGCCGGTCTTGCTGGTGATAGCCGAAACAATGGCGTCGGACCCGCCGATGACTGTCGATCCGACCAGCAGGCCGGCTAGCGAGCCGAGCCCGCCGACCACGAGGATAAAGAAGGAAGACAACAGGTAGTCAATGCCCATATAGGGTTCGACCCGCACGAGAGGCGCCAGCGCCACGCCGGCGAGACCCGCCATGCATACGCCGAAAATGAAAGCGCCGCGGGCAAGGACCGCCGTATTGACGCCAACGGCTGTGGCCAAGGCCGGGTTCGAGACCATCGCCTTGATGCGCGCGCCCGTGTTGCTGCGGCGATACCACAGGAAAAGTCCGGCGAAGAATGCAACCATCAGCGCCATGAGAACAACGCGATAGGCCGGATAGACGGCGCCAAGGACCTCAACCGTGCCAGGCAGACTCTGATTGACGCTCTTGTAGTCACGGCCGAAGACAGCCTCGACGATTTCACGCATGAGGATAGCAAGCCCCCAGGTCGCCAGCAGCGTGTCGAAAGGCCGCCGGTAGAGATGGCGGATTACGAAAAATTCCAGCAGCCAGCCAAAGGCGGCGCATACAGCGAGCGCAAGCGGCAGGGCGGCGAGCAACGGCAGACCGGCGTTCTGGACGACGAGAACGCTGTATGCGCCGAGCATGACGAATTCGCCATGCGCCATGTTCATGACGCCGAGCAGACCGAAGACCACGGCCAACCCCAGCGCGACGAGCGCCAGGGTCAGAGAGATATAGACGAAGTTCAGTGCCTGCAGTGCAACGAGTTCCATCCTGCCCTCACTGGCAGTTGTCGCCTGCGCCGACTTTGCTGAAGGTCTCAACGACGGTGAAATCCGCGCCGTTGGCCTCTGCAAGGTAGATGTCCTTGGTCGTGTGCCGCTGCTCGAGGGTGGCTTCACCGCGCGGTCCGCTGTAGCTAACGCCCTCGGCGGCCTTGTCCATGGCCGCGACGTCGAGCGAGCCGGCCTTGTCGGCGATCGCCTTCAGAAGCAGAAGGCCGTCATAGACAGATTCGCCAAGCGAATTCAGCACCGGCGCGTCTTCGCCAAACTTCGCCGTGTAGGCTTCCGCAAATTTCTTTGCCGGCTCTGTATCTATATTGGCGAAGTATCCGGCGGAGGAAAAGAGGTTCTTCGAGTTTTCCGCGCCGATGCCAGCCAGCGTATTTTCCTCGATCAATGTGCCGAGACGCGTCACGTCATCGGAAAGTCCGAAACTGGCGAACGCCCGGTTGAAGCCCACTGAAGCGCCGCCGACCAGCGTCACCAGAACGGCGTCAGCGCCGCTATCCTTGATCTTTGCGAGGTTGGAATCGAAATTGTCGGCGGTAAAGGGGAGATATTCCTCACCGACCACGGTTCCGCCTGAAGCTTCGATATAGGTCTTGGCCGCCGCATTGGTGTCGCGCGGCCAATTATAGTCATTGCCGATCAGGTACCATTTCGATGCGCCCTTGTTCTCCGCCATCCACGGTATAACCGGCTCAAGCTGCTGCGCAGGCGTTTCGCCGAGGACATAGACGCCGTCTGCGCATTCACCGCCTTCGTAAACCGGCGTGTAGATGTAGGGGACCTGACCCTTGAAGAGATTGTCCAGCGCCCCGCGCACGGCGCTGTCATGCATGCCGATGAAAGCCTCGACATTCTCGCCTTTCCATAGCTTGAGCGCCGCCTGGATTGCATCGGAGGGTGGTCCGCCGACATCGGCGTATAAAGGTTCGACCATCCGGCCCAGAATGCCGCCGCCGGCGTTGATTTCCTCGACTGCGAGTTCGGCGCTGTTCTTGCTCGACGGACCGAAGAGTCCGCCTGGCCCGGATTGCGGGATGAGGATGCCGACCTTGACCGGATCGTCGGCCGCGAAGGCTGACGCCACCGGACCAGCAAGCGTCATTGCAAGCAGCGCCGCTGCAGTGGATGTCTTAAGAAGCGTCCGTCTTTTCATCGGAATTCTCCCAGTTCTTGTCATAATTTCGGTTTGGATGAAAATGCCGCGATGTCTTCGAGCATCTCTGCGACGTCGAGCAGGTGGCTGTCGGAGTTTTCCGGTCCGTCCAATTCCATGCCGATTGGCAAGCCGGTGGAAGAAAGAGCGACAGGAATGCTGATACCGGGAATGGCCGCATTGCTTCCCGGGTCGGTATTGCGAATGAAAGTTGCGAAAGTCGGAACGCGCGCGCCGTTCAGTTCCACGGTTTCGTCATCACCGATCGGACGCGCCGTCAAAGGAGTCGTCGGAAACAACACTGCATCCAGCCGGTGTTCGGCAAAATGATCGGCATAGAGTTTCCGCAGTTTCGGGCGCGCGACATCAACGGCGTTGCGATATGCGCCTTCCGGTATTGCGCCATCGCCGAGCAGCGACGCGATCAATCCCTTTACGTCGGGGCTGCCAGCTCCAGCGCAGATCTGCTCCATGGTGAGATCCAGACCGTTTTCTTTCAGATAGGCCGGCAGATCCTGCATGAATTCGTACAGCACCACCGGGAAGCTGACGGCTTCGTCTGTTTCCATAAGTTCAGGGATCTCGGCTTCGATGAGTGTGACGCCGGCGTCCCTTAGCGCCTTCAGAAAGGCCTCCGCAGCCGAGGCGACGTCCGTTTCGAGATCCTGGTAAAATGTGATCCTGGGTACGCCGATTCGCAAATCTGAGAGCCGGAGATTTGCAGGTTTGCTGTTATCTCCGCTCATCACCACATCAAGCAGACGCGCATCGGCGACGGATTTTGTAATTGGGCCGACCGTGTCGCGGGTATGGGAAATCGGTACAACGCCGTCGCTGCTGTAGCGGCCGACCGTGGGTCGGAATCCGACCACGCCGCACAACGCCGCTGGTTGGCGCACCGAAGCGCCGGTGTCGGTTCCTATGCCGGCCGGCATAAGATCGGCGGCGACGGCCGCCGCAACGCCGCCGCTGGATCCGCCCGGGATCATCCGCTGATCATACGGATTGCGGGCAGCCCCTGTCACAGCGTTGTTGCTCGTGACGCCAAACGCCAACTCATGCATGTTGCCCTTCGCGCCGAGCAGAGCTCCGGCGTCGAAGAGCTGCGCCACAGCCGACGCATCTGACCTGGCGACATGATCTTTCAGAGCGCCCGAGCCAGCGCAAGTAGTCAGTTTCGCTGTATTGATATTGTCCTTGATAACAAGCGGAACGCCATGAAGCGGCGCCTCCGACCGACCGCTGTCGTCGGCCTGGTCGGCGTCGTCGCGCAAACGGCGCCAGTCAACCGCGGTAAACGCGCCGAGATCGGAATGGCGTTCGCAGCGTTCGATGAGCGCATCAACGAGCGCCCGGCTCGACAGCGCGCCTGAGCGCATCGCGTGGACAGCCTCCTGGACACCAAGTTCGGTTGGATTCTTCATGGCGCGTCTCCCGGAACATGATCCGTAATGAATAGCGATCAAACAGGGAGTATCCGGCAGTCGCGATAGTGTTCCTATCCCCAATATTGAGGATATTCAGGCCAGCTATTGCAGGGTGATGCGGTGTATGAGCTGGGTTCGGCTGCCAACGCAGAACTTGCGGTAGATGTTCTTCACATGCGTGCGCACGGTCGACACAGAGATAAAGCAAAGATCTGCGATCTGCTGATCCGTCCTGCCTGAAGCGAGCGCAGCGGCGATCTGCTTTTCACGATCCGTCAGGCCACATGCTCGCGACGCGCGCTCGATCGCGTTCAGCATGATCTCGCGCGACGGTCCGTCCCGGTCCGCCTGTCGGGCAAGAGCGAGACGCATGGCGTTGGTGAAGGCCGGTCCGATCAGGTCAAGGATCTCGATGTCGCGGGTCTGAAAGTCCTCCCGCCCGAACCCGCGCCATATTCGGAGATCGCCGATATTCGTGTCGCCGCTATAGGCATAGTAGTTGATGCCAAAACACAGACCGTCTCTCTTCAGGAAATCGTTGAAGAATTCGCTGCGCTCGAAGGCGCGGCGAGACATTACCTCGTTGACGCTCGTCGTGCGCCGACGCCGCTGCAGGCGCGGGGTGATCGGGTCATGGAACTGATAATAGTCTTCGTAAGATGTCAGATTGTCGTCCGACATATTCAAGGCGATGCGATTTCCGAAGATCGAGGAGTTTTCGTCCCAGACATAGGAGGCGAGATACTGGGCCTTGAGCAGATCCATGATCAGCGGACCAACCTGTCGGCGCAATTCCGTGGGATCATGGTCGTTGGCCAATTCGCCCATGATTTTAAAAACAATGCCGGACTCTCTGGCGCTTAGACTCACCATGCTCTGTTTCCGGTAAACGGGAATTCAGGCAATAGTGTCTCAAAAGAGATGGCTCCGCAAGCGGACGCAGAACCACGGATTGTCGGAATTGGCTGTTTCGGTGAAATTCTGACCGGCCGACCGCGGCCAGCCGGAACAACAAACCAAGAAGTCAATCACACTTGCATTTACTGCTTCTTGAGCTGCCGGTAATGGGCCAGGTAGGCGTCGACATAGACATCAACCTGCTCATTTTTGATCGGATGCGCCGCAAGTTCACGCGAGGTGTAGTTGGCCTTCACGCTGTTGACCAGACTGTCCGTGGCGCGCGTATCGATCTGGACGATGTGCATATCCGTGTCGGGAGATGGAAAGTGGGAGTTAACTATGTCGCGGGGCATTTCCTCAAATACGACAACGAGTGATTTGCCTTCTGCAATCGGCGGAATTCTTACACCTCGCACAAGATCTTTCTGGGTGATGACAGTCATGCCTGCATCACGAAGCGTCTTGACATAAGTTTTAACGGCCTCCGGTTGGTGAGGGTGTTCGAAATAGCTGACGGCGATATTGCGGCCACCTTCAACATTGAATGATGTAATGTTCCATTCACAGTGTGATTTATATGCATAAGCAGAAGTCACGCTTACTGCAGCAGCAAAAGTAATAGCAGTAATTTTGATCGTCTTACTCATTTCAAGTCCCCTTCTGATCACAGATTATACATTCACGTTCGGAAGAAGAATAGAAATACATTTTCTAATAAACAATACAAATTACCATATATCTATCTAAAGTATTATGAATAACATTAATACGTTTCTATTTGAATTTACTATATAGATATAATACATCTAATCCAGTGATATAGTTTGAATAAAATCTATTTTCCTTTTTACGCATCAAGTGCCCTGAAGTTCATAGAATATACGAATGTCCAGTTTCAGCGCGCGGCGCGACTCCGGATTGGTGTAGAACATGTGACCGCCGCGATAGACGCGCAGGTCAGTGCGGCCGACGGCGAGGGCGGGAGGCAGGTGATCAAGCACGAAACGGCTGACGCCGTAGGGCGTCAACGTATCGCTGTATCCGTGAACAATCATAAGGCGAAAAGACGGAATCACCGAAAGAAGATCGCGGATATCGTCGCTCGCGCTAGCCGTCAAGCGGCTGCCTCTCCAGTCCCAGCGCCGGTTGATCTCGCTGTTGAGCAGAACATAGGTGAGACGGCATTCGTAGCCGAGCTCCCGATTGGCGTAGGTGGCTAAGGCCGACCCGTAGGCCCGTGTATAGCCGTCGAGGACGGGATCGTCATTGCGAACATAGCCCCGCTCCGGATAGGCGTCGGGGGCGGCGAGCGCGGAATCGTAACGGCTTACGATCTCGTTTCTTCCCGCTGTGTTCTTCGCCAGGAATCCCCCAACGAAACCGCGTCCAGCTTCCACGTTGTCCTGAGGAATGCCGGTTATATCCGAAACGTGCGTGTAGAATACCGTCGCTTCGTCACCCATCGGGGGCGGTCCAGCCAGAGAAACGAGATAGTCGTTCATGGCGAAGCGTTCGACGTCAACCAGTTTTTCGGGTGTGAATTGATCGTCACGCTCCAGCCGAGCGGCGGCGATGGAGGGCAGCAGCAGCGCGGCCGCAAGCGGATCTTCTTCCGTGCTCGTCAGGAATCGACCTTCGATCATCGGCGACACCATGACGATCCCGGAGACAAGCATGCCTTGCCGGTCCTTCAGGACCTTGGTCACCTTGGCGGCGCGAAAGCCGCCATAGCTCTCGCCGAGCAGGTATTTGGGCGATTCCAGGCGACCATTTTCCTGGACATAGAGCGCAATCACCTTTGCGAGGCTGTCGGCGTCCTGACGCACGCCATAGAACCGGTCCGCCGCATCGCCGCCGGACGCCCGGCTCCAGCCGGTTCCGACGGGATCGATCAGCACGAGGTCGGTAAAGGGCAACCAGCTGTCCGGATTGTCCGACAGGGAAGGCGTTGTCCCGTTCCGGGCGTTGCGATCGAACTCGAGGATACGCGGACCGACGAGGCCAATATGCAGATAGGCCGAGGCGGCGCCGGGCCCGCCATTGAAGACGAATGTGATCGGCCGGTCGCTGGACTGGCCCTCGGCGACATAGGCCGTGTAGAAGACCTTTGCGGAGAGGGCGCCATCCTGTCCGAACAGGTCGAACGTACCGGCGGTCGCTTCGTATCCGATATCACCTGACGGCGTGGAGAGGATGTGTTGCGTTTTGGAATCGGCCGGAATCAGAGCCAGGACGCCATCGGCTGATGACGCCTCCTGCGACAAAGAGGGCGCTGCAATGACAATGAAAGACAGGACGGCGACTTTGGCTAGGTACCTGAGCATGGCGACGCTCCGCGTGAAGATAACTTGAGGTCTTAGCTAGCGCATCAAACCCGTTCTTTGAGAGGTCGGCGTAAGCACTTTCCCGTGAAATGGCGTGTGCGAGGTCGAGGGGCGCCTGACACGCCTTCAGAACCCGGCGGATGATTGGCCCGACCACGCGCCGAGCGAGTCCACAAGTCTGTTTGCCAGATCCGCATAATTGACAGGTTTGCTGAAGACTTGAACATCAGACCCCAAACATTGCCTGATATCGTCCCGGCCACGACCCGTCACAAAGACATAAGGCTGACCGGATCTGTTGAGCTGAAGGGCTATATCGGCACTGCTTTCATTGCCCAAATCAAAATCCAACAAAGCGCAATCAATTGTAGCATTTTCCAGCAATTTGAATGCGCTGTCTTGATCATGGGCGACGATACACCTGTAGCCTTCGCTCTCGATCCTGTCGGCGGCGTCTAACGCAACCAATGGATTGTCTTCCACAAGCAATATCGACCAGGATTTCACAATCTTTTCCATGCAACAAGAACTGACGATTTCCATAAAAGTTGCATCAAAATCAGTTTGCTATGTTCATGGTAAACCAAATATTGAAATCGACACCACGTAAATCATCACAACATCGGCAGAACGCGATCTCCAAGAAGTTCAAGCGTTCGCAGAACCAGTTTCTGATCCATTCCGAGCCACTGGATCCTCGTGATGAAACGGGTGCAACCGGTCGCGTCGGCCAGATCCGCAAATTGTTCCGCGCATTCCTCCGGCGAGCCGATCACCACCCGGCCCGCCAGCAGTTCGTCGAAATCGAGCTGCTGCTTGCCGGCGCCGACCACATCGGTGAAAAGTCCCCACTGTCCGAAAACGCGGTAACTGGCCTCCAGGAACGGGCCTGCTTCGCGGATCGCGGTTTCCTTGTCCGGAGCGACCACGACGTTGCGCAACAATGGAAAATCGCCCGGCATGTCTTTCCCAAGGTCGGACAGCGAATTGCGGAACACGGCCGCCTGTTCGACGATTACGTCTTTCGTCAGATGCGATGAGGCCACCCAGCTGTCGCCGAGCGACGTGTCTGCAAGCCTCGCTGCTCTGGCGACGGCCTTTTCCACGCTCCCGCCGAACCAGAAGGGCGGGCGCGGTTTTCGCACCGGCTTTAATGCAAGCGTCAGGTCTTCGACCGAAAAGTGCCGGCCGAAGAAGGTCACGCCGTCCTCCGTGAAGAGGCGCTTGATCAGGTCCACGGATTCCACGAAGCGGCTGATCCGAGCCTTGTGTTCCAGCTTCATGATCCGGAACTCGTCCTCCTGCCATCCCGGCGACACGCCGAGGATCGCCCGACCTCCACAGGCGGCGTCCACAAGCGCAAGCTGGGCCGCGACATGGAGCGGATGATACAGCGGAAGGACCAGCATGCATGTCGACAGCGACATGCCTTCGGCTTCAGGGGCAAGTCGCATCAGGGTTTCGAACGCCGGAAACCAGACTTCATTTCCATAGTTTAGGTGACTGCCGATCGACACCCCGTCGAAACCGAGCTGCCGAGCCAGGCGCACCTGCTCAACATGATCCTGCAGCCGATCTGGCATTGATTCGCCCAGTCGATGCTCGGGATTGATGAAAAGGCTCATCTTCATGGCGCGGGATCCCGTTTTGTATTGCTGCTCCGTCACCGCCGGCGCATGGGCGTTCCTGAAACATTGACGAAAGTAACCAATCAATAGAGGAGATCAGCTAACATGGCCACATGGGTCGCCTTGCGCAGCAGCGTGAATGTCGGCGGCAACAACAAGCTGGCCATGAAGGACCAGCGCGCATCAGTCGCCACTATCGGCTACGAGAATGTTCGAACCTATATCCAGAGCGACAACTGCGTTTTCGAAACCCCAGAGGCGGATACCGACGCGATGGCCTGGGCAATTGCGACAACCGTGGGAATATCTGCCGGGTTTGAGCCGTCCGTCTATGTCTATCGCGATACCGAAATAGCCGACATTTCGAGAGCAAATCCCTTTCAGGACAGCGACTCGAAAGGAGCGCCTATCTTTTTTCTCGCAAGGAAAGCAGCCGACGCCGATCTGGACGCAATCGAAGCGCTTGCCGCGACGAATGAAAAATTTCACCTGACCGATCGCGCCTTCTAACTTCAGGCTCCTGACGGCATCGGGCGGTCGAAGCTTGTTGCAAAACTCGTAAAGCGCCTCGGTGTCGCGATGACGGCCCGCAACGTCAATACGTTAGGCGAGATCGCGAAGTTGTGTGGGGAAACCGCGCCGAATTGACGTTACACTTCTGGCGATCGGACAACCAATGCAAAGAGGAGACGCGGCCATGGAACGTTTGACGGCAAAGGATTTTGACCAGGAACTGCTCGAACTCTACGACTTCTACGCGCACGGCAAGATCACCAAACGCGAATTTCTCGACCGCTCGGCCAAATGGGCGGTGGGAGGCGTGACGGCAATTGCGCTGCTCGACATGCTGAGCCCGAACTATGCGCTCGCCGAACAGGTTTCTTTCAACGATCCCGATATCGTTCCGCAATACATTATCTACGATTCACCTGACGGAAACGGCTCCGTGCGCGGCTATTTCGTGGCGCCCGCCAATGCGCAGGCCCCCTTGCCGGCTGTGCTGGTCGTCCACGAAAACCGGGGCCTGAACCCCTATATCGAGGATGTCGCGCGACGGCTGGCAAAACAGGGGTTTCTGGCCATGGCTCCGGACGGGTTGACATCTGTTGGCGGGTATCCCGGCAATGACGCAGAGGGGCGCGAGCTACAGCGCACGGTCGATCCGGAAAAGCTGATGAATGATTTCTTTGCCGGTTTCGAATATCTGCTGAAATCGGAAGACTCCACAGGCAAGGTTGGAGCAATTGGATTTTGCTATGGCGGCGGCGTCTGCAATGCGCTTGCCGTCGCCTATCCGGAGCTTGCCGCCTCTGTTCCCTTCTATGGCCGGCAACCAGCCGCGTCGGACGTGCAGCGGATAGAGGCTGCGATGCTGATGCAATACGCAGGTCTCGACGAACGCATCAATTCCGGATGGCCTACCTATGAACAAGCGCTGATCGAAAACGAAAAGACATTCGAGGCCTATATCTATCCGGACGTGAACCACGGATTCCACAATGACTCTACGCCGCGCTATGATGAAGCGGCGGCGGAACTCGCCTGGTCGCGAACCATCGACTGGTTCAACCAATATCTTTCGGGATGAGGTCCAGACGCGGTATTGAAACAATGACGCGACAAAAAACCTGGCTGACAAGGTTGCTGAGTATCATCGCGGTTTTACTGTTGTGCTTGCCCTCACCGGCGGGGGCGTCGCCGAAAAGCGAGATCCTTTTCATATTCAACCACGGCTCATCCGTTCACTACGGCGCGGACTGTTATATTCCGCTCCTGCATCCGAGGCCTCAATGGCTGAACGACATCGACAATCGGTACATCGATGGCTTGAAGGTGCGGGTCGTCACGCCTTGCACAGGGTTTGAGCGCGGCGCCAATCCGGATGAAAATGGCTGTAACCAGGTTTGGGTTTGCAACCGGGCCAAGTTCATTGTCTGGATGATCGAACGATATCTGGCGCAAGGATATCCGCCCGAACACATCTTCGTTGGCGGTCATTCCGCGGGCGGCTGGGCGTCTCTTCTCATAAAACGCTGGAAACCGGAACTCTTTAACGGCGTCATCGTCACGGCGCCCGCCTTCAACGGCAAACGTCGCAGCAGGATGTGCAAGTGCGTCGATTGCACAGGCGAGCCGAAAAACAAGTGGAACAGCTTCCACAGATACTGGCATGAAAACCAGCTCGGCCTCATGGGACCCGGCCGTCCGGATCTCAGAGCCCTCGTCTTCACCTTTCTGTGCGATCCCTATGCGCGACCGGCGGAACTGACTTTTGACGGTAATCCACATGTCAAGACAGAGGTTTATCCGACAGGTCTTGGCAGTTCCCTGTCCTGTGCAAATACGCCTGACAGCAAACGGTATCGACTGCTCGAAAAGGACAGACACGTCTCCGTGGAGCGGTGCGACGAGCCTAAAGCAAATAATCCAGAGGAAGGTTTGGCTTGCGGATCCGGGAAGGATGACGAATCACATCCGAGCTATGCGACCATTCTCAATTGTCCAGACGGCATGCGAGAAATATGCGACCGCAACCAGCATACCCGCACGCACAGGAGCGACGATTTTCGCAAATACATCGCCTCCAACAGACTGGTTATCGATTTCTTGGAAAAGCGATTGAAAGACTGGCGGCCGCCGGCCCCTTCCAGTCACGGACGAACGCCGTGCAGTTTTATCGATTTTCCAAAGGAATGCCCGTCTTACCGCTACTGACAGAGCGTGGAGGCGATATTCTCCAGCAAATCCGCAGTCGCCTGCGGTTCGGTGACCATCGCATCGTGTCCCGTTGCGATTTCTCTCACCGGCCAGCCGAAGTCCTGCGCCCTTTGAAGAGCAACATTCGCCGGGCCGTAGATCGGACTGGCGCAGTGGACATAAGCGGCGGGTAGCCCGTTGCCAACTCTCGGGGCCCTCAAGTCCAGCGAGGTGGTGAATGTCGCGAAGGGGTGAGGAGTTAGCCTGCTTTCAAGGAAAATCCGGTCTTCGGGCCGCGTCACCCCGAAGCTTTCCGCCGGCGCCGGCGGCAGGCTGACGCCGCCGCTCGTCTCTTCAGCAAGCACCGCGCGATCCGCAGCCAGATCCGGCGGCAACAGGCTGAACCACGTCTCTCCGGAGTTGAGCATGATGCCGTCGAGATAGATCAGGCTGGCCAGACGATCGGCGATCCGATCGGCGGCGCCGGTCACCGGAGCGCCGCCGAAACTGTGGCCAACAAGCACGACGTCGCGCAGGTCCTCGCATTCAATATGCCGAACGACATCAGTGACGAATGTCTCAAGCGTAATATCTGCGGAAAGGAGATGCGACCGCTCGCCCAATCCTGTCAGGGTTGGCGCCGTAACGCGGTGGCCTCGCGCGCGAAGAATGTCGACGACGCGGGACCAGCACCAACCGCCATGCCAAACGCCATGCACGAGAACGAAAGTTTTTGAAGTCATGAACAAGAAGGCCTTCCGTTTCACTGTTGTGTTTGGACACTAAATGAAGCGCGTACAAAGTCACAAATTGGTATCAACTTACCATTCTGCCACACTTCCCACATGACCAAGTCAGGATCCGAAATGCGCCTTCTTTCCTGCAGATGCGGTAAAGTCACTTTTAAATAGCAAGGCAAATCGATCAGCAGTGTTGCTTGTTGCTGCAACAGCTGTCGCAAAGCTTCGCGCGCATTCGAGGCCATGCCAGGGTCAAACCCGATCTGGAAGCAGATGGCGGTGTCCGCTACGACTTGCGAAGAAAGGATCGTTTCCAACGCGTGAGCGGCGAATCGGAGCCGCGTGACACCCGCCTGAAACCGCAGTCCCGACCGCGCCGCGTTTTCACGTGCGGTTGCAACACCCCGTCTTACTCAAGTTCACTAGGGCGATGGGATTATACGCGCCGGCGATTGATCTTGGCAAGGAGCGCTGAAGCCGCGCCCTGATCAGACATCCCCTCTGAGGACAAAGGCCAACAATGGCTGACGGTCGTTTACGATCCGGGTCGATCCGAAATCGAAAGGGAAAAGACGTGGACGCCATAACGCGTCCACACCTTACAAAGTTTATCGGAACAAGCCTGGCTCTAATTGGTTGCAGCCGTCAGCGCCTCGTCGAGGATCTCGTCGCGACCATAGACGTCACGGCGATAATACACAGAACCATCCTTGTTGACCCAGGCGGTCAGATAGGCGACATGAACCGGGATCCGCTCCTGCAGTCGAACGACAGTCCGCTTGCCGGAACTGACGATCTGATCAATCTCGGCGCGCGTCATACCCTGATCCTGCAAAATCACCTCCGCCAGATCGAAAGGATCCTGCACCCGGATGCAGCCATGGCTGAAATACCGCTGAGCCTTGTCAAACTTGGATTTCGACGGCGTGTCGTGCAGATAGATATTGAACTGGTTGGGGAACATGAATTTGACCCGCCCAAGCGCATTGCCTGCGCCCGGTTCCTGACGGAGCTTGACCGGAAATTTCGCCCGGGAATAGGAGTTCCAGGGCACGCCGCCCGGATCCACCACCGTTTCGTTGCGCAGGACATTGATGTTCTGCGCCCTGAGCGCGTAGGGGTTGGACTTCAATTTTGGCAGATATTCTTTCGTGGCGATGGAATAGGGCACGTTCCAGTAGGGATTGAACTCCAGATATTCCATCTGGTCGCTGAATACCGGCGTCCTGTGGTAGGAGGCGCCCACCTGCGTCAATGCCGCATGTATGGTCTTCTCATCCTTGACGAACTTCACAGTCTGATCCGCCAGGTTGACGAAGACATAGGGATTGCCGAAATTTGCCTGCATCCAGCGTCGGCGCTCCAGATTGAGTTCGACCAACCGGATGCGTTCCTCAACCGTAGTGTTGAGTTCCGTCAATGTGTTCGGCCCGATCGCGCCGTCCTGTTCCAGGCCCATGCGACGCTGGAATTCCATGACCGCATCGACAAGCGCTCCGTCATATGTGTCGCCGGAATGGACGCCTTCCTCGAGCTCGCCCTCCTGGATCATCCGCTCCCGCAGGACCGCTACGCGCGGATCGCTCATCTGCGGCTTCAGGGTCTCACCGTCCGGAACCTGCACCCATCCGCCCTTGGCCTTCGTCACGATCAGCGACTGCAGATGTTTCCGCAGCCTGTCGTAACGGGCTGTATTGGGTGAAAAGTCGCGCAGTTCAGCAAGCACGTCATCGGACTGCGCGAGACGTTCAAGAATCTTGTCCGCAGAAATTTCCTCGGGAAACAGCACGAGTTCGCGATTGACCTGATTGGGCTCGACGCGTCCGCTATGCAGATGCTGACCATAGAGAGCCACCGCATAGGACAGCGATACCTCGAAATCGGCCAGGCTCTCTTCGTCTCCGCTGTTGAGTTTCGTCAGCATCGTGTCCGCGCCGTATTCGGCGGGATTGAGCCCGTCCTCGTAGGCTGTGAGAAGAGCGAAAACGACTTCGCGGGCCTCCTTGGTGGGCTGACCGTCAGCCAGCCAGAGCGGCGCGTAGTCGCGTTGCTCGTACCACAACGCCAGCCGGGATGAACGTTTCTCGTCGGAAGCAAGGCGGTTTTCCGAATTGTTGAGGCGGCTCTGCATGGCGTAATACCAAGAAGAGAGATCGCCGCCTTCCACATTGGGCTCCATCGCCGAGACATCGTCTTCCTCAATGATGGTTTCGATTGTCTGCGACCAAGCCGGCAATGGCGCTGCGGCGAGAATCGCCGCCATAAATCCAAGAACAATGAATCGATTCACAGGTGTCTCCCGATAAAAGAGGGCTATGGGCGCGCCAATGTTATGCGCAGCCCAGTCCTTGCTCGACACCTGAACCGGAAAAGCGGCCCTGATGTCCTTCAGGCGCCTTTTATCACGGAAGCCGGTATAAAATCTATTTACGCTTTCGTCATAGCGCTATCCGGCTGAGCACAACGAACGCATTCATTTTAGCCAGACAAAGCGATCCGCCGCCGTCCGCCTCACACAGCAAGCGCCTCGCGTTCCGTCTGCAGTTCGATTTCCCGCGGCTTGAGCCAGCTGCGGAGTTCCGTATACAGATGCCGGAAGGGCCGGGGCTTGGTTCGCGGCTTGAACATGCCCGAACTTTCCCACTTCGAAGGATCGAGCGTCAGTTTCTGAACGTTCATCCATTCGACGTCCTTCAGGCGATCGAGGTGTTCAGGATGCACATCCTCGACAGCAATCAGGAACAGGGCCTGAATCAGTTCTTCTTGCAGTTCCATGTTCGAACGGTAGAGGGTGCCCAGCGCTTCGAGGTTTTCCTGTTCCTTCAGGTTGGACCTTCGATGTTCGGCCAGCCATTCAATGTTTAGATAATCGACAAAATCAAAGGTCAGGCGGCCGCCATTTGTCTGCCGATGCTGCAGCCATTCATCAAGGAGACGGCGCATGAAAACGGCGATGACAAACAATGGAAGGATGCCGCGCGGCTGCATCGCCTGCTGCTTTTCCTCATCGGTGAATGCGCGATTGAAAAGCAGGGGACACAGATGTCCCCAAGCCGCGGAGTAGTCCCACAAGCCACGCGCGAAGGAGACGGTTTCGTCACCCAGATATTTGTAGCCGTGCTGGATGGAGCGAGTCAGTTCATCATTCAGCTCGATCAGATAGTCGCTGTAGTACTGAATTCGATCCGCATCGTGCTTGCCCTCGAAGTCCCGTCGGACCATGTCCACGGTCATCGAGTTCGCGATCGCGATCAGATCCGTGCCTGGAGAATAGAACGGATCGGCGAATACCGCCGCCTCTCCGACGCAAGCCCAACGGTCTTCGGAAAAGACCTTGCTGCTGGAATAGCTGTATTCCTTCATGAACTTGAAATCGAGCATCTCCTGCCCGTCAAGATAGGCGCCAAACTCCGGTTCGAAGCCTTTCAGCCATTCAATCGCTCTTTCCCGCGTGTTGTATGTGTCGAAGGGGTGAATGTCATCGCGCGCCACGATTCCGATGCTCGTCACATCACTGCTGAGCGGAATGATCCAGACCCAATATCCGGCGCCGCAAAGATGATTGGTTGAAAAGTACCGTCTGGCTTCCGGCACCCGGTCGTGCCATTCGCTATTATTCTGCGGGACCAGGTCATCAACATGCACACGGCCCGGAACCCGGAACCAGGCGCTGGAGCACGCCTTGCCCTCATGAGGTAGTTTCAGTTTGAGCTGGCGTTGAAGCAACTGCCGGCGTCCGGTCGCGTCCACGACCCAGCGGGCGGTCAGAGCGCCGTCCGCGCCAGCCCCTTCAGTAGTGTCTGTAAAGGTGATTCTGTGCACGCCGCCATCGTCGGAAAGTTCGACTTTACGCACCTGACAGCCTTCCAGAAAGACCGTGCCGTCAGCGCGGGCCATATCCCGCATGTCGCGCTCGAGAATGCCTCGATCAATCTGATAGGTCGGAAACTCGGCAAAATTCGAAAGCCCGAACTCCGGACGCGACGCCATCGATCTATTGTTCGGGGATCCATTGTTCGGATAGAAGAAACGAAGTCCGAGCTTCTTCAACTGAGTCTTGTCCAGATAGTCCTGAAGCTGCAGAAATCCGGCCAGATAGTGCGACCCGAATTCAACCGTCGATTCTCCTACTTTCCAGATCGCGTCGGGAATCGGCGGCGTCAGCGGATCGAGAAGAGCGATCGAGCGTTCGGGTTGTTCCAGCCTGAGCTGACGGGCAAAAGCCAATCCGGCCAATCCCGCTCCGCAAACAACAACATCGAAATGAGAATTATTGTAATCCGAGTTCTTCACCTTGCACCTGTCTCCTGGGCACTCGTCCTGTCTTCGCGTTAGGGTTCACAGCGTTGTTACCGACAATACGTTTGAATGCAAGTTTCTCGAAGATTTGTACGCAGTCTTCGAAATTGGACTTGTGGATTTCTTGTAAAACCTCGCCAGAGATATTTAAGGCGATTTCATGCTTAGAAGCGATATTCTTGCCCGGTTCCGAAATGTGCTGCATCAGCTGTACCTGTATTGGTTTTTCTCGAGAACATTGGCGAAATGGAGCTGCGTTCGCGCATATTGAGAGGCAATTCGCCGTGTCTTCAGTCTTGACAATTGATCCAGAACTTCCTCCGACACCTTCCGCGATGACCTTTTCATTGGAAATGCGAATGCGAGTTATACGTTGACATTTCTTCTCCATCGAAGGAACAAACCCGTATACCGGCAATCCGGCGCGCCCGGGCCGAAGGAATCTGGAGCAGCAGAATGACTACAGCAATGAATCTGGCCGACGTATTTACCGGCGTGGCCAAGCGTTTTCCGGACCGCAAAGCAATCGTATCCGACGAGGTTGTGCTGTCGTTCAGCGACCTGGTCGCTCTTGCGTCCCAAGGCGCGCGTTACCTGAAGGACCGCGGAATAGGCGCCGGCGACCGGGTTGGCGTCGCGCTTCAGAGACCGGAAGAAACGGTTGCCGCCGCTCTCGCGCTCTGGATGATCGGCGCTTCCGCCATGCTGCTCGACTTCCGCGCCAAGCCTGGAGAGAAGAATTCGAGCGCGAAAAACTTCAATATCCGCGCCATAATCGAATTGCGTGGAACGCCCGCCGAACCAGAATATGAGTCCGTGTTGGCAAAACAGGGCTGGCGCAACGAGATCGCCGCCATGGACAGCGCCGAGTACGAGGCGGTGACCGCTCATCATCCGGCGATCATTGCGCTGACTTCGGGCACGACCGGTTCACCGCAGGGAATCGCCGTTGGCCACAACACGTTTCTGAACCGGTACCTTGCGCACCGCACGAGTTCGCTTGGCTACAGCGGCGGCGTTTTCGTTTGCTCCCTGCCGCTTGGCTACACTGCTCCGCAGATCCATACGCTCTTTCATCTGATGGACGGCGGAACCGTGCATTTCCTGCCGATCCTGTCTTCCGCTGGAGAAGTCGCGGAAGCCTTTGTCGAACTGAAGGCGCGCGCCGCGTTCATCGTGCCGCCGCAGCTAGCGGGCATGCTTGAAATATCGGCCGGCAGGGACACTCCCATGTTCCCGGACTTGCGAGCTTTGACGGTTGCGGGCGCAGCCGTGCCGCCGGAACACAGTGTTCGCGCCCACAAGGAACTGACGCCGGGCTACCGCGTCGATTATGGTTCGAGCATCTGCTGCCCCATGATTTCGGAACTGTCCGGAGAGGACGTGTTGAAGAATCCGAACTCCGTCGGCAAGCCGCATGTGCTGACGCATATCCGGATCGCCGGCGCTGATGGCGAATCCCTGCCGGCGGGCGAAAACGGGTTGATCATGATCCGCTCCCCCTGCATCGCCGACGAGATCATCGGAGAGGAGCGCGAAAACTCCGACCGCATCGCTGACGGATGGGCCATACCCGGTGATCTCGGCTACATAGATGAGGACGGTTTCCTGGTTCTGACGGGACGCGCGTCGGATTTGATTATCCGCAACGGCGTCAATGTTTTCCCGCGCGAGATCGAACACACGCTACTTCGGCATCCGGAGGTGAAGGAAGCCGCCGTCATCGGCTATCCCTCCGAAGCCTCTGGCGAAGAGGTCGCCGCCTTTGTAGTGGCCTCAAACGACGTGCTGACGGTGGAAAAACTCGGCGTATTTGCGCGCGCAAATATCAGCGCCGACAAGTGCCCGCGGGAATTCAGGCTGATCGACGAACTGCCGCGCAACAACAACGGCAAGGTCGAGAAGAAAAAACTGGTCGCGATGTTCACCGGCGAACCGGTCTGACCGACCACGCGCTTCCCGGCGACCACCGGATCGATGGGCGTCGCAAGCGCGCCAACGGCAATCTTGATGGCGATCGGCGAAACATTTCACGCCTTCAAGGTCTCTTTTGCCGGCTATCACCCACCGGCCGGAACCGCGTGCATGGATTTTTCGATCAGCGCCGCAGCCGCCTCTCCCGCCTGTTCGATGTAGTCGGGATCATGATGAATAAGCATGACGGAAAAGGCCCCGTCCATGAGTAGCGTCACCTGCCGCGCAAGGGATTCGGCGTTGTCGATTCCGGCCGCGCGAAACTCCTCCGCCAGCCATGCTTCGACGTTTTTTTGTGAAGCGCCGCAGCCTTGACCGCCGGAGACCCGGCGTGTTCGCGAATTCCCCGGCCGTCCGCAGATAGCCGCAGCCGCGCCATTTTCGGTGTTGCGAGGCGTCCTTCATGCCTGAGAAAACAGCTCTTACGCCGCTTGCAAGATCGGTGTCCCTCTTTTGGAACCAACTCCTCATGGCAGCCAGATTCGGTCCGTCGCGCGCCGTCAGATAGGCCTCGATCAGCTCGTCCTTGCTGGAGAAGTGATAATACACGGTACGCTTGGTCACACCTGCCTTCTCGGCGATCCTGTCGAGATTGCTGGCTCGAACGCCATGCGTATAGAAGAGCGCGCTGGCCGCCTTCACAATCGTTTCCCGGGTTCTCGCGCTGTCTCTCGGCATCATGTTTGTATACTCACCAGTGAGTTTACTTACAAGCGTCGCGCCCGTAGCCTCTCGGGAAATTGAGAGGATCGGACACCGACCATGGAACACCCTGTAACGATGGAGCGAATCGGGCCAATCGCCCTTTTGCGGTTAAACAGGCCTGAGAAACTGAATGCCCTGAGCTATACGCTCAACGACTGCCTGTGCAGTCGGCTCGATGATATCGAAGGCGCCAGCGACTTGCGCGCGGTGATTTTAACTGGCGCCGGCGATCGGGCCTTTTCGGCTGGGCGGACATCGCGGAGTTCCGCGAAAGCCTCCGCCAAGGCGCCGAAATCGCCACCCGGGACTTCGTCCGGCGCGGACAGGCCATGACGGCGCGAATCGAGGGATTTTCGAAGCCGGTGATTGCTGCCGTCAACGGCATCGCCTTTGGCGGCGGCTGCGAGATAACCGAAGCAGCGCATCTGGCGATCGCGGCCGAAAACGCGCTGTTCGCCAAGCCGGAAGTCAGGATCGGAATTGCGCCGACATTCGGCGGAACGCAGCGTCTGCCGCGCCTCGCCGGACGCAAGCAAGCGCTGGAATTGCTGTTGACGGGAGAGCCATTCTCCCCGGAGCAGGCACTCATGATCGGCTTGATCAACCGGATCGTTCCCGACCACAACCTGATCGACGCTGCCATGGAACTGGCTTTTGCGATTGTCGCACATGAGCCGCTGACCATCTCATCGATCCTGAGAGCAGTGTCGGGCGGCCTGGAAACAACAACCGCCGATGGGCTTGCGATAGAGATGGACCAGTTCGCAGTGCTTGCCCGCAGCGAGAACACGGCGGAGAAACTCGATGCCTGGCTGGAACGCCGTAGCGGATAAGAGCGACGACGGTTCGTTTGCGCAATTCCTCGAGTTCCAAGGACTGTTTCCGTTCGTATGAGCCAGCGGCAAAATTTTCGATACCGTTCGTGCCTCAGCCCGACAAATGGCGTCCAGACGGATAAGATCATCCGAGAACCATGCTGTCACCAAAAGGAGGCCTATTGATTTGCCGACGCTTGAAGATATCGTATGCAGGCCCTTGATAAGCCGGGTTCCGTTGCGCCATGCCTGAAAGCGAGATCGTCGGATTTTTAATTGTCAGCCTGTTCGCTCTCGGGCTTTCGGTCGTTGCCAACGGGTTGACGAAGACCGTTTTAACGGCGCCGATGTTGTGTATCGGCTTCGGCCTGGCCATGGCTTCGACCGGCGTCATGTCGGGAGAAGGCGCGCGCGAAGCTCTGCATCTGGTGGCCGAAATCGCCCTGATCGTGCTGCTTTTCCTGGACGCGGCTCAGACCAACCTGTCCGCTTTGCGCCAGCGACATGTCTGGCCGGTCCGAATGCTGGTCGTCGGGCTTCCGCTTTGCATTCTTTTCGGCGCACTGGCGGCCCTGCTGTTCCTCCCCGGTTGGCCGGTATTCGCCGTGGCGCTGGTCGCCGCGATCCTCACCCCGACGGACGCCGCCCTGGGACTATCCGTCGTGACCAATCCGGACATTCCGGAGCGCCCCCGAAGGGCCCTGACAGTCGAAAGCGGTCTGAATGACGGCATAGCCCTGCCCGCAGTGCTGCTTTTCGCTAGCCTCGCCGCGGAAGCGACCGAACGCGCCGACGTCAACTGGATCGCCTTCATAACACGTCAGCTGACGCTCGGACCACTCACCGGCATTGTCATAGGTTGCGCCGGCGGTTTCCTCCTCCTGTGGGCGAAAAGACAGCGTCTCGCCACCGATCCCTATGAAGGCATTGGCACGCTGTCACTGGCCATGACATCCTATTTCGCCGCATCACTCATTGGTGGAAATGGTTTCATCGCTGCGTTTATCGCCGGCCTCTGCTTTGGCAATATAGTCAAGAGCGCAAGCGCCTTCATCTACGAATTCACCGAAAGCGAGGGTCAATTGCTGAGCTGGGCGGCGTTTTTCCTCCTCGGACTCGCGCTCTTGCCAGCCGCGCTTGCCCATCTTGACCTCGCGACGGTAGCGATTGTGCTGGTCAGTTTGTTCGTCGTGCGGCCGGTTTCGATATGGATATCGCTGATTGGAACAGATGCGTCTCCCGAAACACGCCTGTTTTTCGGCTGGTTTGGTCCGCGCGGCCTCGCTACAGCGCTGTTTGCGCTGCTCGTGGTGCCGCAAATCGACGCTGGATACGCCGAACCTGTTCTCTACATCGCAATCAACGCCGTGTGGATCAGCGCGCTTCTGCACGGTTTGACGGCGGCGCCGCTCGGCCGGCTCTACGCCCGGAGGATAAAGGCCCGAAACCTTGCTGCGGAATCCGAACCGGTCATTCATTCGGCCAAACCGCTCCGCAAATCGGGCGCCCACCGACGGAACCGTAAGAACAGCGAAACTGTCGCTGCCAGAAGGAAATTCTGAAAAAGCAGGAAGATTTGGCGACATCGCCGGATGGATTCAATGCACAATCGGCGCAAAATGGAATCCGGAAAGACAGGACTGACACATGTTGCGAAACGACCAGCTCGCCGAATGGGACCGCGAAACCTTTTTTCATCCCTCCACGCATCTGGCGCAATTCGCCCGCGGCGAACTGCCCGACCGTATCGTCAAAACCGGCGACGGCGTCTACATCACCGACCGTGAAGGCAACCGGCTGCTGGATGCATTCGCCGGGCTCTATTGCGTGAATGTCGGCTATGGTCGATCGGAAATCGCTGACGCAATTGCGGAACAGGCGAGAGAGCTTGCCTATTATCACGCCTATGTGGGCCACGGGACGGAAGCCTCGATCACCCTGGCGAAGATGGTTATCGATCGCGCGCCGGAAGGAATGTCGAAAGTCTATTTCGGCCTTTCCGGTTCGGACGCCAACGAAACCAATGTCAAGCTTGTCTGGTATTACAACAACGTGCTCGGCCGTTCGGAGAAAAAGAAAATCATTTCGCGCTGGCGGGGTTACCATGGCTCGGGCCTGATGACCGGTTCGCTGACCGGCCTCGAACTCTTCCACAACCAGTTCGACCTGCCTTTGTCACAGGTCATCCACACCGATGCGCCTTACTACTTTCACCGCAATGATCGCAGCCAGTCGGAGGCGGACTTCGTCGCGCAATGCGCCGCAAGCCTCGAAGCGCTGATCGAAAAGGAAGGCGCTGACACCATCGCCGCGTTTATCGGCGAACCCGTTCTCGGGACCGGCGGAATCGTGCCGCCGCCAGCGGGCTACTGGGACGCGATCCAGGCGGTGTTGCGCAAACATGACATTCTCCTGATCGCAGACGAGGTTGTAACCGGCTTCGGGCGGCTTGGCAGCATGTTTGGATCGGACCATTACGGCATACGCCCGGACATCATAACCATCGCCAAGGGCCTGACCTCCGCCTATGCGCCGCTTTCGGGCAGTATCGTCTCGGAAAAGGTCTGGAAGGTTCTCGAGGACGGGACCGACAAGCTTGGGCCCATCGGCCATGGCTGGACCTATTCGGCCCATCCGATCGGCGCGGCGGCGGGCGTCGCCAACCTGAAACTGATAGACGACCTGGACCTGGTGACGAACGCTCGTGACACGGGCGCCTATTTCAAACAGGCGCTGAAGGACGCGCTCGACGATATCGAGATCGTTGGCGACATTCGGGGCGAAGGGTTGATGGCCGCCGTGGAATTCGTGCAGGATCGTGAAACCGGCGCCCGTTTCGAGGCGTCTCGCAAGGTCGGTCCTGCGATCGCAACCGCCCTGTTGGACCGGTCGAAGGTTATCGGCCGCGCGATGCCTCAGGGAGATATACTCGGTTTTGCGCCACCAATGTGCCTGACAACACAAGAAGCCGACGCCATCGTGGAAGCCACGCGCGACGCGGTTCAAACGGTCGCTGCAGGGCTCTGAGCGCTAACGGGGATCAGCGATCAGGGAGAGCGGAAAGTCCGGTCCCTCCTTGATCGCCTTCGTCATGATGTAGCTGTAGTAGCGCTTGAGGCCGATGTCCGAAGACAGCATCTCATCGACCATCCGCTGGTAGGCTTCGACATCCTTGGCGACGATTCTGAGAAGATAGTCGATGCCGCCGCCGACAGCCCAACAACCGGTCACGAAATCATTGTCGAGAATCGCCTGCTCGAAGCGCCGGAAATCCTCGCTGCGGTGGTTCTCTATCTCAGCCGCCATGAAAATGACCGATGCCGGACCAAGCGCCTTCAATGACAGCCGCGCGCCGTATCCCGAAATCACGCCGGCTTTCTCAAGACGCTTGAGACGTTCCCAGCACGGCGTGGTAGTGAGATTGACCCGATCAGCGAGCGCGGCCTTGGTGATTCGACCTTCCTTTTGCAACACGGCGAGTATTTTGAGGTCTATGGAATCGAGTCTCAGCATCGCGTCTGGTCCTGCCTGATCACGGAGCCGAGATCGGTGGCGCGCGCGCGTGCTAGCGCGATCGTCGCAATCGCCGTATCCTGAGCGCCCGTGCCGGTAAGATCGCAAATGGTGATGGCGTCGGCCGAAACCCGGCCCGGCCGCGAACCATCTATGATCTGCCCGAGTTCCGGCGGCGTAACATCCATCATCAGGCCGGCGGCGCGAGCGGCGCGCAATTCGCCGAGCTTTGCGCATTGGCTGAGCCTGTCGCAGACATAAAGGTCGGCTGCGGCCAGCGCTTCCGGCTGAACTTCGTTCTTGCCGGCCTGATCGGATCCCATAGCGGTGACATGCAGGCCGGGGTGCAGCCATTCCGCGGCAAGAATCGGCTCGCGCGCCGGAGTTGTCGTGATGACCAGCTGGCTTTCGGCGACGGCTTCCGCCGGATTGTCCTCCGCGATCGCCTCAATTCCAAGCGCTTTCCGGATATCTTCGGCGCAACGTTCCGCCTTTTCCCGGTCACGCCCCCAGACAAGCACGCGTTCAAAGGCGCGCTCCAGATGAGCCGCCTCGATTTGCAAACGGGCCTGGACTCCTGTGCCGAAGACCGCGGCTGTCGTGACGGTTTCCGGAGCGAGATGACGCGACGCCACGGCGCCAGCCGCAGCCGTGCGGAGATCGGTCAGATAACCATTGTCGAGAAGCACCGCGTCGACGAGACCGGTCTTGGCGTTGAGCAGCACCATCATGCCGTTGAGGCTCGGCAATCCGAGCGACGGATTGTCGAAGAATCCGGGACTTATCTTGACGGCGAAATCCTCTAAGCCCGGAATATAAGCTGTCTTTATATCCACCTCGCCGTGCGCCTGGGGAAGGTCCATCGACAGGACCGGCGGCATGACGACAGTCCCGGAGGCCAGCTTCGCAAATGCGTGCTCGACGATATCACTCGCATCGCGGTCCAGAACCATGCACTTTTTCAGTTCCCGTTCGGTCAGAACAAGGATCTCGCACATCGTTACGCCTCCGTTACGACAAGCTGGCGCCCCCAAGCACGAGAGCCCGACGCCAGGTATTGGCTTGCCACCCGGGATGACAGGCGGCTTAACTGTTGTCCGCCCTGACCGCTTCTTCGAGCTTGCGCACAAGATCCGGGTTGGCCGCCTGGACGCGGCTCCAGTTTGGAATGAAAGGAGTTTCCATCGGGTTTTCAAGGAATGTGTGGCCGGCCTCGACAATGTTGCCCGCGAACAGTTCCACGGCTGCCTCCTCGATATGCCGGTCGACATAAAGTCCATTGATCACCGCATCGTTGTAATACATCTCGATCAGGTCGAGCGCGGTTCGGTAATAGGTCGCCTTGAGGGTGCGGAACGTCTCCTGGCTGAAGATCATACCGTCGGTCGCCAGCTTGCGAAACAGCGCCTTGCAGATATCGGTCGACATGCGCGACAACCCGCGATGCGGATCATCCTGCGATAGCGGCTGATGCTTGTGATCATAGGCGTCGGAAATATCGACCTGGCACACGAGTCGCTTGCTCAGATTGCGCCAGACCTCCGACAGAACGCCGATTTCCAGCCCCCAGTCTGAGGGGATCCGGATATCCGGCAGGATCGCCGTGCGCATGGCGAACTCCCCTGCGAGCGGATAGCGAAAACCCTGAAGGTAATCGACATATTCGTGATGCCCGCTTACCCGCTGCAGCGCCAACAGAAGCGGCGTGACAAGCAGGCGGGATACGCGCCCGTTCAGCTTGCCGTCAGCTATGCGCGGGTAAAAACCCTTGCAGAATTGATAGGGAAAGGCGGGATTGGCGACCGGATAAACAAGTCGCGCCAGCATCTCGCGGCTGTAGGTGACGATATCACAGTCGTGCAGCGCAACGACGTCCGAGTTGCGGCTGGCGAGCGTATAGCCGATGCAATACCAGACATTGCGGCCCTTGCCAGGTTCAAGCGGCGCCAGATCGGCGTCCGAAAGTTCCTTGTCGATCGCCTGCAAACGCGGCCCGTCATGCCACAGGATATCGTGGCGCTGGGGTAGCCGGGAAAAGTACTCCCGGGCGTAGGCGAACTGGTCCTTGTCGGCCCGGTCCAGTCCGATGACGACGTGGTTGATATATTGCGCGCCCGACAACTCATCGACAATGTTGGACAGCGCAGGGCCTTCGAGTTCAGAAAACAGCGAAGGCAGGATAAGCGTTATCTTGCGTGTTCCCGTAAAGAGCTTGAGTTGTCGCTCCAGTTCCTCGACTGGCGTCCGCGTAAGATTATGCAGCGTCGCCACGCTTCCGTTCTGGTGGAAGTCACCCATGCTTCACGTCCCGTTCTTCTCAATTTCATCGATACACGACAGAACACTGTCGTTCCAGCCTTTCGGTCCCGGAAATCTGGCGCGTTTGACCCGACCATTCATTTCGCCGGCTAATTCAGGGATTCCGCTGTGCCCCGGATTAGGAATTATGACGCCGCAATCCGCCGTCTCCAACATCGCAATGTCATTTGGCGCATCGCCCAGAGCCAAACAGAACGGACGGGATCCTTTCTCACTTTCAAATTGCAAGCTTATTTCGCCAAGCCGATCCGCCTTGTTACCGCCAAAGGAAAGCGTATGGAAACGGCCACCTTTCTGAATGATGATTCCCGATTGCAAAAGCCTGCTCCGAAACGCCTCCAATTGCGCTTCGGTTCCAGTCCATAGTCCCGGCTCGGAGAAGGATCGCTTGCGCGCGCGTTCTGCCGAACTCCGGTCGAGGCCGGTTGTGGCGGCAATCTCGGAGACGTCCCAGTCAGAAAACCCCGTGAAGCAGGATCGAAGCTCTGCGGGCAAGGCGTCGAGCGCAGCGACAAGCCTTTCATGGGTTGTCCCGGCGTCATCCGCCCCGCAATCCGGCGGCAGCACGCCCGCGCCGTTTTCCACAATGGCTGGACAATGCGCAAAACCCATTGCAGCCCGCAGCGGTGCAATCTCCGCAGCTGTCTTGCTGGAGGCAAGAACGAGCGGAATATATAGATTTTTCAACCGCGACAGGGCCGGCAGTGCGGCTTCAAAACTGTATGTTTCATGATCCAGCAACGTGCCGTCCAGATCACTGAAAACAATGACTGGACGCATCAGGCGGAACCGTTCGTGATCCAGCGGCATTGATAAGGCGCGAACTCGATTTCACCGGTGAAAGCGCGCACCGGCTCACCCGAAAGCAGGTCATTCCAGTCGGCTCCGCCAATCAGGTTCAGCGACATGGAGGGAATAGTTACGGTCTTGTCGGAAACATTATGAATTGCAAAAATGCTCTGCTCCCGGTCCGTGCTTTGACGCCAAAAGCCAAAAAGTTGCTCGCCCAGCTGTAGAGTGAACTGTGTGGCGTTTGGATGAAACGCCGGCTGGCGGATCCGGATGCCAATCATGCGTTTGATATGGTTGAAGGCGATTGCCTGACGGGAGGTTCCGTCAGCGAGTTTCTGCTGCAATTCCGGATAGTTCCAGCGATGTCGGTTGATGGCGCGATTGATTCCCGTTTTTTCGACGCCTGAAATATCATTCGGCGTGGCGAGAAGAGAATGGATGTAGAACGCGGGAATGCCTTCCAGAGCCATTGCAATCGCCTGGCTGCACAGGAAGCGCTCCAGATTGTAGTCGTCCTCGCCCTCGCAGGTTCCCTTCATGGCGTCATAGAGCGAGACATTCATCTCGTAGGGCCGGTCTTTTCCGTTCGGCATTCGCCGCATGCTGACCTTGCCTCCGAAGCCCGTCACCGCATCGATCATTTCCGCGATTTCTTCATCGCTCAGGAGGCCTTCGGCCGGCCGTAATCCGATTCCGTCATGTGAGGCTGTGAAGTTGAAATAGCAACAGCCGCGTTGCGCCGGCGGCATCGCCATCTGCCATGCATTGAGATGCGATGATTTGCCGGTCAGAAGCGCTTGCAGGATCAGGGGCGGCAGCGAAAAATTGTAAATCGCGTGGGCTTCGTTGCGATTGCCGAAATAGCTGAGATTCTCGATATTCGGCACGTTCGTCTCGGTGATCAGCACCACCGCTTCATCGCTGTAATCGGCAAGCAAGCGCATCAACCGGACGATTTCATGCGTCTGGCGCAGGTGAATGCAAGACGTGCCGATTTCCTTCCAGATGAAAGCGACGGCGTCGAGCCGAATCGTGCGCACGCCCCTGTCGACGTGAAAACGCATGATACGCAGGAACTCGAGAAGAACTTCCGGATTCGAGAAGTCGAAATCGATCTGGTCGTGGCTGAAAGTGCACCACACATGCTTCGAACCATTCGCGGTTTCGACTTCGCGAAGCAGCGGATGGGCACGCGGGCGCACAACGTTGGCGAGGTCATCCGTTGGATCTGCCTCGAAGAAATAGCGGTCGTATGGCTCGTGAGCCTGTAGATATTCGCTGAACCAGACGCTTTGGCTGGAACAGTGATTGAGGACGAGGTCCGACATCAGTCGAAATTTGCCGGCAATGCGCTGGATATCCTCCCAGGCGCCGAGAGCGCTGTTGACCGTGTAGTAGTCGGTAACCGCAAAACCGTCATCGGAGGTGAAGGGAAAATAGGGAAGGATATGTACGCCCTTGATCGTTCCCTTCAGATAGCGATTCAAAAAATCGTAGAGCAGATCCAGAGGCTTGTGTTCGCCATCGACAAGGCTGTTGCCATAGGTGATGACGTACGTGTCCTTCTCGCTCCAGATTGTGTTGCCGGCCACTCGACCGCGCCGTCTTGGACGCGATTCACCGCTCCAATAGGCTGAAATGACCGCGTTCGTCAGTTCTCCAACATCATAATCCGGATAGATAGAGCTCAGCATCTGGCGCAGGCTTTCGTTGAGACGGGCCGAAACGCTGCCGCTGCCGTTCCCTTCGATTTTTGGGTTCGCCCGCCCTTCCTTGCCTGCTGCGACCGTCAACGAATTCCAGACCTTCCAACTTGCTGATTTTCTATTGGTAGCACCCTTTGTGCGCTGCCGCAAAACTCTTTGCATCCTGTTGGTAAAACAGCCCGTTCGATGGTCCGCTTTCAGGCGCGGCGATTTCTTCGGTTTCAATTCCCGACGACACTGACTAACGTCCGCGACAAAGAGGAAACGATGAGATGGACAAGAGCGAGTTTCGAAAATGGTCGCACCGGGCAAGCGACTGGTCCGCCGATTATCATGACGGGATCGACAAGCGGCCCGTGCGCCCACGCCTTCAGCCGGGCGCAATCGGCAAGCTGATCGAAGCCGGTCCTCCGGAGGAGGCGCACGCCATGGAGGATATCTTCGCCGATTTCGAGCGCATCATTCCGGACGGGATGACGCACTGGCAGCATCCGCGTTTTTTCGCCTATTTTCAGAGCAACGCCGCGCCTGCAGCCATCATCGCAGAACAGCTGGCCGGCGCGATGGCTGCGCAATGCATGCTTTGGCAGACATCGCCTGCAGCCACGGAGCTTGAAATCGCGATGATCGACTGGCTTCGCCAGGCCATAGGCCTGCCCGAGGTCTTTCAGGGAACTTTTCAGGACACGGCTTCTACGGCGACGCTCTGCGCCGTTCTGACCATGCGGGAAAGGGCGCTCGGCTGGAACGGCAACCAAACGGGACTATTTGGTCGTGAGCGGCTGCGCGTCTACGCTTCCGAGGGAACGCACACATCGGTCGATAAGGCCATGTGGGTCTCCGGCATGGGGCAAGACAATCTCGTGCATATTCCGTTGCGGGACGATCTGTCCATGGATGTCGCCGCTCTCGAACGCGCGATCGCTGAGGATCGAGCGGCGGGATACGTTCCCGCCGGCCTAGTGATATGTGTCGGCGGCACGTCGATCGGCGCGATCGACGACGTTGGAGCGCTTTGCGCCATCGCAGAAAGGGAGGACCTCTATACCCATGTCGACGCCGCCTGGGCGGGATCGGCGATGATTTGCCCGGAATTTCGTCATTACTGGGCTGGCGTCGAGGCCGCCGACAGCATCGTCTTCAATCCGCACAAATGGCTTGGCGCCTCCATGGAATGTTCCGCCCATTTCCTGCGCGACCCGGAAATGCTGGTGAAGACCCTCGCGATCCATCCGGAATTTCTGAAGACCTATGGCAAGGATGGCTTCGTCAATTTCAGCGAATGGTCGGTGCCGTTGGGCCGGCGGTTCCGGGCCCTGAAGGTCTGGTTTCTCTTGCGCGCCTACGGTTTGGAAGGCCTGCGCCGGCGTATCCGTGATCATGTGCGCTGGTCCGAATGGCTGGCCGGGCGCCTCACCGCCGAACCGGATTTCGAGATTGTGACGGAACCCATGCTTTCATTGTTTTCGTTCCGATATGCGCCGCCCGACTATGAAGGCGATCTCAACACTCTGAACCGACAGCTTGTCGAGGCCATCAACGATGACGGCCGCATCTACCTCACCCAGACCATGTTTGATGAAAAGCTGGCCATTCGTTTCGTCGCCGGCCAGTTCGAAATGGAGGAGCAGGACATCGACATCGCCTTGAATTCCATATGTGAAGTCGCGCGGTCTCTTACGGGATGACGGCTTCCGGCCCGGTGCTGCGTTATTTCTGGCTTGCGGCCGGCTTTCTGAGTTTTGGCGCCGGCATAGCCGGCGTCGTGCTGCCGCTTGTCCCGACCACGCCGTTTCTGATCCTGTCGGCGTACTGCTTTGCCCGCAGTTCGGACCGGCTACATGACTGGCTGGTCAACCATCCGCGCTTCGGACCCCCGATCCGCGATTGGCGCGATCATCGCGCCATTTCTCTCCGCGGCAAGCGGCTGTCCATCGTCGCGATGGCCGCCGTTCTGGCAATCAGCTTCGCCGTCGGCGTCACAAGCTGGATCATCGCGATTCAGGTCGGCGTGCTGATTGTGATGGGTCTTTTCATCCTGACGCGACCCTCGCCGCCGCCCGACGCCGGCGGTCAGTGAAAATTCCGCCCCTTCGGCAGGATCGACCGATTTGGCGCCTGTTGCAGGTCTGTCGATGAGCCTGCGCCGGCGACGCGCTCCCGTATCATTATACCACGCGGGGTCTTGCGGGGCGGTTGCTGCCTGCGAACCTCGTCAGCCCGGGCAAGTCCGTCGACAGGCTGGTTCAGATCAGCGAGCGGCGCGAGAAGCGGCGTAAGATCCAGCAACTGCCGGGCGACGACATGGATGACCCCGTCCTGTGATTGCAACGGCCCGCAAATGCCGACGAAGCGGCTGCCGAGCACGATCGTGCGATAGCGTTCGAACACTTTCGGCCAGACGATGGCGTTGGCGACGCCGGTTTCATCCTCGATGGTCTCGAAGACGACGCCATTGGCCGAACCGGGCCGCTGCCGCACCAGCACCAGCCCGGCGACCGTAACGAAACGCCCGGGGGCGACGTCCTGCAAATCCCCGTTGCGGCGATAGCCCTTTCGCTCCAGAACCGGGCGCACGAAGGAAACCGGATGGGCGCGCAGCGAATAGGTAAGGCTGCGATAGTCATTGAGAACCTGTTCACCGAGCGGCATGGGCGGCAATATTATTTCACTTTCTTTTTGCAATTTATTTTGTCCGCTCATTGCAAAAAGTGGCAACCGTTCGGCTGCGCCCAGCGGATCCAGCGCCCGCACCGCCCACAGCGCATCGCGACGGCTGAGCCCGAGCGAAGAAAAGGCGTCCGCTTCGGCAAGCAGCTGGATGGCGCGCCGGGGCAAGCCGGAACGCATCCACAAATCCCGCACGCTGTCATAGCCCCGGCCCCTGTTATCGATTAGCATGGTCGCGTTTTCCTCGCCGAATCCCTTGATCTGGTGAAGTCCGAGGCGCACCGCATGGGTGTGTTTCATCACCCCCTTCATTACTGCGAAACGGCGCGCCACGGCGCCCGGCGCCGCTTCCAGTTCCGCCGGCGTACAGGCTTCAAGCGTCGACAGCCAGTCGGAATGATTGACGTCGACGCCGCGCATTGCGACCCCGTGCTCGCGGGCGTCGCGAATGAGCTGGGCCGGCGCGTAGAAGCCCATCGGCTGGGCGTTGAGGATCGCAGCGCAAAAGACATCCGGATAATAGCATTTCAGCCAGCATGAGACATAGACGAGCAGGGCGAAGCTCGCCGCATGGCTTTCCGGAAACCCGTATTCACCGAAGCCTTCGATCTGGCTGAAGCAATGCTCGGCGAAGTCCTGTTCGTAGCCGTTGGCGACCATCCCCTCCACCATCTTGGCGCGGAAGGAGTGAATGGTGCCCACCCGCCGGAAGGTCGCCATGGCGCGCCTGAGCTTGTCGGCTTCGCCGGGCGTGAAACCGGCGGCCACGATGGCGATGTTCATGGCCTGCTCCTGAAAAAGCGGTACGCCCAGCGTCTTGGCGAGAACGCCTTCCAGCTCCTTCTTGGGATAGGTGACCTTTTCCTTGCCCTGGCGACGGCGCAGATAAGGATGCACCATATCGCCCTGGATCGGCCCCGGCCGGACAATGGCCACTTCGATGACGAGGTCATAATAGCAGCGCGGACGCAGCCGCGGCAGCATCGACATCTGGGCGCGGCTCTCGATCTGGAAAACGCCCACCGTATCGGCCTCGCAGATCATGTCGTAGACGCGCCTGTCGCCATCCGGGAGCGACGCCAGGGTCTCTTGCCTCCCGTAATGGTCCCTGAGCAATTCGAAAGCCTTGCGCACGCAGCTCAGCATACCGAGCGCCAGCACGTCGATCTTGAGGATGCCGGCGCATTCCAGGTCGTCCTTGTCCCACTCGACGACAGTGCGCCCCTCCATCGCGGCATTCTCGATGGGAATGACCGAACTCAACCGGTCGCGCGTAATTACGAAGCCGCCGACATGCTGCGACAGGTGCCGCGGAAATCCAATGAGCTGGGAGGCGAGGTCGAGCGCCTGCATGAGATGCCGGTCGCCCGGATCAAGGCCGGCCCGGCGGGCGTCCTCCTCGCCCAGCTTCGAGGATGACGAGCCCCATCGGGTGCCGCTGATCGCCGTGATCGTGTCGTCCGACAGACCAAAGACCTTGCCGACCTCGCGGACCGCCGATCGCCCGCGATAGCTGACAACCGTAGCGGCCAGTCCCGCATGCTCCCGTCCGTATTTGTCGTAGATATACTGGATTACCTCCTCGCGCCGTTCATGCTCGAAATCGACGTCGATATCCGGCGGCTCGTTGCGTTCTTCCGAAATGAAACGCTCGAACAGAAGATCCGTCTTCTCCGGATCCACCTCGGTAATGCCGAGACAATAGCAGACGGCGGAATTGGCGGCCGAACCACGCCCTTGACACAGGATGTTCTGACTTCTGGCGAAGCGAACGATGTCGTAGACCGTGAGAAAGTAGGGGGCGTATTCCAGCCGCCCTATCAGATCCAGCTCATGGTCGATCGCCTTCAAAACTTTCCGAGGCGCGCCGTGCGGATAACGCTGCGCGAGGCCTTCCGCCGTGAGCTTTTCCAACGTCTTCTGCGGCGGCAACGGGCTACCGGTCGGTTCGTCCGGATACTGGTATTTCAAATCATCCACAGAGAAATATAGCCGGCTGAATACTTCCACCGTGCGGGCGACCGCTTCTTCGTACCCCTTGAAAAGACGCGTCATTTCCGCGGCGTCGCGCAAATGCCGCTCGGCATTGGGCTCCAGCATCCGGCCGGCTTCACGCAGCGAAACATGTTCGCGAATGCAGCTCACCACGTCCTGCAGAAAGCGGCGTTCGGGCCGGTGATAGAGCACATCCCCGATGGCGAGCAGCGGCGCGCCCGTGCGTTTCGCCATCGCGCCAAGCCCCGCAAGACAACGCTGGTCGTATTCCGCAAAACGCCGCGAGGCCGCGAGATGAACATAATCCCCGAAGCAGTCTCTCAGATATTCGAGCGCCACCGGCTCGCGCTGCGGCAGGGTCTGCGGCGCCATAACCGCCATGACGAGGCCTTTTCCATGGGCGGCGAGATCATCAAGACCGAGATGGCATTCGCCTTTCGGCGCGCGCCGCTTGCCGGCCGTCAGAAGTTCGCACAAACGGCCATGGGCCGATCGATCCTCAGGCCAGACGAGGATATCCGGCGTTCCGTCGGAAAACACCAACCTGCAACCGGGCGCATAGGCAATGCCCGCCTCCTTCGCCGCCATGTGACCGCGCACGACGCCGGCCAGCGAATTGCGGTCCGTCACGCTTACCCCCGCAAGACCAAGTCTCGCGGCTTCGGCCACCATCTCCTCCGGATGCGAGGCGCCGCGCAGGAAGGAGAAATTCGTCGTCACGGCGAGTTCGGCGTATCGGGGAGCAGTCATGCAAACAAGCCATGCATGTACCATTTCGGATGGGTGGTCTCGCTCCCGAAAAGGCCGTGCCGAAATATCCAGAAGCGATGGCCTTCGTCATCCTCCACGCGATAATAGTCGCGGCTCCGGCCGCCGCGGCCTTCCAGCCACCATTGCGCGCCAATCCGTTCCGGCCCTTCCGAACGCACGATGCGGTAGACCGCCCTGCGCCAGCGGAAACGGACCGGCGGTCCGTCCGGAGCTTCGGCGATTGCCTCGACAGGCTCCGGGCGATCGAACAGCAGAAGCGGCCGTGTGAGAACGCAGGGCGCCTCGGCGGCGACCGCAAAACCGGAGCTGTCCGGACGATCTCCTGCGGCCGAAACAAGACCGAAACTGCGTTCGGGAATATGCGTGTCGGCTGAGGCGAAGCGCAGCACGCGATCGACGCCGAGGCGGGCGCCCAGCCGGTCGACCAGGCTGTCGAAGGCCTCATGCGCATCCCCGCCCGCGACGAGATCGTCCTGCCGAGCCAGCCGTTCCTGGCTTTCCAGAACATTCAGCCGGATCAGGTCGAAGCCGAACCCAGCGTCGAGATCCTCGTGGAAACCGGCGATTCGCTCGCGAAACAACATCTGGATGCGATCGGGCGTGCGAACCGGGCCAGCGGACCGGACCTCGATCGCGGCGACCTTGCCGTCCACCCGGAAGAGCCGCAATTCGAGCCGGCGGGCGCCGACCTGTCTCGCATCCATCAAAGGCTGCAAATTGGCGGCGAGCAGACCGATCGTCCGTTCGATGTCCTCCTGCAGGGCGATCGGCTCGGCGAAGATCTTCTCCGACGACAATTCCGCCGTCGGCAGCCGTGGCTGAATGACCTCCTCCTCGCGGCCGAGCGCCTGGTCGAGCCGTCGCAAGAGCTGAGCGCCGAAGCGGGCGGCAAGCGGCGCCCGGGGCAAATCCGCGATACAGCCGATCGTGCGCAGGCCGAGCTTGCCCAGCATGTCGATGCAGTCGGGATCGAGCCGGAGCGCGGCGAGCGGCAGGCCGCCGAGGGCGGTCAGCTGGTCGCCCGGCTCTACGATCCGCCTGTCTCCATAGCGCGCGGCCGCCCAGGCCGCCCCGGCCGTGTCGGCGATCGCCGCCTGGGCGGCAAATCCTGCGCCACGCAGACGGGCGGTCACGTCGTCGAGCATGGCCTGCTCGCCGCCGAAGAGATGAACGCAGCCGGAAATGTCCAGGAAAAGGCCGCCGCAACCGCCGGCAATCGCATCCGACGGCTGATCGATCGCGACCAGCGGCGTGTAGCGGTCACACCATATGGCGACCGATGTGAGCAGGGCCATGTCGGCCTCCGCATCATGGTCGAAACTGTCGAGATCAGGCGCCAGCGCCCGGGCGTCGCTCAGGCTCTGGCCGCCACGCAGCCCCGCCCGCTCACCCTCTTCCTCGACGGCGACGATGCGCTGGGCGTTCCTGATCCTGGAAATGGCGGCGAGCGGCGGGACGTCAGGACGCCCGGTCAAGCGCCACGACCTGCCCCTTTTGCGGCGCGCCATGCGATCGATCGAAAGGCAGGGCAGGGCGATCGACAAAATGCGTTGGGACCTGTTCAAAGCGGCGACTCCGGTGATTCCATACAATGGCCCATTGCCCCGTCCGGCCATGTCGGTTGCGTTCGAGGGCAAGGTCCAGCCGCAATGGACCGATGCCCCCTTCGAATATGGCGTCGGCAAGCGACGGTCGCGCCTGCACGCGCCAGCGCGTGGCGACCGCGCTCGCTTCTTCTTCCCCAGCCTGCCTGAGAATGCAGGCGAAGACCCTGCTGTCACGCGCCTTCATCATCAGGCGACGCGTCGCCGTCATGTCGCAAAGGCCGGGATTGCCGCGCAGGTGGAAGATCACCGCCGCCAGATCATGGCATCCGGCGGCCTCGTCGCTTGCCCAGAGCGCCGACTTCAATTCCGCAGGATGGATGACAAGCAAACGCGACGGATCGACGCCGAACATGGAAAGTCCCGCCGGAAAGATCTCGCCGCTTTCCAGGCGCGCCGCCGGATCGGCGATCCAGACGACCGGGCCCTGTCTGTCCTTCAGACAGGCGACAAGCACTGCCGCCAGAAAGCCTGTAGCGGCGCTGATATCCCGGGTCAGCGGGCAGCGAATCTCGTGCAGGGCATGGGCGGGAAAGCCGCCTTCGAAGACATCGTCGAGGGGCGGGAAACCGAACCCCACCCCGCCATCGGCAGAACCATCCGTCCACGCCGCGCCGCCGACGCCGGCATGCCGGCGATCAATTCCGGCGACGGCGTCACGTAATATCCCGATCGTCTGCTTCGCCTGATCGCGTCGCATTGTCAGTCCACTTGTTCATGTTTTGTTCTACAATAGATTCCAAAATCACGAGTGGGAGTCAAGCAACCACGAGTCTGAAAACCCGGACAGGCGCCAGCGCTGCGCAGAATCGCGCCGCTGACGCTGTTCCAAACAGACTCGATGCGAGCCGATGATTATGATTATTCCGGCTGATCGTCGCTCTTGTCGCTCTTCAGCGAACTGAGTTTGGCGAAGACCGCGGCGGCGTCGATCTCCTTCTCTTCCTCCCTGGGGGCGGGAGGCGAGGCATCGAAAACCATCTTCTCGGTTTCCTGCGCCGGCAACAAGGTATCGTCGGGCTTGGCGACCACTTCGGACGGCCTTTCCCTGGCGGCCTTCTCCACCTCGAGATCGAGATCGATCTGGGTGCAAAGGCCGAGCGTCACCGGGTCGAGCGGCGTCAAATTGGCCGAATTCCAGTGCGTGCGATTGCGAATCTGCTCGATTGTCGACTTGGTCGTGCCAACCAGACGCGATATCTGCGCGTCGCGCAGCTCCGGATGATTGCGCACCAGCCACAAAATGGCGTTGGGCCGATCCTGGCGCTTGGAGACCGGTGTGTAGCGCGGACCTTTGCGCTTGAGTTCGGGAACATGCACCTTCGGATTTGAAAGCTTCAGCTTGTGTCCGGAATCGGTTTCGCCCGCAGCGATTTCGTCGCGCGAAAGCTGACCGGTCTGGATCGGGTCGAGCCCCTTGATGCCCTGCGCCGATTCGCCGTCGGCGATCGCCTTGACTTCCAGCGGATGCAGCTTGCAGAACTGGGCGATCTGGTCGAAGGTCAAAGCCGTGTTGTCGACCAGCCAGACCGCTGTAGCTTTGGGCATAAGCAGTTGTTGTGACATGAATATACTTCTCCTGTCCGCCCGCTCCGGTAAGCGGGTCGTGGTAGATCACCACAATTTCCGGGAATTGACGCGCTATATAACGACGTTTCGCGCCGAATGCAACGAAGAGAAGAACCATCACGGCCATTTGTCTAATTGCCCTCGGTGTTTCACCTGCTATTAAGGGGAGACAAAGACCGGGGGCGGACGCCTGCAGGAGCGACCGTCGGAGACTGACAGCGAAGGAGGATCGTATGTTCGAACCCAAGACACATAAAGTACCGAAGTCCGTCAAGAAACGCGCTCTGATCGACAACGAAACCTATCTCGACTGGTATCAACAGAGCATCAAAAATCCGGAGAAGTTCTGGAAAAAGCACGGCAAGCGCATCGACTGGTTCAAGCCGTACACCAAAGTCAAGAACACGAGCTTCACCGGCGACGTGCTGATCAAATGGTACGAGGACGGCGTCACCAACGTTTCCTACAATTGCATCGACCGGCATCTGAAGAAGCGTGGAGACCAGGTCGCCATCATCTGGGAAGGCGATAATCCCTATGAAGACAAAAAGGTCACCTACAACGAACTTTACGAACAGGTCTGCCGGCTCGCCAATGTGATGAAATCCAATGGCGTGAAGAAGGGCGACCGCGTCACCATCTACATGCCGATGATCCTCGAGGCCGCCTATGCGATGCTGGCCTGCGCCCGGATCGGAGCGATCCACTCGATCGTCTTCGGCGGATTCTCCCCGGACGCCCTCGCCGGACGCGTCGTCGACTGCAACTCGACCTTCATCATCACCGCCGACGAAGGTCTGCGCGGCGGCCGTGTCGTACCGCTGAAAGCGAACACCGACAAGGCTGTCGAACACGCCGCGCGCGACGGCGTCGAGGTACGCAATGTGCTGGTGGTGCGCCGCACCTACGGCAAAGTCGACTGGTACGAAGATCGCGATATCGACTACGACGAGGCGATGAGGCAGGCGAAACCGAAATGCGCGCCGGCGAAGATGAAGGCTGAAGACCCGCTCTTCATTCTTTACACCTCAGGATCGACCGGCAAGCCGAAGGGCGTTCTTCACACGACGGGAGGTTATCTCGTCTACGCCTCGATGACCCACGAATATGTCTTCGACTACCATCCAGGCGACATTTACTGGTGTTCAGCCGATATCGGCTGGGTGACGGGTCACTCCTACATCGTCTACGGACCTCTCGCCAACGGCGCCACGACCCTGATGTTCGAAGGCGTTCCAAACTATCCGACGCCTGCGCGGTTCTGGGAAGTCTGCGACAAGCATCAGGTCAACATCTTCTATACCGCGCCGACGGCCATCCGCGCGCTGATGGGCGCAGGCGATTCCCATGTCTCGTCGACCTCGCGAAAATCCCTGCGCACGCTCGGATCTGTTGGCGAGCCAATCAATCCGGAAGCCTGGGAGTGGTATTACAACATCGTGGGCGAGGGAAAATGTCCCATCGTCGACACCTGGTGGCAGACTGAGACCGGCGGCATCATGATTACCCCGCTTCCCGGGGCAACCGATCTCAAGCCGGGATCCGCCACCCGACCCTTCTTCGGCATCCGGCCGCAGATTGTCGACGGCGAAGGCGAAGTGCTCGAGGGCGCCGTGGACGGAAATCTTTGCGTCGTGGATTCCTGGCCTGGCCAGATGCGCACGGTCTATGGCGACCACGAGCGCTTCATCCTGACGTACTTTTCGACCTACAAGGGCAAGTATTTTACCGGAGACGGCTGCCGTCGCGACGAGGACGGATACTATTGGATCACCGGCCGCGTCGACGATGTCATCAACGTGTCCGGCCACCGGATGGGCACCGCTGAGGTCGAATCGGCGTTGGTCTCCCATGATTCCGTGTCGGAAGCAGCTGTGGTCGGCTATCCGCACGACATCAAGGGGCAGGGCATCTACTGCTACGTCACGCCGATGAGCGGCGTCGAGGCAAGCGACGACCTGCGCAAGGAGCTGGTTAAACATGTGCGCGAGGAGATTGGTCCGATCGCCAGTCCAGACAAGATCCAGTTCGCCCCGGGACTGCCAAAAACGCGCTCTGGCAAGATCATGCGGCGCATTCTCCGCAAGATTGCCGAGAACGAATTTACCTCGCTCGGCGACACCTCAACGCTGGCGGATCCCGCCGTGGTCGACGATCTGATCGAGAATCGCCAGAACAAGAAATGAAGCCAGCCGGTCACGTAAGCCGGTAGAGATCCTCGCGCGTCGGCGGCAACCCCGAAGGGGCCGAGCCGCGGGCGCGTTTTCGCGCCAGGGTCTGATTGATCTGGACGGTGCCGCGTTCGAATGCGAGCGCGCAACCCGTCAGATAAAGCAGCCACAGCCGCGCTTTCGGCGCGCCCACTTCGGCAATCGCTTCATCGAAACGCGCATGCAAACGGTCGGCCCACAGGCGGCAAGTGCGTCCATAGTGTTCGCGTAAATTTTCCACATCGTGGACCTCGAAACCATGTCCTTCGAGATTTTCGATGCTCATGCCAAGATGGTCGAGTTCGCCGCCGGGAAAAATATATTTCACCAGCGCCAGATGCTCGGCGCTCTTGCGTCTGAACGCTTTCTTGCTGCGCTTGGCGCGGCGTGAAATCGCGTGATGCATGTAAAGCCCGCCAGGCTTGAGCAAGCGCCAGACCGAATGAAAGTATTTGTCGTAGTTGGCGCTTCCGACATGTTCGAACATGCCGATCGACGACACCTTGTCGAATGTGTCCTGAACGTCTTCGTAAGACGTCAGTTCGATTGTGATCCGGTCCGACAGGCCCCGATCGGCGACGCGTTTGCGAGCGAGGTCAATCTGGGCTTCCGACAAAGTGATTCCGTGTCCCGTCACGCCGTAGTTTTCCGCCGCATGAATCAGCAGCGATCCCCAACCGCATCCGATATCGAGAAGTTTCTCGCCCGGCTGCAGGCGCAGCTTGCGACAGACATGATCCAGCTTGTCGACCTGAGCCGTGTCGAGACTGTTCGACAAGTCTTTGAAATAGGCGCAGGTATAGACCATGTTCTCATCAAGAAAGAGACGGTAGAAGTCGTTCGAAACGTCGTAATGATGGCCAATCGCCTGTTTGTCCGAACCAAATTCGAAAGGCCGCTCTCCCGCCAATCCCGAATCGGCTTCATTGCGGCCGACGAGGATAGACGGAACGTTCTTCAGCAACTGCCATTTGGGCAGATCCTTGATGCCCCTTTTCAGGCGGGTGTTCAGCCCTTTCTCCGCCAGATCGAAGATAGTGCCGTTCTCGATATCGACCTGCCCCGAAATCCAGAGTTCGACAATCGAATCAAGCTTCGGCTTCAGTGCGACCTTGCGAATGGCCATCGGATCGTTGACCGCCAGCAATGGGCCATCCGTCGGACCGATTATCTCTCCGTTCCAAAGGCGAATTCCGAAATGCGGCTGCAAGGTGTCCGCAACCGTCCTGATCATCGCCGCCGCTTTCTTGTCTGCGCTCATATGCTTCCCGCCGGATTTGAATCCCGACCGAGCATTAGCCGAAAGAAAATGAAAATGCCATCCGGAGCTTCCGGAGGGCCTTGCAGGGAGAGCCTACGCGCACCGACTTATTTCACAAGCCGCAGGGACTGGATCGATCGCGCGATGGTTTCGTAGGTTTCAGTCAGTTCGTTGGCCGTGTCGGGTTCATAATAATAGGTGAAGCTGCCTTCGTCCGGCGACGCGCAATCCTTCAGCATATTCAGGGCCGTATTGTTGTTCATGCTGAAGCCAATTGTGAAGATCTTGATCTTCTTATCCTTGATTGCGTCGCATAGATTGCCCGTATGGGCGCGCGAGGTCGATCCCTGATTGCCATGATTGAAATCGATTTCCCGGCCCCATTCCCTGCACTTGCCCTTCTTGTATTTTTCGCAAACATCCTCGATATCACTCGTGATATCGGCAAAGGCCGTGTTGAATTCGCCATCAGTCATGAGAATAATGTATTTCGCAGTTTCCTCGTCAATGACCGCCGGCCTTGACTCTTCAGGGACATAATTGGCCCAGTCGTGAGAAATGGTGTACCAGGCCCATTGCAATCCGATATGTCCGGCCGTGTGACCCGATGCGATCAGGCCGTCAATCCGCGCGTCGAGGTTCGATTTGTTGCTCGTGAGCAACATCAAGGGGGACGCAGGACAGAATTGTAGCCGCGAGTCCCGGCTGATCATACCGTATGACGGATTGGCGTCGGAATACTGATAGGACGTTCCACCGCCCTTGGGAGCCTTTCGGTCGGTTGCGCAATCGTCCGGCGCCGATCCGTTTCTTTTCGCCTCATAAAATTCCTCGACGTCGTCCTCGTCGATGCCGTTGCTCATCGTTTCTTTGAAAGAATAGGGATCGAATCCGAGGCCCGTTTCCGCATACAGAGCCGCATTGAAAACAGGCGCCTTGGTCTTGGGCAGCCAGAAGTCGGGAAAAACATACTTCGCCAGATAACCCGCGTTGACTGCGTCGCTGTAGGGGATCAGGCTGATGCGTACATTTTCGTCCGTATCGGTGTTCATCGCCAACAATTCCTTGACGCCAAGCTTCGCCGCGTTACGGAGCGCGGAAATCTTGCTTCCGCCCATCGAGCCGGTGATGTCCAGCACCATCGCAACCTCAATATCGGACATGCCATAGGAAGCGGCCGAATCCGCAGAGACGACCTGAGTGTTCTTGCGGTTCGCGGTTCCCATGAAGGTCAGGTTCTGATCGGTTTTGGCGATCGCCGTTACTTCCTGGTTGACATCGTCGATATCCACGTCAACGACCTCGTACTGGCCGGCCGTCAGGTCATCAAGACCGAGATTGGCGGCGAATATGGACTTGAGATACGACTCCGCATCCTCTTTCTCGATATCGCCAACCGCCAAAGCCCGCGCAGTCGCCAGCGTGGCCGCGTCCAGAGCATTGTTGATTTGCGTCTTTTCGGAAAGGTTTCGCGCCAGATCCACGGCCAGTCCCGCAGAGAGGAAGATAGCCAGAATGGCGAAGGCGAATATCATCGCGAAATTGCCGCGTTCGTCCTTGGCGAATGACCGCCAGAGCAGGAGCGCTTTTGCTGTTTTCATTGACCTGTGTCCGACCTTCAAGAACCGGCAATCGCATCTGCGCGACCGAAATGCCAGAACCGCACTGTCCCAAATACACAGCAAGCGGCCTCAGTGGTATACAGGTGATGAATTGACGTCGATTTAAGTCGAGAACTCGAATTTTAGTAAAATTGGAAAGACGGCTATCTCAACTCAGAAGTCTATAGCGCGTCCCTTGATTTCCCAGTCTCCAAAACGCGCCGGATCCTTGCCGCCGCGTCCGCCCAATTCCCGTTGCGAACGCGGTGTGTCGCTGTTGCGTCTGCGTTCTTCCGCTTCAAGCAAAGCCCGCCTTGCGGCTTGTGGAAGATCCTTCTCCGATCGCTTTGCCTCAGGAGCGCGCTCCTCGGTTTGCGAGCAGGCTGTTTTTGAGCTTGCCTCGCTGGCATTATCGAATTCTTCCGGAACGGTCATCGGTTGCTTTCAACATTGAATTGCCGGGGCAGACTTCCCATCATATAGGATAAAAACCACTACTGCGGAAGGAGTTGAACCCATATGAATCTTGTTCGCACCGCGATGCTGCTTGCGTTCATGACCGCGTTGTTCATGGCCGTCGGCTACCTGATCGGCGGTTCCGGCGGCATGATGATCGCATTGGTGATCGCCGCCGCGATGAATCTGTTTTCCTACTGGAACGCGGACAAGATGGTGCTGCGCATGCACCATGCTGTGGAAGTGGACGACCGCTCGGCGCCGGAATATTACGGCATCGTACGCCAACTCGCGGAAAGGGCCGACCTTCCAATGCCGAAGGTCTATTTGATCAAGAACGATCAGCCGAACGCCTTTGCAACGGGCCGCAATCCGTCCAACGCCGCGGTCGCAGCAACGACGGGGCTGCTTGCCCGGCTGACTCACGAGGAAGTCGCCGGCGTGATGGCGCATGAACTCGCCCATGTGAAGCACCGCGACACGCTGACCATGACGATTACCGCAACGCTCGCGGGCGCAATCGCGATGCTCGGTAATTTCGCTCTGTTCTTTCGCGGCGGACGCGACAATCCGCTCGGCATAATTGGCGCTTTGCTCGCCATGTTTCTCGCGCCGGTCGCCGCCGCGATGGTGCAAATGGCCATAAGCCGGACGCGCGAATATTCCGCCGATCGCGGCGGCGCCGAAATCTGCGGCAATCCGATGTGGCTTGCTTCCGCGCTCGGGAAAATCGCCGGCGCAGCGAAGAACATCGTCAACGACGACGCCGAGCGTAATCCCGCGACAGCCCACATGTTCATCATCAATCCGCTCGCCGGTTTGCGCATGGATAGTCTCTTCACTACCCATCCGCCCACGGAAAGCCGCATAGCCGCGTTGCGTCAGATGGCGGGCGAATTTTCCAGCCGGGCAGACTTTCCCGATGAACGCAGTCCCGCAGACGTCGGCGCCTCTTCAGGTCCATGGGGACGAAATCCGGGTAACCCGCGTCCCAAGGGGCCTTGGTCTTGACGCCAGCGTCTAAGCAAAAACATCGCTCCCGTAAAAGCTCCGAAGGAAACCGCAAACCGGTTCCGGGCCTTGGCTCACGGCTGGTTGCAGCCAAACTGCTTTCAGCTATCGTCGACAGATGCGCCTCCATGGACGGGCTGCTCGATCCGGGCAATGGCAATCCCGCCTGGCGGGCGCTTTCCGAGCAGGACCGATCCCTGGTGCGGGCGATCCTTCAGGCCGCCTTGCGCAATCTTCCGATAATCGACGCATTCATCGATTGCCTTGTCACCCGACCCCTGCCAGGAGGGGCGGTAGCACTTAGACACACGCTGCGCGTTGCCGCGGCCCAGATCCTGTTTCTCGACATTCCCGCGCACGCCGCAGTCAACATCGCTGTTGAGATGGCGCGCGGCGATCCGCGCAACCGTCGTTTCGTCGCCTTCGTGAATGCGCTCCTCCGTCAGATGATACGGCAAAAAGACGAAGAGCTTCCGCAATTGCAAAGCCGGGTAACCAATGCGCCCGCATGGCTTGGCGAACTCGTAGAGTCTGCCTATCCGGAACGCGCGTCCGCGATCTTCGTGGCGCATCGTCATCCTCCTGCAATAGACCTTACAGTCAAGAACGACGCTGAAGGCTGGGCGGCGAGGCTGGGCGGCCGCGTGACGTCGACCGGATCAGTGCGTCTCGGACATGTGGACGGACCAATCACCGACCTTGAGGGTTTCGCAGATGGCGAATGGTGGGTCCAGGATGCAGCGGCCTCCATACCGGCGCGGCTCTTCGGCGACATATCCGGATGGCGCGTCGCTGATCTGTGCGCGGCGCCAGGCGGCAAGACCGCGCAACTGGCGCTCGCCGGGGCTTCGGTAACAGCGCTCGATTTTTCGGCAAATCGCCTGAAAAGGCTCGATGAGAATCTGAAAAGGCTGAAGCTCAACGCCGAGTGCGTCCATGCAGATCTCTTCGAATGGCAACCCGGTGAGGCTTTCGACGCCGTGTTGCTCGATGCGCCCTGCTCGTCGACCGGCACGATCCGTCGTCATCCGGATATCCCATGGACGAAATCTCCATCCGATGTCGCCAAACTTGCGTATCTACAGGAACGCATGCTTGCGCGGGCGCTGACGCTGGTTCGACCGGGCGGAATGGTCGTTTTTTCCAATTGTTCGCTCGCAAAGGAAGAAGGCGAAGATGTCGTGTCGGCTATTCTGGAATCCCACCCGGAGGTAGACCGAAAAGCTGTGGAACCGACTCTCATCCCAGGTCTTGACCAAGCAATCACGTCCGAAGGCGATCTGAGAACGACGCCCGACATGCTTCCCGATCCGGACCCGGCCTACGCCGGACTGGATGGCTTTTTTGCCAGTATTTTGATGCGATAAAGCTACGTGTTAACAGTCAAATTATACCCTGCCTGTGCTTGACTGTTGTGTTATAGTCGCGCGAATGGACTTCGTGTCGGGCGTTTGGAAATGGTCTTTTGGCGGCTGCGTTGTACTGGCAATACTACCCTTTGTATCTGCGTGAAAGCTTGCGACGACTGTCACGGCGAGCATCGCCCAGTCGTGTCGTCCCTTTCCATTTCGCCTCCGCGCCAGACCGACTGATCGTCGCGCCTACCGATCTACGGATCGCCGACCCTTACATCGCCGAAGAGTTTCATCTTGGCAGGTTTCCTCTCGCCGGGCGCATTCTCGTGTGCGAAGGCGTTTCTCCTTTCGAACTGGACGGACCGACGCCGGGATTCGACGCCGCCCTGCACGGATTCCGCTGGCTCCGGCACCTGCGTGCGGCAGACAGCGACGCCGCCTATCAGGACGCCCGGCTTTTGGCGGAGGACTGGATCAGCCTGTTCGGACGCCGGCAATCCGGCGTCGCCTGGGATCCTGACGTCACCGCGCAGCGGCTGATCGCCTGGTTGTCTCATTCGCCGATCATTCTCAAGAATATGGACCGCGCTTTCTACAAGCGATTTATCAAAAGCATAGCGCTACAGATCCGGTACCTGCGGCGCATCGCCGGCGCGGCGCCCGATGGCGAGATTCGATTCCGTGTCCGGATCGCTCTCGCCATGGCCAGTCTCGCCACGCCTGCGAGTGCGACGCGAATCAAATCGGCCGCCCGCGCGCTTGACAATGAAATCGCCCGACAAATCCTCCCGGATGGCGGCCATATCTCGCGCAACCCCCATGCCTCGCTGGCGCTTTTGGCGGACCTTCTGCCTCTCAGGCAAACCTATCTCAATCTTGGCCATACGCCTCCGTCAAAGCTTGTGACCAGCATCGACCGGATGTTCCAGGCGCTGCGTTTCTTCCGCCATACAGAGGGAACGCTGGCGCTGTTCAATGGCGCAAGAGCCCTGCCCGCCGACAGGCTTCTTTCCGTGCTACGCTATGACGAAACCGCCGGTCAGCCGCTCCGGCATGCGCCACAACTCAAATACCAGCGCCTCTCCAACAGCGATACGATCGTTATCGCCGATACGGGTTCGCTGCCGCCCCTCGAATTGTCGACCGAGGCCGGCGCCGGCTGCCTTTCGTTTGAGATGTCGTCCGGTCGCAACCGCTACATCGTCAATGCAGGAGCGCCGACCTTTTTTCATGCCGAATATTCCAGACTTTCGCGAACGACGGCCGCACACTCAACATTGACCATCGGCGACAGCTCCTCGGCCGCCATGTCGACCTCAACCTTTCTGGGACCGATGATGATCAACGGTCCCAAGGCGGTCGAATACGACCGGACGGATGATTCGTCCGGCAGGCAGGGTTTCGTCGCCCGGCATGACGGTTATGCAAAGACCTTCGGCCTCATTCACGAACGATCGATCCAGCTTAGCGCCGACGGCAATATCATCAGCGGGCGCGACAGGCTTCTGTCGGCAGGCAAACAGGCTCCCGGCGACACCGATACAAGCGCCACGGTGCGTTTTCACATCCATCCGAACATTGAGGTGACGCGCGACCCCAAAAACAACGTCGTGCTTCAGGCGCCGGACGGAGAATACTGGACGTTTTTCTGTCCGAACCCTGCTCCAGTCGTCGAGGACGACGTGTTTTTCGCCGATCTCGTCGGTCCGCGACGCTCCGAACAGATTGCCCTGACCATTCCGGCCCGCGCCGATGTCGCGGTCGGCTGGACGCTGGTGCGCACGCCGGTCCGGCGTGAAGAGCCTGACAGCTAATAAAGCCGTGCATGCGGCCAATCGTCGGTTTGATCCGTTCCGACTGTATGCTACGCGGCTGGCATCATTGTCTCTTGGCCGGGGAAGCACATGGCGATCATATCGAGAAAAACTCCGATAACCGACCGTATAAGGCCTGCAAGGGCGCTGCTTTCGGTCTCTGACAAGGATGGTCTTCACGATCTCGGCAAGGCGCTTGCTGGTTACGGCGTCGAACTCGTGTCAACCGGCGGGACGGCCAGGGCTTTGTCCGGCGCTGGATTGTCTGTTCGGGACGTGTCGGACCTGACCGGATTTCCGGAAATCATGGATGGTCGGGTCAAGACCCTGCACCCTTGCGTTCACGGCGGGCTCCTCGCTATCCGCGACGACGCCGAACACCAGACGGCGATGGAGGCGCATGATATTGTCCCGATCGATATCGTCGTCATCAACCTTTATCCCTTCGAGGAGGTGCGGGCAAAGGGCGGCGACTATCCGACGACTGTCGAAAATATCGACATAGGCGGCCCGGCGATGATCCGCGCCGCTGCGAAGAATCACGCCTATGTGACGGTGCTGACGGATCCGTCCGACTACGATGCGCTGGCGGCGGAGCTTTTGGCAACCGGAGGTGAAATTCGCTACGCGTTCCGGCAGAAAATGGCGGCAAAGGCCTATGGGCGGACCGCAACCTATGATGCGGCGATTTCCGGCTGGTTTGCGGAAGCGCTCGCCGAGGACAATCCGCCTTACCGGGCGATTGCGGGGAGATTGCACGATGTGATGCGCTATGGCGAAAACCCGCACCAGACAGCCGGTTTTTACGTAACCGGTGAGAACCGTCCGGGCGTCGCCACCGCGACGCTGCATCAGGGAAAGCAACTCTCCTACAACAATATTAACGATACCGACGCGGCATTCGAACTGGCCGGCGAGTTCGATCCGGTTGACGGGGCCGCCTGCGCCATCATCAAACACGCCAATCCCTGTGGCGTCGGCACGGCGACAAGCCAACTCGATGCCTATCGCAGCGCGCTCGCCTGCGATCCGGTCTCGGCATTCGGCGGCATCGTCGCGTTCAATGGCAGGCTCGAGGCGGCAACCGCCGAAGAAGTGGTCAGAACCTTCACCGAAGTCATCATTGCGCCCCAGGTCGACGATGACGCCATGTCCATTATCGCCGCAAAGAAAAACCTGCGCCTATTGACGACTGGCGGCCTGCCTGACCCCGCCGCGCCCGGCGTCATGGCGAAGACGGTCGCGGGCGGTCTGTTGGTCCAGTCGCGCGACGCAGGACGCGTCGCCTTGGCGGATCTCAAGGTCGTTACCGATCGTCAGCCGACCGATCGAGAACTGGCCGATCTGATCTTTGCCTTCCGCGTCGCCAAGCACGTCAAGTCGAACGCTATCGTCTATGCCAAAGACGGCGCGACGGTGGGCATCGGCGCCGGTCAGATGAGTCGGGTGGATTCGTCGCGCATTGCCGCGCAAAAGGCGCGCGACGCCGCAGAAGCGATGGGACTTGCAGAACCGCTAACTGTTGGATCCGTGGTCGCCTCGGACGCCTTTTTCCCCTTCGCCGATGGCCTGATTTCAGCCATCGAGGCAGGCGCAACCGCGGTTGTCCAGCCTGGCGGATCGATGCGCGACGACGATGTGATCAAGGCGGCCAACGACGCCGGCGTCGCCATGGTCTTTACAGGGATGCGCCATTTCCGGCACTGACGCCTGCTACGCGCCGTCCGGTTTTGTGTGTGCGCTCACGACACGCGGCAGGAGCAGCAGACCAATCGCGAACAACAGCAGTATTGGCGTTACGCCTATGCGCTGGCTCTGGCTTGCGACTGTCGCAAAAACAACAAGCGCGGGACCGATAAAGGCGGTCGCCTTCCCGGACAGGGCGTACAGTCCAAAAGCTTCCGTCACCTTTTCGGCGGGAACCTGATCAACCAGCAAAGTCCTGGATGCAGCCTGGGCGGCTGCGCCTCCTGCGCCGATCAGACAGCCGGCGACATAGAACAGGATGGTCGGCAATTCATCGTTGGAGACAGTGATGAAAAACGCCTGATCCTTCGCAGTGGAGATGACCATAAGGCAACTCACGAACAGCATCAATATTCCGCTGGCGACAACGATTTTCGGCCCGTATCTGTCATCCAGCTTGCCCCCGATCCAGCCTCCGAATGCCCCCGTGAAGGCTGCAAGAATTCCAAAAATGCCGCGTTCAATTGTCGTCAGCCCGAGAACGCCGACGGCATAGATCCCGCCAAACGTATAGAGCGCATTGAGGCCGTCACGGTAAAACAGGCTGGACAGCAGGAAACTGAAATAGCTTTTCTGGCGGGGCAGTGCTTTCAGTGTTTTCCAGAGCTCGCGCAGTCCTTCCCGCACCACGCCTTGTGTGGCCATGCGCTTGTTCCCGTCTGGCGTGAAGAGAAACATTGGGATGACAAACAGCACGTACCATATCGCGGTCAGCGGTCCAGACGCGCGATCACCTGCGTACGTTGTCGGATCCAGACCGAAAATCGGGTCTAATCCCAACAACGTCTTGCCTGTATCGGGCCGGCCGGCCATGAAACCCAGCACAATGATGAGCGATACGATGCCTCCCACGTAACCGAGCGCCCAGGCAGAACCGGATAATCTGCCCAGACGGGCGCGAGGCACCAATTGGGACATCATCGCATTGTTGAAAACCGCTGCAAATTCGAAGCCGATGAAGGCGAGAACGATACCGGTGAGGATCAACACAACATTGCTGGAACCGGGCGCCGAATACCAGAGCATCCAGCTCCCGATCACCGCCGGTATCGAAAACGCAAGGATCCACGGTTTGCGCCGCCCCGTACTGTCGGCGACAGCTCCAAGAACAGGCGCCATAAAGGCGACTATCAGGCCGCCAATGGTGATCGCGGTCCCCCACTGGGCCTGTCCTTCGACGTCTGAGGTAAACAGCGCATCGACGACATAGGGCGCGAACACGAATGTGATAATCAGCGTGTGAAATGGCTGCGTCGCCCAGTCAAACAGCATCCAGCCAATGACGCCCTTGCGGTCAACCCGCTGCGCCGGTAGTGCGTCACTCAATTTGCGTCCCCTTATACGCCCCACTTTCCAACACTGCCCGCCATGGCTGGCGCATTCCGCCTATTCCACCGCCAAATCGCTCATCATTCCAGCGGCGACCGTCAGCCGCGAGATGCTGAAATCACCACTGTCGATGAGTTCGTTGATGCGCGCCTGTATCCGTTCGCGCCGCAGCCGATCCGCCGCCTGCCAGGCGGCGACGGGATTTTCTTCCTTGCCGAATTGGGTGATCACGGCTTTCATCACGTTGCGGCGGGCGGCGGAAATTTCGTCCAGGCTGCGACCAATTGCAAGCTCCTCGTAGAAGTCTCCTGCCTTTGCAGAGTATGCCGCTGCTTCCAGCCTTGATATGCGATAGGCGCGGGTAACGTCGAAATAAACTTTCGCCGCCTCCTCAAGGCCGGCGTTCGACAGGTTCGCCGCCAGCATGATGTCCGGAATGTTGACCAGCCCGACGGTTTCCGACAGCCGCGCCGCCTGTTTTTCCGGAACGCCGTGATCGATTGCTCTTTGGTAGATCGCCTGCCTTTCACGGAGCATGAAGTTCGGCAGGATATCGGGCATGACAGGCTGGAGTGTCTTTACCGCCTTCGCCAATGCTTCAACTATGTCGGCGAGCGGCCCCTGGGCGACACCGGCCTTGGCGCTCCAGCGCACCACAATGCGGAAGATATGACGGAGATCGCCGTAGAGCTCGTTCTGGTAGGAGCCGGGCGTTTTGTTATCGAGCGAATCGATGATGTCATGGAGCTCTGAGAGGCCTAGACCGTCGCGGACCACGACGAAAGCGCCGACAATTTGCGAAGGCAGCATGCCGGTGGCGTCCGCCATGCGGCTGATAAAGGAAGGACCGCCGCGATTGATCACGTCGTTGGCAAGCACTGTGGAGATAATCTCGCGCCGCAGCCGGTGTTCAAGAATATCGTCCCGGTGGATCTTGTGCATCCGTTTCGGGAAGTAGTCGACCAACGTTGATTCAAAATAGGGATTGTCTGGCAGATGACTTTCCGTCAGTTCGTCGAACAGAACGATTTTAGCATAGGACAGAAGCACGCCAATTTCCGGTCTCGTCAGCGGTTTTCCTGCGGTTACGCGTTCGGCAAGATCAAGATCGTCGGGAAGGGTTTCGACCTGTCTGTCCAGATGTCCGGCGCTCTCAAGGTCATTCATGAGCTGCGACATGTCTCCGGTCAGTTCGGCGCTGTCCTGCTCGACGATGGAGATTGCGAGCGTCTGCAGATAATTGTTGCGCAACACAAGCTCGGCGACCTGTTCTGTCATTGCGGTCAACAGTTTGTCGCGCTTGGCGCGATCCAGCCGCCCCTCGCGCATTGCCTTGGCCAACGCGATCTTTATGTTGACCTCGACGTCGGACGAATTGACGCCTGCCGAATTGTCGATCGCGTCGGAATTGCACCGTCCGCCCTTCAGGCTATAGGCGATGCGACCACGCTGCGTTACACCGAGATTGGCGCCTTCGCCAATCACCCTGGCTCCGACCTGACTGGCATTGACGCGGATGCCGTCATTGCCACGATCGCCGACCTCGGCGTCGGATTCCCCGTCTTCCTTGATATACGTTCCGATACCGCCGAACCACATCAGGTCGATTTCCATTTTCAGGATCGCTCGCAGCACTTCCTGCGGCGCGGCCGTCGTCTTTGTCAGACCGATCGCGGCTGCGGCCTCGTCCGTCAGCTTTATCGACTTCTGCAAACGGGACACGATCATGCCGCCCTTTGACAGCTTCGACTGGTCGTAGTCCTGCCAGCTCGATCGACCAAGATCGAACACGCGTTTGCGTTCCTTGAACGATGACGAACAAACCGGATCCGGGTCGATGAAGATGTCACGGTGGTCGAAGGCGGCCACCAGCCTGATCTTCGGCGACAGCAGCATGCCATTGCCAAAGACGTCGCCCGACATGTCTCCGACGCCAGCGACCGTAAATTCCGTCGTCTGGACATCGATGTTCATTTCCCGGAAATGTCGCTTGACCGCCTCCCAGGCGCCACGGGCGGTAATGCCCATCTTCTTGTGATCGTAACCCGCCGATCCGCCAGAGGCGAAGGCGTCGTCCAGCCAGAAATCATGGGCCTGGCTGATAGCGTTGGCCGTGTCCGAGAATGTCGCTGTGCCCTTGTCGGCCGCGACCACGAAATAGGGGTCGTCGCCATCGATGCAACGCGTTTCCTCAGGATGCGTCACCTTGCCGTCAATAATATTGTCGGTAATGTCGAGCAGCGAGGAAATGAAGGTCTTGTAGGCTTCGCGCCCCGCCTTGAAGACATCGTCCCGCGATCCGCCAGTGGGCAATTCCTTGGGATAGAATCCTCCCTTGGAACCGACGGGCACGATGACTGCGTTCTTAACTTGTTGCGCCTTGACGAGACCCAGAACCTCGGTCCGGTAGTCCTGCGCCCGATCCGACCAGCGCAGACCGCCGCGCGCGATTGGCCCGAAGCGCAAATGGACGCCTTCCACTTCTGCGCCGTAAACGAAGATTTCGCGATAGGGGGCTGGCGCCGGCATTCCGTCGATCGCTCGCGGATCCAGCTTCAAAGATAAAATAGCCGGCGAAGTGTTATCGCCGCCCTGATAGTAATTGGTGCGAAGGGTCGCCGATATCAGATTGACGTATTGCCGCAATATCCGGTCGTCATCCTGGCTTGGCACCCTGACCAGCGCTTCATCGATCCGAAGCCGGATCTCTTCGGTAATCTTGTGCATCTTGTCTTCAGGCGATGTCAGAGCAAATCGACGTTCAAACAGTTCGAGGATGTCACAGGCGATGTCGTGGTACCGATTGAGGGCTTCCGAGATGTAACCTTGAGAATAGGTAACTCCGATTTGCCGGAGGTAGCGGGCATAGGTCCGCATTACCTTCACTTCCCGGACGGACATGCCGCAATTGACAACCAGGCGATTGAAGCCGTCATTGTCCACCTCGCCTGACCAAACCGCCAAAAATGCGTCTTCCAGTTTCCTCGCGATTCGCGGCAGGTCGATGGCCTGCCCATCCTTGTGGACCAGCTCCATGTTGTGCAGCACGACGGTGCGCACCGCTCCTACATCCTCGCCGACCGAAAGTTCGAAGGTCTGTTCGCTGATGACGTTGAAACCGAGATTTTCAAGCATAGGAACACGTCGGGACAGCTCCACCGGCTCATCGAGATGGAAAATCTTCAGACCGAGATGATCGCTTGTTTCGCTGGCGCGCTGGTAGAAATCGAGGCCTATTTCGTTATCCGGCAAACAGTCGAGAAAGCTCTGCAGGTCCTCCACCGCCTCTTCGGGAGTGAAATACTCGCGATAGGCGTCCGATGTGTGCAATGCGAGACCGTCGGGACCGGCCAACGCCAGAAAACGGTCTTCCCAGCGCGTCACGATCATGCGCACATTCTCTTCCAGTACCTCCTGCGGAACGCGAGGAGTCTTGCCACCGGCGCGGCCGAATATGAAATGCACGCGAACGACCGACCCTTCGGGGAAGGCTGGATAGAACGCCGACAGGTGCGCGTCGAAGGCGTCCTTCAGATAGGCTGCGATGTGAACACGCGCATCGGAATCGTATTGATCACGCGGCACATAGAGAATAACCGAAACAAAGCGATCGAAGCGGTCGATGCGCGGTAGCACGCGAACGCGAGGCCGGTCGTTCAGCTCCAGCACCTGCTCGCAGAACCCCGCCAGCATCGGCACGTCTATCTGGAACAGCTCGTCTCGCGGATAGCTTTCAAGCACGTTCAGCAGGGCCTTTCCGGAATGACCCTCTGGATCAAAGCCGAAACTGGAGATGACTTCATTGACCTTGGATCGAAGCAGCGGAATGCGCGTTACGGATCGCGTATAGGCGCTCGAGGTGAACAGGCCGACAATCCGCAATTCGCCGACGACCTGGCCTTTCTCGTCGTAGCGCTTGACCCCAACGTAATCCATGTAAGCGCGCCGATGCACGAGCGAACGGACATTGGCCTTGGTGACGATCAGCATGTCGGAGCCTTGCATAAATGCAAGTAATTCCGGCGTTGTGCTGACGTGGTCGGTGCCCCTCCGCAAAACCCTGACATCCGGGTCTGAAAGTATACCGATCCCTTCTTCGGCGGCACGCTCGATCGTCGCCTCACTGCCGTAGCCGCTGTAGACATATTCGCGCATGCCAAGGAAGGTGAAATTGTCGTCCCGCAACCACTCCAGAAAGGCGAGATTTTCTTTCTTCAGGTCCGGGTCGTGGCTGGTTTTACTGGTCTCCAGCGACGTTATCACGGAATCGATCCTGGTGAGCATGGCGCGCCAGTCGGTGTTCGCGCGGTGCACCTGATCCAGCACCGATTTCAGCGCATCGCCGAGCTCTTCCCTCGCCGCATCAGACAGCGGATGCAGGTGAATCTGGATGACGCTGACCTTTTCCAACGCGCCCTGGTCGATCGCGCTGAACAGTCGAGTCTGTTCGATCGCGCCGTCTTTCGTCCGACCGATGAGTACGATCGGATGGGCGGCAAGTCGCAGATCGCGATGCGACGCAGATATTTCGCCCATCACCGAATCATAGAGAAACGGCATGTTGCGGTCGATAATCGTCACCACTGTCAGCGGCGCGCCGCCAATCTCGACGTCGCTGATGTGCTCGACAACCACCCGGGCCTTGACGCCATCCCAGGCCTGGAGATTTCGCCAGGCGTCGATCGCAGCCGCAGCCAGAGCCTCGGGGCGGAAGGCGATAACGTCATCGGCGCTGACCATGCCGAAGAGGATTGACGGATCGAGGTAGGCTTCGTCCTGCTTCCTCAGAATGCCCGCGATTTTTTCGATCTGCCTATCGCGCCTGGGATGGCTGCGTACGCCCATTTCCGTCTCCCCACTCTTGCGATTTCTTCGCCATTTTTCAATATTTGTCATGATGGTATCAGAACTGTGACGGCTGGCGACTCCTTTTTGGAACCAAGCCCGAACGCAACGAAATGAGCAGCCGAGAGGATAATCAACATGAGAAAAGAACATGCAACAGCACTCGACCTGCCACCGGCTGAAGAGCTTAGCGACGAAACAAAAGCCTATTTCGATAAATGCACCGAAAAGCTCGGCCTCATACCCAATGTCCTGCTTGCCTATGCGTTTGACGAAGCCAAATTGCGAGCGTTCACTGACTTTTACAACGATCTCATGCTCGGGAAATCCGGTCTCACCAAGCTTGAGCGCGAAATGATCGCGGTCGCCGTTTCATCGACCAACCACTGCTATTATTGTCTTACGGCCCACGGAGCAGCAGTCCGGAGCCTGTCAGGCGATCCGGTCCTGGGCGAACAGATGGTGATGAACTATCGGGCGGCCGATCTCGATCCACGACAGAAGGCAATGCTCGATTTCGCAGTCAAGCTGACGCAATCACCCGATCGCATTGAGGAACAAGATCGCGCCGATCTTCGCAGCGCCGGCTTTTCGGAAAGGGATATCTGGGATATTGCAGCGACTGCGTCATTCTTCAATATGTCGAACCGCATGGCCGCAGCGACGGACATGCGGCCGAATGACGAGTATCACGCGATGGCTCGCTAGAACTGACAAGGGAAGCCTCAATGGCTGACAAGGGCGATTTTTCGAAGAAGGCGCGGCGCGACCTCGACAAGCTTCGAGACGAAGGCGGTCTGCTCAATGCGCCGAAGCTCGAATCGAAGACAAAATCAGTCCGAGGCCATTTCACTGCGTCGGACGCGGATCAGACGGATCCGATCGAAGTCTGGGGCACGCGGATTGGCCGCTGGCTTGCAGTCGTGGTATTTATCGCTCTCGCGATCTGGCTTTTCAATTTCTTCGGGCAGAACGGATGACAATTAACGCAGACAGGCTGCACGCCGACCGGCCAGCAGTGCTGGTCATTTCCAGCCATGTGGTGCGTGGTTCCGTCGGTAATCGGGCGGCGGTTTTCGCCCTCGAGTCACTCGGCCACGCAGTTTGGGCGCTGCCGACTGTCGTGCTTCCCTGGCATCCTGGCCATTCTCCGTCTACACGTTCTATGCTGCCTGTTTCGGATTTTTCAGCAATCGTCGATGATCTGTGCCGCGCGCCCTGGCTGGGTGAAATCGGCGCCGTCCTGTCCGGCTATCTCGGACATCACGACCAGGCGGCCGGCGTCGCCCGCCTGGTTTTGGAGATACGCAAACTCAATCCTGACGCGCTCTATCTCTGCGATCCGGTCATCGGCGACCGGGGCGGTCTGTACGTTTCCAATGACATCGCCTGCGCCATTCGCGACACGTTGCTGCCGATTGCCTCGATCGCGACGCCAAACCGGTTCGAACTCGGCTGGCTCACGGATTTTGAAATCACCAGCAACAATGACATCGTCACCGCCGCCGCGACGCTCGGACCCGAACGGGTTCTGACCACGTCGGCAATTCCCATGATGGCCGGCAGCATCGGCAATCTTCTGCTTCGCGACGACCGCGCGTGGCTTGCGGAACACCGCGAGATTCCCAACCCTCCGAATGGGCTTGGCGATCTTCTTTCGGCGGCTTTTCTGTCGCGTATCCTTGATGGCGAAGCTGATGAAAAAGCATTACAAAACGCGACGGCGACGGTTTTCGAGATACTGGCGCGCACCGTCAAGCGCGGCGCCGATGAACTTACCCTTGAAAAAGACGTTTCCAGCCTTGTGAGGCCTTTCGCAATGGTGCATATGCGCCGCGTCATGACCCCCCAGGCGGCAAGCTGACATCCAGGAAAGTGATCACGCAAATAATGACACAAACGGACGCCGCGCAGACTTTTCCAGACAAGCTTCTGGACGGATACCAGCGTTTCATGCAGGGGCGCTATGCTGACGAACGTGATTGCTATCGCGAACTCGCTGAAGCCGGTCAGAAGCCGCATACGCTGATTGTCGCCTGTTGCGATTCACGTGCGGCTCCAGAAACCGTTTTCAATGCTGGTCCGGGCGAACTGTTCGTGGTGCGCAACGTCGCCAACCTTGTTCCTCCCTATGCGCCGGATGGCGAGTATCATTCAACATCTGCTGCGCTGGAGTTTGCCGTACAGTCGCTTCGTATTCGCGATATCGTCGTCATGGGACACGGCCGTTGCGGCGGCATTTCGGCAGCTCTCGATCCGGGCCCGAAACCTCTGTCGCCCGGCGACTTCATCGGTCGCTGGATGGGGTTGCTCAAGCCGGTAGCCGCCGAGTTGCAGAACAGCTCGTTGTTGACTTCGGCGGAGCGTCAGACAGCCCTGGAGCGCATTTCCATTCGGCACTCCATAGAAAATCTGCGCAGTTTTCCCTGCATCAGCATACTGGAAGAGCAGAAGAAGCTCCGCATCCACGGTGCCTGGTTCGATATTTCGACCGGTGAACTCTGGGTCATGGACTGGAAAACGGGCGATTTCATTCGCCCGGATCACTGACGCCAAAGACCGCTTGAATCAGCTGTCTATCCGCTGGGCGATAATGGCGATCGCCTGTTGATACACGCTTGCCGCATTCCAGGCCTGGATCGCCCGGAAATTGGTCTGGCCCGGCTGATACCCGCCGCCTCGACGCCAGCCATGAGCCTTTAGATAGTTGGCGGTTGAGGCAAGCGCATCCGTTCTTGAGCGAACCAGATCACGCCGACCATTCCTGTCTCCGTCCACCGCATATCGAAGATAGTTCGACGGTAAAAACTGCGTGTGCCCAAGTTCGCCATGCGCGGCGCCGCGCATTTGCGACCTGCTGAGTTCGCGCCGCTCTACAAGCGACATCAACGCATAGAGCTCATTGGTGAAGAATTGCGATCGGCGGCAATCATATGCAAGCGTCGCAACGGCGGAAACCGTGTCTTCGTTGCCCATATATCCACCAAAGCCGGTCTCCATGCCCCAAATGGCAAGCAGGACCCCCGGGGGGACTCCGTATTTTCGCTCGAGGCTGTTGAACAAGCTCTGGTTCTGCTGCTTCAGACGCCGCCCCTTTGCAACGATTGCATTGGCGCCGCGCTTCGCCATGAACTGATCCAGCGAGAGTTTGAAACTCGATTGACTGCGATCCAGGCGTATTGTCTTTGTGCGGTAGCTGACCTTGCCGAGCGTCTCGTTGATCGTTCTCTGGCTGAAGCCTTTGGCTGCGGCTTCCCGTTTGGTCTGCTCGACCCAGGTGCTAAATCCGGCGGCGTTGTTGCCGCATTTGGCGGCGAGGGACTGTTGAGCGCCTCCGGTTCCGATCATTGCGGCAAGGCCAATTGCCATTGCGGCCTTTTCGATACGGCGATTCATGACCAAGCCCCTTTCCATTTGTCTTGTCGAATGGATCTCTACCGAAACTGTGTAAACAACAGGTATCTGTAGCAACTGAGTTCCAATTCAATCCGTATGATACTACGGAGAATCAAGTCAAACGGATAGGATATTGTTGCCCAAACAATATTTGGACTGTTCCAGATCGGCAACAAATAGATTTTTGGCAAGACGGACCGGTTTATAAACCCGATCCGTCCAATCCGGCGTCATCAGGCGGCCTGGTTCTTTGCGGTGACAAGTCCCCGCGCCACGAGCAATTCCGCAATCTGAATGGTGTTCAGCGCCGCTCCCTTGCGCAAATTGTCCGAAACGACCCACATGTTGAGACCGTTTTCGACTGTAGCGTCTTCGCGGATGCGGGAGATGAACGTCGCGTCTTCGCCTGCGCATTCATACGGAGTCACGTAACCGCCATCCTCTCGCTTGTCGACAACCAGGCAACCCGGCGCGTCACGAAGAATATCACGGGCTTCGTCCGCCGAAATTTCGTTCTCGAACTCGATATTGACCGCTTCGGCGTGTCCGATGAAGACGGGAACACGCACTGCGGTGCAAGTAATCTTGATCTTGGGATCAAGCATCTTCTTGGTCTCAGCCAGCACCTTCCACTCCTCCTTGGTGTAGCCGTCCTCCATGAAGACATCGATATGCGGAATAACATTGAAGGCGATGCGCTTTGTGAACTTCTTGTTTTCTATCGGATCCGCGACAAAAACAGCCCGGGTCTGATTGAACAGTTCATCCATGGCGTCCTTGCCGCCGCCGGAAACGGACTGGTAGGTGGCGACGACCACACGCCGTATCTTCGCAGCGTCGTGAAGCGGCTTCAGAGCAACGACCAACTGCGCCGTGGAACAATTCGGATTGGCGATGATGTTACGCTTGGTAAAACCTTCGACAGCGTCCGGATTGACTTCCGGAACAACCAGCGGCACATCGGCGTGGTAGCGCCAGGCCGAGGAATTGTCGATCACCACGCAACCCTGGGCGCCGATTTTCGGGGACCACTTTTCCGAAACCTTGCCGCCCGCCGACATCAGGCAGAAGTCAGTCCCGGAAAAATCGTAGGTTTCGAGGTTCCTGACCTTCAACGTGCGATCTCCAAAGGACACGTCCTTGCCTACGGAGCGGCTGGAGGCCAGCGGTACAACTTCATCAGCCGGAAAATTGCGTTCCGCCAGAATATCGAGCATTTCCCGGCCCACATTTCCGGTGGCGCCAGCGACTGCTATCTTGAATCCCATTTTGGTTTCTCCTGTCTCTCTTCCCGTTCCGGCCCGGAATGCAGGCCTTCGCCTCCCCGGCTGGACCGGGAAGAGAACGGACAAGCCAGAGACGTCAGATCTTGACGGTCGTTTTCTTGGTTGCCGTTTTGGTGGAAAGGCGCGCGCGGATGCAAAGTGCCGACGCCCTTTCGGCGCGGAACAGACCGTTTCTCAAGCTGCGGTCAGAAATGTGCATGTTGCGACTCCGTTCGGTTGCGCTTGTACAGTGGTTTTGCAAGGAGTCAACCGATCTCGCGCTGCGGCCTGAAAAGATAATAATCCTTGCGCAAGACCGGCCATCCCTTGTCATCGGTCGCAAAAATACCGCCTTAACGGGCGAATACGAGCGCCTGGAAGTATGCATACCACGCGCCGAGGGCCACGCCGGCGATGACGTCGCTCGGATAATGGACGCCGACAAGCACACGACTGAAGGCGAGCCATACCCCGAGGACAAGAGCCGGCAGTCTCAACGCCGGAAAGAAAATCGCAATGCCAGTAAACAGCGCGCCAGCGGTCGTCGAGTGTCCGGAAGGAAAACTCGCAAAGGCCGCGTCCAATGAGAATGGCCGGAACTCAAAGGCGTCGACCCGATCACAAAGAATGGGGCGACCGCGTCCGATTGCATATTTCAGGGACGAGGCCAGAAGGCCGGAAACACCGACGGACAGAAAGATGTAGCTTGAAACCGCCATCATTTTTGCAAACAGCAGACGCGTTCGGGACTGCAGCCAACCCCAGTCGAGGCAATAGCAACCGAGCATGAAGACTCCGGACGGCACGAGAATCCATCCGGACTTGCCGATGTCGGTGAAGGCGCGGGCAAGGTCTTTCAACGACTGAGGCCAGTCGGCCCGGTAGCTGCCAATCGGGTCGTCAAGCACGACCATCGTCAAAACCACAACCATGGCGACGACGAACATGTACCGCCATCCGAGGATGTTCACATCGAGTTTGGCGTTGTTGTCGAAGCGCCGTTTCAGGAAGTCACGGTTGGCGATGATGTTGCTTCTGATCCGGGAAAGAAATCCGGTATCTGAATAAACGCCGTTTTGCGCAATACGTCTGAGCGATAGAACGCTCATAAAAAATTATCCAATTCTGAAGCCGGCTCGCAATACTGAGCCGGCTCGTTTGCTGTTTCAGGTAGACAGGGTTCGAAATTCCTTGACGATTTCATCACCCATCTGTCCGGTTGAAACGGTCGTCACGTCGCCTGATGCGATGTCGCTCGTACGAATTCCCCTGTCGAGCACATTCGCAATTGCGGCTTCAAGTCGATCCGCTTCCGTGACCATATCGAAGGAATATTTCAAACACATGGCAAATGACGCAATCATTGCGATCGGATTCGCCATGCCCTTGCCGGCGATATCCGGAGCCGAGCCGTGTACCGGCTCATACAGCGCCTTGCGCTTGCCGGTCTTTTCGTCTGGCGCGCCGAGCGACGCCGAGGGCAACATGCCGAGCGACCCGGTCAACATCGCCGCCACATCGGACAGCATGTCTCCGAACAGATTGTCCGTTACGATCACATCGAACTGTTTGGGCCAGCGCACCAGTTGCATGCCGCCGGCGTCGGCGAGCATGTGGTCGAGCTCGACGTCAGAATAGCGTTCCTTGTGCGTGTTGGTTACGACTTCGTTCCACAAAACGCCGGATTTCATGACGTTTCGCTTTTCCATCGACGTGACCTTGTTGCGACGGTTGCGTGCAAGCTCAAAGGCGACTCCGGCAATCCGTTCAATCTCGTAGGTGTCGTAGATCTGGGTGTCTATACCCCGCTTCTGTCCGTTTCCGAGATCAATGATCTCCTTGGGCTCGCCGAAATAAACCCCGCCGGTCAGTTCGCGAACGATCAGAATATCGAGACCTTCCACGACATCAGGCTTGAGCGAGGAGGCCTCGGCCAGCGCCGGATAGCAAATGGCGGGGCGCAGATTGGCGAAGAGCTCCATATCCTTGCGCAGCCGCAAAAGACCGGCTTCAGGCCTTACCTCATAGGGAACGGAATCCCATTTCGGACCGCCAACGGCGCCAAAAAGGACCGCGTCTGCAGCCATCGCCTTGGCCATGTCCTCTTCGGAAATCGCCTTTCCGTGCGCATCGTAGGCCGCTCCACCGACTATGCCTTCCTCGATCTCGAAGCCGGCGTAGAGTTCTTCGTTCATGAAGTCGATGAGTTTGCGAACTTCGGTCACCGCTTCAGGGCCGATGCCGTCTCCGGGAAGTAGAAGAAGTTTACGGCTGGTCATGGATATTCCCTTTCAATTGCAATTGTCTTTAGCGCGCTATCAGAGCAGCAAGTTGGCGTCGCCTTCGCCCCGATAAGCTGTAACCTGGATTTCGACGCGCATTTCCGGTCTGACAAGGCCCGCGACCAGCATTGTCGCAGCGGGACGGATTTCTCCGAAAAATTCGCCGAGAATGGGAAAAACCCGGCCGGCGTCTGCCGCATCCGTTATAATGTATTGCGCCCGTACGACGCTAGCGAGATCGAATCCGGCTTCAACGAGCGTCTTTTCGATGGTTGAGAGCGCATTGCGCGTTTGCTCCTCGACTGTCGAGGGCATGACCATCGTGTCGTAATTATAGCCCGTCGTGCCGGCGACAAAACACCAGTTGTCCTGGACCACAGCGCGCGAATAGCCGGCGGCCTTCTCCAGTGGCGAGCCCGTTGAAATCAACTTGCGCATCTCGTCTCCGCAGTAGAAGGGGCGGAATCGGCGGGCAAACCGCCTCTCCCGGACAGGCCGGACCGTTCGTCGTGACTAGTGCCAGGGCCTGTGATTGGCCAGATGATCCTCGTGCCGGTCGATATGCTGGCTTTTCTGCATGGTAAGCCCGATATCGTCGAGGCCGTTCAGCAGGCAATGCTTTTTGAACGGATCAATCGAAAACTTGATGGCGCCGCCGTCGGGCCGGTGAATTTCCTGGGTAACCAGATCAACGGTGATCGTCGCATTTGCGCCGCGCGACGCATCATCCATCAGCGCGTCCAGCTCTTCCGGCGTGACGACGATCGGCAGCAACCCGTTCTTGAAACTGTTGTTGTAGAAGATATCGGCAAAGCTGGTTGAGATGATGCAACGAACACCGTAGTCCATCAGAGCCCACGGAGCGTGCTCACGCGACGATCCGCAACCGAAATTGTCGCCAGCGATCAGAATGCTCGCATTCTTGTAGGCCTGTTTGTTGAGGACGAAGTCCTCGTTCAGCGAGCGATCTTCATTGTAGCGCATTTCTGCGAAAAGGCCTTCGCCAAGACCAGTCCTCTTGATGGTCTTCAGATAATCCTTGGGGATGATCATATCCGTGTCGATATTGATGATCGGCAACGGAGCGGCGACGCCGGTCAGGCGGCTGAACTTCTTCATGGCGAGACATCCTTGAATATCCATTTCCCCGCGGCGGCGGCGGCCTGAAAAGACAGTGGCCGCCAGCAGGCATGCGAAGCATGTATCAAAGCTCTCGCGAAAAAAGAAGGGCTCAAGAAGCTATTCTTGCCGTCGGAGGCCTACATGTCGATGATGGTGCCCCGGCCGTCGTTCCAAATATGCGGATCACCACGCCGACTGTCCCGCATGGCGGATCTGTTCCGGAGACGCGCCGCGACCAGCCCGACCCCTGCAAGCGTGAACGCAAGGCCGATCATTGCAACGCCAACCGTAGCGAACACCAAAACGGCGACCACCGCTACGGCTAAACCGGCAACGCCAATGATGATAGAGCGAACCTGATCCATAACACTTCCCCTGAATTGCTGTTGCCGGCGAAGCCGACAATCTGTTTGAAGGGCTGTCATCCAATTGGCTATTTTGAGGAGCCGTTTCAACCGGCGACACATGACATTTCCGTCAGATTGCTGTTGCACTGTGGCTTCGCTCATGAAACCAGTATCATCATGACCAGCAAAACCGCCATGCCACACCGCCCCGCGCGTTCACGACGTTCGGCGCTCTATGTTCCGGCCAGCAATGTCCGCGCGCTCGCAAAGATCGGCGACCTCGCCGCTGACAGCTACATCATCGATCTGGAAGATTCCGTTTCTCCGGACGACAAGGAGACGGCCCGCCAAACGCTGACGCACTATTTTTCTGGCGCCCCGGAGGCCCGTGGCGAGCGCGTCATTCGCGTAAACGCTCTCGATACGCCCTGGGGAGAAGTGGATCTTGCGGTGGCTGTCGCATGCCGGCCGGACGCTGTGCTGATGCCTAAAGTCTCTTCACCGGAGGACATTCTCGATGTGGAGGCAAATCTTGCGTCCCTTGACGCCCCGGACAGCCTCCGCATTTGGGCCATGATCGAAACGCCGGCAGGAATCGCACGCTGTCGCCACATATCGGAGGCAGCTCTGAAAAGGCCCACCCGCCTTGATTGTCTCGTCGCCGGAACCAACGACCTTGCAAAAGACACTGGAACCGCGCTGACTCCCGACCGCGCCTTTCTTACGCCATGGCTGTTGGAAATTGTATTGTGCGCGCGGTTGGCGGGGCTGGACGCGCTGGATGGCGTATCGAATGAATTCAGGGACGCGGAGCGCATCACTGAGGAATGTCGACAGGGCCGACAGATGGGATTTGACGGGAAGACCTTGATCCACCCCAACCAGATCGGGCCTGCAAATTCGGAATTCGGGGTATCCGAGAAGGATATCGCCGCCGCTCGTCGCATCGTCGACGCTTTTTCGACTCCCGAGCATGCCGGCAAGGGCGTTATCAGCCTGGATGGCAAAATGGTGGAGCGGCTCCATCTGCAGCAAGCCGAGACGCTGCTCGCCAAGGCCAGTTTACAGGAGAACTGATTGTGCAACTCTATCGCCTGCTTACAGGACCGGATGATTCCAGCTTCTGCCACAAGGTCACTAAAGCCCTTAACCACGGATGGGAACTGCACGGCTCTCCAGTATATGCCTTTGATGACAAGGGCGGGCAGATGCGATGTGCGCAGGCCGTCATAAAAACAGTGGCCGGAAAAGTCTACGAACCGGACATGAAACTGTCCGAGCAATAACCACCGGACCGCTATTCGATATAGTCTTTCAGGGAGCCGCCTCGGCGATCTTCGACGCGCCGGTAATAGTCGGACAGCAACTGCCCGCGTTCCAGCCGGAATGTCTCGCCAGTCGGCGCGACACGCACCATGCGATCGATACGAAAGGTCCTGAAATCATTGCGCATTTCGCACCAGGCCGCGAGCGTCCAGACCTTTCCCCAAAATAGCAGCGCCAGCGGACGGATACGCCGCGTTGTCGGGCTTCCTTCCGCGTCCGCATAGTCGATCGCGAGCGTCTTGCGCTCGTCGGCCGCCCGCTCCAGCAGGTCAAACAGTTCGCGCACCGTATTTGGCATCATGAAGTGCGGCGCATGAATCTGCGTGTGCGCGATCCGGCGACGCTCTTTATCCGGCAGCACGGCCTCGATTTTGACCAGCGCTTCCTGCGCAGCGTTGGCGATCGCAATCCCGCCCCAGGCGCGCGCCAACCTTGCGCCGGTCACCAGGGCGACGATTTCGTCGCGCGTGAACATGAGCGGCGGGAGGTCGAATCCCTCCCGCATGATGTAGCCGACGCCGGCTTCTCCTTCGATGGGCACGCCCGTCGACTGCAGATCCGCCATATCGCGGTAGATGGTGCGTTCGGACACCTCGAGCCGTTGCGCCAGATCGGCTGCTGTTACGAGGCGTCCGCCGCGTAAATGCTGGACGATTTGAAAAAGACGGTCAGCGCGGCGCATGCCCTACCTCATCCGCAAAGGCAACCGGAGCCGGTCCGGTTGCCCTGTCTCACAGGACCCTGTGAGATCATTTGAAGACGCTGATGCTGTTGCCGTCCGGGTCGAGACAATAGACGAAGCGGCCAGCCGGAATTGAGATAATGTCCGACACGATCTTGCCACGCTGGGCGACTAGCCGATCCATCGTTTCCTCTACGGAATCCGGCGCGGCGAGATGCACGGTGACCCCCTTGCCGGCGTCCGCCGCCTTGCCCACGTAAATGTGACCTCCGATCCCGTTCTGCGGGTTCTCGCAGGGAAATACGGCAATAGGATTGGCGTCGGTTTCGTTGACGACCAGTTTGGTTTTGAAAACGGTGTTGTAGAAAGACTGGGCGGCTGCGAAATCGCTGACCGGAATTTCAAACCAGACGATGGCGTTCTGGGGAAGTGTATCGGGCATGATTGTCTCCTTGCTGTTTGACGGGAGAACTATCGCACACCCCTCCTGACAGCATCCTGTCAGGAGGATCGTGCCATATCGTATAGTTTTGACAAGCCGTCGCTTGGCGGAGCCATAGTCCAATGCCGCAAAACCGCTGTTTCGGGCGGATTGCGCCTAAGGCGCAACCTTCTTGGCAAAGCCGCGCGCACTGAGTGCATCGTCTATTTCTGTCAGGATAGCAGGATCGTCGATCGTCGCTGGCGTCTTCCACTCCTGGCCGTCGGCGATCTTCTGCATGGTTCCACGCAATATCTTTCCAGATCGGGTCTTCGGCAACCGATTGACAACAATGGCGACCTTGAAGGCCGCGACCGGGCCGATATGGGTGCGGACTTCGCGGACCAGCTCCTGCTCGATTTCCTCCGGCGACCGAGTGACGCCGGTGTTGAGTATCACGAAGCCGACAGGAATCTGTCCCTTCAATTGATCCTCAATGCCGATCACCGCGCATTCGGCGACATCTGGATGGCCGGCGATAACCTCTTCCATGGCGCCGGTCGACAGCCGGTGACCCGCCACATTGATGATGTCGTCCGTGCGGGCCATGATGAACAGGTATCCGTCGGCGTCGACATAGCCCGCGTCGGCGGTCTTGTAGTAACCTGGAAATTCCGCGAGATAGGTGTCCTGAAACCGGGAATCCGCGTTCCACAAGGTTGGCAGGCATCCGGGCGGCAACGGAAGTTTCACGACGATATTACCGAGTTTTCCGTCCTCGACCGGATGACCGGCGTCATCGAGGATCCTGATATCGTAGCCCGGCATTGCAACCGTCGAGGAACCGGGTTTGACGGTCAATGCGCCAAGTCCCACGGGGTTGCCCGCAATGGTCCATCCCGTTTCGGTCTGCCACCAGTGATCGATGACCGGAACGCCCAAATTGGTGCGCGCCCATTCAATCGTGTCCGGATCGGCGCGTTCGCCGGCTAAAAACAGCGTTCGGAAATGATCGAGGTCGTGCCCGGCGATGAATTTTCCTTCCGGATCCTCCTTCTTGATCGCCCGGAAGGCCGTCGGCGCCGTAAACAGCGCCGCAACCTTGTGTTCTGCGATGACTCTCCAGAAAGTTCCGGCATCCGGCGTTCCAACCGGCTTGCCCTCGAACAGCACCGTAGCGTTGCCGTTCAGCAGCGGCGCGTAAACGATGTAGGAATGGCCGACCACCCAGCCGACATCAGACGCCGCCCAGAAGACTTCGCCAGGCTGCATTCCATAAATGGCGTTCATGGACCAAGCGAGCGCAACCATGTGGCCGCCATTGTCGCGCACCACGCCCTTCGGCTGACCGGTGGTTCCGGACGTGTAGAGAATATAAAGCGGATCGGTTGCCTCGACCGGCTCACAATCGGCGCTCTGGCCAGTAGCGCGCGCGCTTTCCATCGCACTGGTGAAATCCACGTCGCGACCGTCTATGAGATCGCATTCGTGCTCTTCGCGCTGATGGACAAGACAGGCGCGCGGCTTGTGCGAGGCGAGGTCGATCGCCTCGTCAAGCATGGGTTTATAGGGAACGATCCGCCCCGGTTCGATGCCACAGGAGGCCGCAATGATGAGATCAGGCTTGGCGTCGTCCAGTCGCGTCGCCAGTTCCGGACCGGCGAAGCCGCCGAACACCACGGAGTGGATTGCCCCGATACGCGCGCAGGCGAGCATTGCGAACACCGCTTCTGGCGTCATCGGCATATAGATGATGACCCGATCCCCTTTGGAAACGCCCAGATCGCGGATAACCGCGGCAAGTGTCGCGACCTCGTCTCGCAGGTCTAGAAAGGTGAATGCCTTCTTCGCCCCAGTTATCGGGCTGTCATAGATCAGCGCCGTCCGGTCGCCGCGTCCGTTCTGAATGTGCCGATCAACGCAATTGTAGCACGTGTTTGTTTTGGCGCCATTAAACCAGCGTCCATAAACGCCGGCCTGTGCGTCGAAAACGCTGTCCCACGGTTCAAACCAGTCGATCGCCTTGGCGGCTTCAGCCCAGAACGCCTCCGGATCCTCGCTCCAGCGCCGGTACTCTGACGGATACCTGCTCGTCATTATCTCCTCCCGTTCATGACCTTTATGAGAATTCGGTTATCGGAAAGCCGCCATGACGTAAATCAAACCATCGGCTTATCCGGTCTTCTTGTCGCGCACGCCGAATATCGCCGACCCGACCCTAACCGAGGTGGCGCCGAATGCGACTGCGGTCTCGTAATCCGCGGACATGCCCATAGACAGCTTTTCAAGACCCGCCTCCTGACCGAGTTTTTCCAGCAAAGCGAAATGCGGCCCCGGATTTTCGTCAAAAGGCGGGATGCACATCAATCCATCTATGGCGAGGCCATAGGTATTGCGACACAGATTGACGAAATCCAACGCCTGGTCCGACGCTACGCCCGCCTTCTGCGGTTCCGATCCTGTGTTGACCTGTATATAAAGCCTTGGCGCACGACCCTGTCTGCGCGATTCTTCTGCGATCGTTTTGGCGATCTTTTCGCGATCTACGGTCTCGATGACATCAAACAGGGCGACGGCATCGGCTGTCTTGTTGGACTGCAGTGGCCCGATCAGATGCAATTCGATATCGGGATACTCTTCCCTGAAGCCGGGCCACTTGGATTGGGCCTCTTGGACCCGATTTTCACCGAAAATACGCTGACCGGCGTCGATGACGGGTCGAATGTCGTCTGCGTCGAAGGTCTTCGACACGGCGACCAGTGTGACCGAGCCCTCTTTCCGCCCGGCCGAACGCTCCGCCGCCGCTATATTCGATTTCACCGCCTTGAGTTGCTCGCTCATATCGTGGATTTCGGTTTCCTTTCCTTACTTGGGTACGACAAAACGCCATAGGTCCTTGCCGATGTCAGCCCGTCCTCCGCTGGTCATTGGTTCATAGACGGTATCACGGGACAATGGAATATCGCCGATTTTACTGGACGTTGCTTCGACTTCACGGTTGACCCTTGCCGGGTTTCGTGGTGAAGGTCCACGAAAACTTGTGGAAGACTACGGATCCCACCTTTTATGGCCATTGAGCGTTACAATCCGCGCGACGCCGAACCGCGTTGGCAAAAAATTTGGCAGGAACAACGGCTGTTCGAAACGGCCAATGACGACCCGCGCCCGAAATACTATGTCCTCGAGATGTTTCCCTATCCTTCAGGACGCATTCACATGGGCCATGTGCGCAACTACGCCATGGGCGATGTTGTCGCGCGCTACAAGCGCGCCCGCGGCCATAACGTGCTGCATCCCATGGGCTGGGACGCCTTCGGCATGCCGGCGGAAAACGCCGCCATGCAAAACAAGGTTCATCCGAAGGAATGGACCTACGGCAATATCGACACAATGCGGGCCCAATTGAAATCGATGGGCCTGTCGCTCGACTGGTCGCGCGAATTCGCCACTTGCGACGTAGAATATTACCATCACCAGCAGCAATTGTTTCTGGATTTTCTCGATCATGGCCTGGTTTACAGAAAACAGTCCAAGGTCAACTGGGATCCGGTCGACCAGACGGTTCTCGCAAATGAACAGGTCATAGACGGCCGCGGCTGGCGCTCTGGCGCGCTCGTGGAACAGCGCGAATTGACCCAGTGGTTTTTCAGGATAACGGATTTCAGCGAAGACCTGCTCGAATCTTTGGAAGAACTCGATCAGTGGCCGGAAAAAGTACGGTTGATGCAGAAAAACTGGATCGGACGGTCCGATGGTCTGCATATAAGCTGGGAAATCGTCAGCGACACGGCGCCTGCAGGTGAAGACCTGCTTGAGGTCTACACAACGCGTCCGGACACCATATTCGGCGCGTCCTTCATGGCGATCGCCGCCGATCATCCTCTAGCGCTGAGCGCCGCGAACTCCAATCCGGAACTGGCCGCATTCTGTCAGGAGTGTCGCCGGGCCGGGACATCGCTGGCTGCGCTCGAATCCGCTGAAAAGGTCGGTTTCGACACGGGAATCCGTGTACGCCACCCCTTCGACGAGAACTGGTCGCTGCCCGTCTATGTCGCGAATTTCGTGCTGATGGACTACGGAACCGGCGCGATCTTCGGCTGCCCCTCCGGCGACCAGCGCGACCTGGACTTCGCCAACAAATACGGACTGCCTGTGATCGTCGTCGTCATGCCAAGGGACGAAGACCCGGCTGCCTTCCAGATCACTGAAAACGCCTATGTCGGCGACGGTGTCATGATCAATTCCAGGTTCCTGGACGGCTTAACGCCGCAGGAAGCCTTCGACGCTGTCGCTGAGAAGCTGGCGGCTAATACGGTAGCCGGCAAACAACAAGCGTTCCGGCAGGTCAACTACCGTCTTCGCGACTGGGGTATTTCACGCCAGCGCTACTGGGGCTGCCCTATTCCGGTCGTCCATTGCAACGCCTGTGGCGTGGTTCCACTGCGCAGAGAGGATCTGCCCGTATCGCTGCCAGACGACATCGATTTCGACAAGCCGGGCAACCCGCTCGACCGACATCCAACCTGGCGCAACGTTTCTTGTCCCAAATGCGGTTCACCGGCGAAGCGAGAAACCGACACGATGGATACGTTCGTCGACTCGTCCTGGTATTTCGCACGCTTCACCGCGCCTGACGTCAGTGAGCCGACCGATCCTGCGGCGGCGGACGCCTGGCTGCCCGTCGACCAGTATATCGGCGGCATCGAACACGCCATCTTGCATCTCCTTTATTCCCGCTTCTTTTCGCGGGCCATGAAGATCGCCGGCCATCTGGACGTCAAAGAGCCGTTCAAGGGTCTGTTCACCCAGGGTATGGTGGTGCACGAGACCTATCGCGGCGAAGACGGCTGGGTTACGCCCGCGGAGGTCAAGCTGGAGGAACAGGACGGCGTACGACGCGCCATCCATCTGGACTCCGGCGAAGAATTGACCATTGGCGCAATTGAAAAGATGTCGAAATCTACCCGGAATGTGGTCGATCCTGATGACATCATTGCTTCCTTCGGCGCGGACACCGCGCGGTTCTTCATGCTATCCGATTCTCCGCCGGACCGCGATGTCATCTGGACCGAAGCTGGCGTCGAGGGCGCCTATCGCTTCCTCCAGCGCAGTTGGAGGCTGATTGGCGACGCGGCCGATACCCTGCGAGAGGTCGCGCCTGCCGCGGCGACCGGTGGCGACGCTGCTTCCGTTTCGAGGGCCGCCCACCGCACACTCAAGGCTGTCGGCCAGGATATCGAGCGGCTCGCCTTCAACAAGGCGATCGCGCGTATTTATGAGCTGGTCAATGAAATCTCGGGTCCGCTCCGCTCTGTTGCGGAAGGTCAAGCGGACGCCGCTCTGTCTGGCGCCTTGCGCGAGGCGGTGGAAATCCTCATCGCAGTCATGGCGCCGATGACGCCGCATTTCGCCGAGGAATGCAACGCCTTGCTTGGCGGCAAGTCCCTTGTTGCCAAATTGGACTGGCCGGAATACGATCCGGCATTGGTCATTGACAGTACCGTAACCTTGCCGGTGCAGATCAACGGCAAGAAGAGGGCTGAATTGGCAATTGCCCGTGATGCGGATCAACAGACTGTAGAAAACGCCGTGCTGGAGCTTCCAGCCGTTCAGTCTGCCCTGTCAGGCAAAGCGCCGCGCAAGATCATTGTGGTACCGCAGAGGATCGTCAATGTCGTCATTTGAACTTCGCCGCTTCAGCAGGATCGCTCTCGCGGCTACAGCGCTGACCGGCTCCGCGTTCGCCCTGCAGGCCTGTCAGGTCCAACCGCTGTACTATCAAAATACCTCGACACTGGCGCCGGAAACGTCGACCCGCGCCCTACTCTCATCCATCGCTATCAAGCCGGTCGGAGACCGGGTTGCGCTGGAATTGCGCAATGAACTGATTTTCATGTTTTCAGGTGGGGCGGGCGAGCCTTCCAATCCGGCATATACGATGGATCTGAAGGTCAAGACGCAAGCCAGTCGGGCGCTGCGCGATGGCCTGTTGAACGGCATCGTTTCCCGTCGGATCCTTGCGACCGCCGTTTACACAATCACACTGACCTCCACCGGCGAGGAAATTTACAAGGGCACGCGTAAGGTCACGACATTCTATGACCAGAACACCCAGGAATTCGCCAATAATCGCGCAAAGCGCGACGCTGAAGATCGGGCGGCCCAGGAATTGGCCGAGATAATTCGCGCTGATACGGCGAGCGTCATGAACAGACGGCAAGCCAGGAGCTGATCTTGGCGCAGAAGAAGGCTCATGAGGTCGACTCCTTTCTGAAGGGTTCGGTTTCCGCTTTCACGAGTTTTCTTGTTTACGGTCCCGATCGCGGTCTTGTTTCAGAACGCGCTTCGCTGCTCGCCGGCAAATCCGGCGTCGATATTTCGGATCCGTTCAATCTCACCAAGCTCGACAGCACCGAAGTACAGTCGGACTCGCTAAAAATCCTCGATGAAATCAACTCCGTAGGTCTGTTCGGCGGAAAACGTTTGGTGTGGGTCAAGGCGGACGGGAACGACAAGACAATCGTCGAGGCGATCAACGCGATTGATTCCGATCCGCCCGACGACATGGTGTTTCTTGTCGAAGCCGGAGATCTCAAGAAATCCGCATCTCTGAGAAAAGCGGCCGAATCCGCTGCTACCTGCATGGCCTTGCCTTGCTATGGCGACGATGGACGCAGCATTCACGCGCTGATTGATGACGAACTCGGATCTGCCGGATTGCGCATTGACGCAGCCGCCAGACAGATCCTGATCGAACACCTCGGCGGCGACAGACTGGCTTCGCGCGGCGAATTGAAAAAACTGTCGCTCTATTGTCACGGTCGCGACGCCGTTGGAGAAAGTGATGTGATCGAGATTGTCGGCGACGCCTCGTCACTTTCAGTCGACACCGCGGTAGATTGCGTGCTTTCAGGGGATCTTCCCGGGCTCGATAACGCTCTGTCGCGTATCATAGCCTCAAAAACCCAGATTTTTCCTGTGCTTCAGGCCTGTCTGCGTCAGTTTCAGCTGATCGATCTTGTGCGTTCTGCAATGGAGAAGGGGCGTATGCCTGCATCCGGCGCATTACAGAAATATGCGCCGAGAATGCATTTTCGTCGCAAGCCGGCCTTTGAAAAAGCCCTCTTGTCCTGGTCCGCCAAGGCGACGGGCGCAGCACTCGACCATATCAATCGCGCGATACTCGAAATGAGAAGACAGCCGGCCCTGGAGGAAAGCATATCCCGCCAGGCCTTGCTGGCGCTGGCCATACGGTCTTCGCGCAGACAGCCGAGATAAATCTGGCTTTGTTTCGGGAATTCGGTGTTTCGTCCGCCTATTGCGGCCGATGCGCATTCTGAAGAACGCGGCAAAGATCATCGAGTTGATCGAGCGTCTTGTAGTCGACGCGCAGGAAACCGCCATTTTCCTTGTGACTGATTGATACGTTTAATCCCAGATGATCACCGAGCATTTTTTCCAGCGCTACGGTGTCGGGGTCCTTCGGCGGTTGTTTCGGTCGCGGGTCTACTGACGCCTCGCCGTCCTTTTGAGCCATGCGTTCGGCTTCACGAACCGAAAGTCCCTTGCGAACAATCTGCTCGGCCAGCCTTTCCGGACTGGAGGTTGACGCGATGGCCCGCGCATGGCCGGCTGACAGATCGCCTCTGCCCAGCATATCGCGAACTTTTTGCGGCAGTTTCAACAGGCGCAGTGTATTGGCGACGTGGCTTCGGCTTTTGCCGATAATATCCCCGAGGTCGTTCTGCGTGTATCCATGCTCAGATATCAACTGACGGTACCCTTCGGCCTCGTCGATCGGATTGAGATCGGAACGCTGGACATTCTCGACGATCGCGAGCTCTAGAGCCGTGCGATCGTCCACATCCCGGATGAGCACCGGGATCTGCACCAGACCGGCGCGTTGGGCGGCGCGCCAGCGCCTTTCGCCAGCAATGATTTCATATCGGCCCTCCGGCATGGTCCGAACAACGACTGGTTGGACGATACCGTGCTGACTAATGGAGCGGGAAAGTTCGTCCAATTCCGCTTCGTCGAATGTCCTGCGCGGGTTTCGCGGATTGCGTTGCACGAATTCTATCGGCACCGAGTCGTCCGCGCTGGCTTTCGGCGTATGGCCATTGCCTGCCGGTTGATCCATTTCGCCGATCAGAGCAGCGAGGCCTCGTCCCAAACGTCTTTTTGATGTGTCATCGGTCATGCGGTCGACTGCCATGATAGTCTGAATATATGGATTAAACTCTTGAGAATCAGCAAGTTACGCGGCAAGGGCCTGAATTATGCGGCTTGCCGTTCCCTTTCTCGCTGGATCACTTCCGACGCCAGCCTCAGATAGGCCTGACTTCCCGAACAGTTGAGATCGTAAAGTATAGCCGGCTTTCCATAGGAGGGCGCCTCCGAGACCCGTACATTGCGGGGGATCAGGGTTCGATAGACCTTGTCGCCCAGGTAAGATCGCACATCATCCACCACCTGATTGGCGAGATTATTGCGCGAATCATACATCGTCATGACAACGCCCTGGATATCCAGATCCGGGTTGAGAGAGTCCCGAACCTGTCGAACCGTATCCAACAATTGGGAAAGCCCTTCCAGCGCAAAGAATTCGCATTGCAGCGGCACAAGCACCGAATGGGCGGCCGCCATGGCGTTGATCGTGAGGAGATTGAGTGACGGAGGGCAGTCAATCAGAACATAGTTGAATTTTAGAGCAAAAGATTCAGCCAGAGATTCCTTGAGCCGGAAAGCCCGATTGCGTTCACCAGCAATCTCCATTTCGACGCCAAGAAGGTCCATGGTGGAAGGCACCATATAAAGATTCGGAACATCAGTTTCCATACAGGCCTTCTCGATCCGCGCAGATCCAACCAAAAGATCGTAAGAAGACACGTTTCGGTCCTGTTTTCCGATACCAAGGCCGGTGCTGGCATTGCCCTGCGGATCAAGATCGACAATGAGAACCTTCTTGCCAATTGCCGCCAGAGCCGTAGCCAGGTTTATAGCGGTAGTCGTCTTTCCGACGCCGCCTTTCTGATTTGCTACGGTGATGATTCTATTGCGTTCACCCAACATCGACATGATCCCGTGGTAATCTGTCATAGAACTCATTTGTGTTACCCTGATGACTGGTTCTACAGCTTGATCGGGCGAACGTTGCTCACCTGCAATATCACAGAATCCGCATCGATCTGACTTTGATGTTCTACCAGATCGAAGGTCCAGCTTCTACGGGCTTCGTCAATCTCGCGACGGTAATCCCGGCCTTTATGAAACCATCCGACGGTTTTTTTCGTCAACCAAGGCGCCGTATGGCGCAACAAATCGTTCAGATTAGCCAGAGCGCGGGCGGAAATTGCGTCATATTCAGAGATTTGTCCGGTAAAGGCCTCTATCCTTGAAGCATGCACTTTGCCGGGAGAATCTGTCCGGGCAAGCGCCTGACGCAGAAAGGCCGCCTTCTTATGATTGCTTTCAACCAGATCGACCGAGCCGCCGCCTGCTTCTCTCAAGAGAATTGCAGTAATAATCCCCGGAAATCCGCCGCCGCTGCCAAGATCGAGCCATTTCCTTGGACCTGGATTAAGAGCATAGAGCTGCATGCTATCCGCGACATGGCGACGCCAAATGTCGGGAAGCGTCGACGGCGCCGCCAGATTGATGGCGGTCGACCATTTTCGAAACAAGGCGACGAATTCTGTCAGACGGTCTATTGTTTCACGTGAAACAGGAAAAATCTTCTCTATGTCTGATTGATTACTCATACGGGTTACCAGACGGCAAACGTCGCATCGATCCATTAAACAATTCAACCCACCGCGCGGTCATCGATACTTTTTCCCTGTTCCAGTATTCGCAGGCGGGAAAGTAGAATGGTGATGGCGGCCGGCGTCATACCCTCGAGTCTCGCTGCATGGGCTATCGATTTTGGACGGGCTAACGCCAGCTTCTGTTTCAACTCACCGGACAGACCAGGGAGATCCGAATAGTCGAAATTATCCGGTATTCTGCGTTGCTCTTCTCGCCGGTGAGAGGAGATATCGCGACTTTGGCGTTCGAGATAGACCGAATAAATCGCTTCAATCTCCAATGTTTCCGCCAAGTCCGCATCGACGCCAGACAATTCCGGCCAGATCGCCGAAAGCCGCTCAATATCAATTTCAGCATAAGTCAGCAACTGATAGGCGCTTCGCCGTACGCCATCCTGATTGACGTTAAGCCCAGCCGATTTTGCCTCCACCGGTGTGACCGACAATGACTGAAGCCTGGCGCGAAGTTTACCCAAACCGTTGTTCCATTTCGTAAATTTATGTTCCCGCTGAGACTTGACCAAACCAATTTCTATTCCAAGCGGCGTAAGTCGGAGATCCGCATTATCCGACCGCAAAGACAGGCGATACTCCGCTCTGGACGTAAACATCCGGTAGGGTTCGGTGACGCCACGACTGGTCAGATCATCAATCATGACGCCAATATAAGAGTCTGTTCGACTGAAATGTTGCGGATCCGAATCAGAGCATAGCAGCGCTGCATTCAACCCGGCAACCAGACCTTGCGCGCCGGCTTCTTCATATCCGGTCGTGCCGTTAATCTGCCCCGCCAGGAAAAGACCATGGATGCGTTTGGCCTCTAGCGTCGTCTTGAGTTCCCGCGGGTCAATATGATCATACTCAATCGCATATCCGGGTTGCTTGATCACAACCTTTTCAAGGCCCGGAATCGACCGGATAAATTGATCCTGAACATCCTCAGGCAAAGACGTCGAAATTCCATTTGGATAAACAGTATTGTCATCCAGCCCCTCCGGTTCAAGGAAGATCTGGTGTGATTCACGGTCAGCGAAACGAACAACCTTGTCTTCAATCGAGGGACAATATCGCGGACCTTTGCTTTCTATCCGGCCCGAGTACATCGCCGACCGTCCGAGATTTTCGGAAATAATCCGGTGGGTCTGTGCTGTCGTGTGCGTCACCCCGCAATCAATTTGCGGGTTAACAATTGAATCCGTCATGAACGAGAATGGAGTTGGTGTTTCATCAGCAGATTGCCGTCCAACTGACGCCCAGTCGATTGTTGAGCTGTCAAGCCTCGCTGGCGTGCCGGTTTTAAGACGACCGAGGTGAAATCCTGCACTCTGTAGAGTACCCGCCAATCCGGTCGTCTGCTTTTCCCCCATGCGTCCCGCAGGGAATTGTTTCTCCCCAATATGAATAAGTCCGCGCAGAAATGTTCCCGTTGTCAAAACCACGGCGCCGCAGAAAAGAGTTCGGCCATCTGCAAGGACAACCGAACGCACGCGGTTACTCTTCATTGTAATGTCGAAAGCTTCGCCTTCAACAATGTCGAGATCGGCGTAGTCGGCGAGGATGGTTTGCATGGACTGGCGATACAGCTTTCTGTCTGCCTGGGTGCGAGGACCGCGAACCGCCGGTCCCTTGCTTCGATTGAGCAATCGAAACTGGATGCCAGCCGCATCAGCGACAACGCCCATCAATCCGTCAAGAGCGTCAATCTCGCGCACGAGATGCCCCTTGCCCAGACCACCAATGGCCGGATTGCAAGACATAATTCCTATCGTGTCGAGATTGAGGGTTACAAGCGCCGTTGATGCGCCTGATCGCGCAGCAGCGGCAGCGGCTTCGCAGCCGGCATGGCCTCCGCCGATTACCACAACATCATAGTTTATGTTCATTGGTCCTGATCGCCGCGCCTATGTGTTTCACGTGAAACCGTAATGGCGCCTTTCCGGGACAAGCCGATGTTTCACGTGAGTCACTCGTTTATGTCTGGAGCAGACCGTATATAAGAGTGAACCTGTCACAAGTCATTACCAGATAGACAATTATTTGCCGATGCAGAACTCCGAGAAAATAACATCCAGAAGATCTTCCGTATCGATCGCTCCGGTCAATCGTCCAATCATATCTCCGGCAATTCTTAACCACTCAGCACGCATTTCCATAGGCGTCTGCGGATCATCGAGCACTTCTGCCAAAGCTGAAAGACATCTTTGCAGATATTCCCTGTGGCGTTGGCGATTTGGCAACAGAGTCGACGTGGACGATGTCGATGAGGAGACACGTACGGTTAGCATCTCGATAAGCGCATCGAGACCGTGATCCGTTCGCACTGACACTTCGCAGTCGTAGCAAGACGCAGTATTATCTCTTCCCAAATCGGACTTGGACGCGACAAGGAGATGACGATCCGGATCAATGTTTACCAATTGTCTTTCGGCGCCGGGTTCCCGGAGTTCGAGAACGAGATCCGCGGAAGCAGCAGCGGCCTTTGCCCTGCGGATTCCCTCTTTCTCGACCGCCCCACCGCCTTCACGAATACCAGCGGTATCAAACAGAATGACACTATATCCATTGAGGTCCAGGCGGACCTCCAAAACATCCCTTGTTGTTCCAGCCTCATCCGATACGATGGCAACGTCTCTTTTCGTCAGCGCGTTTAGCAAACTTGACTTGCCAGCGTTCGGCTCGCCAATAATCGCCACGCGATATCCATTCCGTATGATCTCTCCGGCGCGTGCGTCGACGAGATGATGCTCGATTTCATCCCTCAACCCACTGACATCTGTCCAAATCGACTCTGCGACAGAACCGGGAACGTCCTGTTCATCGGCGAAATCGAAGTCGGCCTCGATCATCGCGCGGATACGTATCAGCTCATTGCGCCAGCGGCGATAAATCTCCTGAAGCGAACCCCTTGACTGGTCAAGCGCCATTTTCCTTTGAGCTTCTGTCTCGGCGGAAATAAGATCTGCTAGCCCTTCAACCGCTGTCAGATCCATCTTCCCGTTATCGAATGCGCGGCGGGAGAATTCGCCAGGCTCAGCGCTCCGCAATCCCGGCAAGGAGGACAAGGCAGCAAGCGTTGCGCTAATCACAGCCACACCGCCATGGATCTGAAATTCCGCACAATCTTCGCCGGTAAAGGAATGCGGCTTTGGAAAGTAGATAATGAGACCACGATCAATCAGGTGACCGTCGCGATCACAAATATTTGCAAGGACTGCCCGGCGTGCATCAGGCACGACTCCAGTCATCGTTTCGACAGCGAATCGGACGCCCGGTCCAGATATGCGCACAACGGCCACCCCGGATGGCGGCGGACCACTCGACAAGGCAAAAATCGTATCTCTATAGTCTGGAGCCGTCATCGACCTTCAAACCTGTATTCGGAGCCGTGATGTTAAAGAACGTCCTAGACCAATCCGCAAGTCCCTATCTGCGTCAGCACAGCCACAACCCGGTTCACTGGCAGATGTGGGGCGCACAAGCCCTGAAAGAAGCAAGGATTTCCGGAAAGCCTATACTGTTGTCGATTGGATACGCAGCCTGCCATTGGTGCCACGTGATGGCGCATGAGAGTTTCGAGGACGACGAAACAGCCGCCGTGATGAATGAACTCTTTATCAATATCAAGGTGGATCGGGAGGAACGCAGTGATATCGATCAGATCTACATGGCGGCGCTGCAGGCGACGGGAGAGCAAGGCGGCTGGCCTTTGACAATGTTTCTCAATAGCAAAGGCGAACCGTTTTGGGGCGGCACGTACTTTCCAAAAACAGCAAGTTTCGGACGCCCGGGATTTGTAACAGTGCTCAGAACCATTTCAGACCTGTATCGCAATGATCCCGACAAGATCAAACGCAACGCCGCAGCGATCGGTAAACACCTCAGGCAACAATTTTCAGCGAGCACTTCGCCTGAATCTCCAGGAAAAGACGTATTGTCCAATCAGGGGAAGGGGATATTGTCCATTTACGACGCCCGCAACGGTGGTATCGGCCAGGCTCCGAAATTCCCAAACGCCTCAATGCTGGAGACATTATGGCGCTATTGGAGAACCAATGGCTCCACTACTTCTCGCGACGCGGCGCTCCATTGGATTAAAGCCATGATCAATGGAGGCATTTACGACCAGGTAGGTGGAGGACTCGCTCGATACGCCGTAGACAATGCATGGCACGTGCCGCATTTTGAAAAGATGCTCTATGATAATGCACAGCTTATCCGCAGTTTGAACTGGGCTTATGCACAAACCGGAGACTATCTGTTTCGCAGCCGAATCGAGGAGACTGTCGATTGGCTTGAACGCGAGATGCTTCTTCCGGGCGGGGGTTTTTCTTCCAGCCTAGACGCTGATAGTGAGGGAGAGGAAGGCCGATACTATGTCTGGAGCAAAGAGGAAGTTGATACCGTTCTTGGACCAGACACAGACCTGTTTTGCCAGTACTACGACATTACAACCGTCGGCAACTGGGAGGGTAAGAATATTCCCAATCTAAAGTCGGACGCAGAGGCTCTGACGCCAGAGGAAATGCGACGGCTTTCCTCTGCGCGTAAAAAACTGTTCCACGCCCGTGAAAAAAGAGTTCGTCCGGAACGCGACGACAAGGTCCTTGCGGATTGGAACGGACTGCTTGTTCGCGCGCTGGCTGAAGCAGCACAAACTCTGTCAGACTTCAACTATCTGCGTCTGGCTGAAAACGGGTATGATTTCGTATCCGAATCAATGTGCGACGAAGACGGACGCCTCGCCCATGCCTGGCGAGAAGGCGCAGTGACCTGGCCAGCTTTGGCGTCGGATTACGGCGCCATGATCAACGCTGCGATAAGCCTCTACCTATGCACTAACAACGACCGCTATATCGAAGACGCTCGACGATGGGCCTGCATTCTCGAAGAGTGGTACAGCGACGGCGAGGGTGGGTATCTCTATTCCGCAAAAGATTGCGACGATATACTGTTGAGAGCGCGTCATGAGCACGACGACGCCATGCCGTCCGCCAGCGCACAGATCATCGAAGGTCTGGCGCGTTTGGCCTGCCTAACAAACGACCCCGAACTGACGCTCCGGACCATGAACAGCGCGGCGGCCAGTTGGGGTCGCGTAAGGACAACGCCGCTCGCCGCCAGTGGAATCGTCAACGCCATAGCAACGGCGCTGGAACCGAGAAAACTAATCGTCTTGAATCCGACCAAGCAAGTAAGCGATTTGCTTATCGGCCAGCCAGATCCTTCCCGGATGGATATCACCCTAATGGATGAAGAGAACGCACAGGAATTCCTGCCCGCCGATGCAGTTTATGAATCCGGCGAAGGATCGAGCAGGGCATATTTGTGCAAAGGTTCTATTTGCCTGCCTCCAGCCGAGACAGCGGAGGAACTGGCGGCGTTGATATCGCCGCCAGATTCGTCAGGTGTTCATTGAGTCGAAGAAATCGCCGTTGTTCTTCGTCTGCTTGAGTTTGTCTATCAGAAACTCGATAGCGTCCGTGGTTCCCATTGGCGCCAGAATGCGACGCAGAACAAATATCTTCTGCAGATCCTGCTTCGGAACCAACAGGTCTTCCTTGCGTGTGCCAGATTTGAGGATGTCCATGGACGGGAAGATGCGCTTGTCCGCAACCTTGCGGTCGAGCACGATTTCAGAGTTGCCCGTTCCCTTGAACTCCTCGAAGATAACTTCGTCCATGCGGCTGCCCGTATCGATGAGCGCCGTAGCAATAATCGTCAAGGAACCGCCTTCCTCGATATTGCGGGCGGCGCCGAAGAAACGCTTCGGACGCTGCAAGGCGTTAGCGTCGACACCGCCGGTCAAAACCTTGCCCGATGATGGAACAACGGTGTTGTAGGCGCGACCGAGACGGGTGATCGAGTCCAGCAGGATCACGACGTCGCGGCCATGTTCCACCAGACGCTTGGCCTTCTCTATGACCATCTCCGCGACCTGTACGTGTCGCGCGGCCGGTTCGTCGAAGGTCGAGGACACCACCTCTCCGTTCACCGACCGCTGCATGTCCGTCACTTCCTCCGGGCGCTCGTCGATAAGAAGAACGATCAGGTAGCATTCAGGATGATTTGCGGTAATTGAATGGGCGATGTTCTGTAGCAGCACCGTCTTACCGGTCCTTGGCGGCGCCACGATAAGCCCGCGCTGTCCTTTTCCGAGCGGCGCAATGAGATCAATCACCCGCGCCGAAAGATCCTTTCTCGTTGGATCGTCGTGTTCCATCTTGAAGCGTTCATCGGGATAAAGCGGCGTCAGATTGTCAAAGTGTGTCTTGTGACGGATTTTCTCCGGGTCTTCGAAATTGATCGTGTTGACCTTGAGAAGCGCAAAATAGCGCTCGCCTTCCTTCGGACCTCGGATCGGACCTTCAACCGTGTCGCCGGTCTTCAGAGAAAAACGGCGAATCTGGGACGGAGAAATATAGATATCGTCGGGGCCTGGCAGATAGTTGGCGTTGGCGGATCTCAGAAAACCGAAGCCGTCCTGGAGGATCTCGACGACGCCTTCACCAATGATTTCGATATCCTGCGCTGCGAGCTTTTTCAGGATGGCGAACATCAGCTCCTGCTTGCGCATCGTGCTTGAATTCTCGACTTCCAGCGTGTCGGCGAATTCGAGGAGTTCGGTCGGGTTCTTGTTTTTGAGCTCTTGAAGCTTCATTTCTTGCATGGGGTTCCACGATCATGTCGTTGGGTGGCATGTGAAAACGGATGTTTCGGATTGCTTTCCGCGACAGCAGTCCATGCTGGCCGGCATGCCAAGTGGGGGGAATTTTGGTCCAGGCGATTCACGTGAAACACGCATTTCAGCCTTTTCTCCATCGCCTCTCGCATATTTTAGGGTAAACGGCAAGCCCTCAAAAGGGTTTCACGATCACCATGATGACGATGAAGATCATCAACAATGTGGGAACTTCGTTCATCATGCGCCAGTAGCGCGCCGTCTTTTCTCGTCGATCCGATGCAAAGGCTTTCAGCGCAGCGCCAAAATATTCGTGGGCGCCGGTAAGCGCAAAGACCGCAGCTATTTTCAACCACAGCCACCAACCGACAAATCCGAAACCTCGCCAGGCGAGCCAAAGTCCAAGCGCCCAGGAAACTACCATGGCCGGACGCATAATGATCCGGAACAGCCGGTCCTCCATAACCTTGAAGGTTTCCGATTTGTCCGACCCGGGTTTGCTTTCAGAGTGATAGACGAACAGGCGCGGCAAATAAACGAGCCCGGCCATCCAGGAGATCACGGCGATGACGTGAACCGCCTTGATCCACAGGAAGAGCTCTGGCGGGTTCCAGATCATCAACCCGGCGACGACCACTATGAGGCAAGCGACCGCTAACCGCGCTCGTATGGAGGCCTTCTCGCCGTCTTTTACTTCGCTCATGGATTTGCGCCTATATCGCTTACGTTCCGAAATCGAAATCACGCATTGCGAATGCGCTTCACCAGCTGCGAAACGTGCGCCGGATCGGCGTCTGGCGTTATTCCGTGACCAAGATTGAAAATCAGTGGGCCCTGTCCAAGTTCTGAAAGGATCCTGTCCACGCCTTCCTCAAGCGCTCTTCCGCCGGCGACCACACGCACCGGATCCAGATTGCCCTGGACCGCTCCCTCAGCCTGCAGCTTCTTTGCAAAGGACAGGGGCACTGTCCAGTCAAGACCGACGGCGTCCGATCCAACGCGCTCACGATAATTGTCAAGCAACAGACCTGCGCCCTTTGCGAAAGCGATAATTTTCGCCTGTGCGTGCCTTTCACGAACGCGGCGAATGATCTTTGCGACTGGCGCTGCGCAATACCGCTCGAATTCGACCTCTCCCAGAACGCCCGCCCAGGAATCGAAAATCTGCACGGCGTCGGCGCCCGCTTCAATCTGCGCGCAAAGATAGTCAGCCGACAGGTCGGCGAGAAGATCTATCAGCGAATCGAAGGCTTCTGGGTGCTGATAGGCGAAGCGCCGCGCCGGCGCCTGATCCGGCGTGCCGTGCCCGGCGATCATATAGGTCGCAACCGTCCAGGGAGCGCCACAAAAACCCAGCAGCGTCGTTTCATCCGGCAAATCAGAACGCAAACGGCTGACTGTTTCCATGACCGGCGCCAGATGGTCGAGGAATCCGGAGCCATCGAGCCTGGCGACGCCTTCAGCGTCTATCGGCGTCATCAAGGGTCCCCGACCCTCTTCAAAGCGCACATTGCGATCCAGTGCGTCGGGAATCACGAGTATGTCGGAAAACAGGATCGCTGCATCAAACCCGTAACGACGTATGGGTTGCATCGCCACTTCAACAGCCAGATCCGGTGTGTAACACAGATGCAGGAAGCCTTTAGCGTGCTTTCGCACCTCCCTGTACTCCGGAAGATATCTGCCAGCCTGGCGCATCAGCCATACAGGAGGCGGAAACACTTTCTCGCCCTTCAGAACCCTGAGCACTTTTCGGGTTTCTCCCACGCTTGGGTCCTTTCCTCAATAAAAAATAGATTCTCTAAAAGCTCTTCTAATTCTATGACTCGGTGGGTTTCAAGGATTAGTGGAATACCGCAACTTGTTCACAGATCCCGGGTAATTCACAGACAGAAAAAATCGAGGACAGCCAGACCGCGGGAATTATGGTTAAAGAAATCTTAAGCTCATGTTTTCAATGGGTTGTGATGGCTGGTTTTCCAAGAATGAAAAAGCAAGCTGTGGATTAGTCAATAACAACCAGGTTTTTTCCCGCTTTCCCGAAATACATGCCGGATTGACCCCGACACAACGCCGATGTGGAAAAACACACCGGTTTTCCCTTGCATTGAGACGGACCCCGGTACTAGGTCGAGTTAACGCACAGCTATCAACAGCACCCGGTGAATCATGTGGATCAACAAAAAAACTATTTCCATCTTCACCTGATCTCCGATTCGACTGGCGAAACATTGCTGACGGTTGGTCGTGCAGCCGCCGCGCAATTCAAGAACACGCGCGCCCTGGAACATGTTCATCCAATGGTCAGGACGCGTCGACAGCTCGACGCCATCCTGGATACAATCGACGGCGCCCCCGGTATTGTCCTCTACACAGTGGTCGATCCGGAAATCTCTAACGTCATAGACGAGCGCAGCAGGGATATGGGCGTACCATGTATTTCCGTGCTGGATCCCGTCATTACGTTGTTCGAATCCTACCTCGGACCGCCGTCCAAACATCGGGTTGGCGCGCAGCATTCGCTGAATGCGAGCTATTTTCGCCGCATGGAAGCGCTCAACTTCACCATGGAGCATGATGACGGCCAGTTGCCCGCCGATATCGAAGAGGCGGACATTGTACTTGTCGGCATCAGCAGAACGTCAAAAACACCCACCAGCATTTATCTCGCTAATCGCGGCTACAAGACAATCAACGTGCCGATTGTTCGCAACAGCGCATTGCCGGCGTCTCTGGAAAAAGCAAAGCACCCCCTAATCGTCGGTCTTGTCGCCTCTTCTGACAGGATTGCGGAAGTCCGCAAGAATCGCGTTCTCGGATCGACCAGCGGTTATAGCGGCGACGATTATGTCGACAGGGTAGTCATCGCTGAGGAACTCAAACACGCCAGAACCATCTGCGCCCGCAACAACTGGCCCGTGATCGACGTTAGCAGACGGTCAATCGAGGAAACCGCCGCCGCAATCATCGCATTGAAGGTTGGGGTGCGATAAACCGAAAAGGAGGAACCATGTCCGATACCCTTATTCTGGCTTCTGCAAGTCCGCACCGCAGGAAATTGCTGGACGACGCAGGACTGGAGTTCGACGTCGCGCCAGCTGATATCGACGAACGGGCGGCGGAACAACCGCTGAAAGAAAGCGGAGCCACGCCCGCCGATATTGCGCAAGTGCTTGCGGAAGCAAAGGCGCTGGAAGTCAGCGCCCGCAATCCCGGAGCGATCGTGATCGGCGCGGATCAGACACTTTCGCTGGAGGATGAGGTTTTCTACAAGCCCGAAGACATGGACGCTGTTGCCCGCCAGATCCTGAAGCTCGCCGGCAAGACGCATGCGCTGAACAGCGCAGTGGTGCTGGCGAGGGACGGCGCTATCCTTTGGCGATATGTCGGAACCGCTCATTTGACCATGCGCCCGCTCGATCCGGCTTATGTTGGACGATATCTGTCCATGGTTGGCGACAAGGCGTTGTCGAGTGTTGGCGGCTACCAGATTGAAGGGCCGGGCGTACGATTGTTCCGGAAGATCGAGGGCGACTTCTTCACAATTGTCGGTCTGCCGATGCTGCCGCTGCTCGACGAACTCCTCAAGCTGGGCGTTATTGATGGCTAAGCCGCTGGCGTTCGTGACCGGTTTTCCGGTCGCCCACTCCCGTTCTCCGTTCATTCACAGATATTGGCTCGAGCGCTACCGGATCGACGGAGGCTATGATGCAATCGAAGTAGATCCGGCGGCGTTTGCGCAGTTTCTGCAGGATGTCGCAGCCAGTCGCACCGGTCTCATCGGCGGCAATGTGACCATACCGCACAAGGAAGCAGCTTTTCGCCTGGCCGATGTTGCAGACGAACTGGCCACGGAACTCGGCGCAAGCAACACTTTGTGGATGGAAGACGGCAGGCTCTGCGCCACGAATACGGACGGCTATGGTTTTGCCGCCAATCTCGACCAGGCTGCGCCGGGCTGGAAGGCGGGAAAGACTGCGGTAATCCTCGGCGCCGGCGGCGCCAGTCGCGCGGTGATCCAGACAGTCCGCGATAGCGGGTTCACCACAATTCACGTCGTCAACCGCACTTTCGAACGCGCGCGTGAGCTTGCGGACCGGTTTGGCGACGCCGTCTTCTCCCATCCGCTGCCCGCTTTGAAGGAGGTGGTCGAAAAGGCGGATCTGTTCGTAAACACGACGTCGCTCGGAATGTCAGGCGAAAACCCGTTGCCTCCGCTCTATCTCGACCGACTGGCGCCCGATGCAGTTGTCACCGATATTGTCTACGTTCCCTTGCAAACGCCTGTGCTGGAGCAGGCTGCAGCGCTCGGTTTGCGGACCGTGGATGGTCTTGGCATGCTTCTGCATCAGGCGGCGCCAGGCTTCGAAAAATGGTTCGGCAAGCAACCCGAAGTGACGGAGGATTTGAGGGCGTTAATCGTGAGTGATCTGGAGCGAAAAGAATGATCGTGCTGGGATTGACCGGGTCCATCGGGATGGGAAAGACGACGATTGGCGACATGTTCGTCGATCGCGGCGTACCGCATATCAGCGCGGACGAAATCGTGCACAAAATCTATGCGGGCAGAGCAGCGCCGCTGATTGAAACCGCGTTTCCGGGTTCAGTGATCGATGGCGTTGTCGACCGTGATGTCCTGTCGCGCTTTGTGCTCGGTAATGAAGCCGCGATGAAACGGCTTGAGGCTATCGTCCATCCTCTGGTGCATGAAGAGCGCGAAAAATTTGTTGAAAGCGCCAGACGGGACGGCGCTCGACTTGTTATTCTGGATATTCCGTTGCTTTTTGAAACGGGCGGCGATGCAAGCGTGGATCGCGTTCTCGTTGTTACTTGCGATGAGGCCATCCAGAGAGAACGGGTTCTGGCGCGCCCCGGAATGACGGTAGAGAAATTCGAGTCAATCAAATCCCGGCAAACTCCGGATGCGGAAAAACGGCGTCGCGCGGACTATGTCATTGATACGTCCGGAACCTTTGCGGATTCGGAACAACAAGTCGACCAGGTTCTGGCGCAAATACTGGCGGAAGGCACGAATGGCTGAGGAACTGCGCGAAATCATCTTCGACACTGAAACGACTGGCATCGATAGCGAACATGATCGCGTCATCGAAATTGGCGGGGTCGAACTGCTCAACAAGTTTCCGACGGGCCGCACTTTCCACGTCTATATCAACGCTGGCGGCCGCAAGGTGCATCCTGAAGCGCTTGCGGTCCACGGAATCACCGACGAATTTCTCGCTGACAAGCCGACTTTCGACCAGATTGTCGAGGAGATGGAAAATCTGTTCGACGGCGCAAAGCTGGTCGCCCACAACGCATCTTTCGATATCGGCTTTTTCAACGCGGAGTTTGCACGAATCGGACGGCCGCCCGTTGATCCGGGACGGGTTGTGGATACGCTCGCGCTGGCGCGCCGACGCCATCCCATGGGTCCGAATTCGCTCGATGCATTGTGCAGACGTTACGGCATAGACAATTCGCGCCGCACCAAGCACGGGGCACTGCTCGACGCGGAATTGCTGGCTGAAGTCTATATCGAGATGAATGGCGGCCGCCAAGCGGCGCTCGGATTAGTCGACGTTCGTTCTGTGACCGAAGATCAGAGCGCTGTCACGCTGTCAGGCGAAGTCGGCTCCCGTCCCGAGGCCCTGCCGCGACGATTGACAGAATCGGAGCAGGCCGCCCACGACAAACTCGTAGAGGGCCTTGGCGACAAGGCCCTCTGGACAATTCATTACAACTGAATTCGAAGCAGGCTAGTTGGCGGCCGCCGGAGGCTGGACCTGGCCTTTGGCCTGTTCTTCAGCCATGCGTTTTGCGAACATCTGGGCGAAGTCGATCGGGTCGATCATGAGCGGCGGGAAGCCGCCATTGCGGGTCGCGTCGCCGATGATCTGCCGGGCGAACGGAAACAGCAGCCGCGGGCATTCGATGAAGAGCAGCGGCAGCATGTGTTCCTGCGGGAAACCGTCGATCCGGAATACGCCGCCATAGGTCAACTCAACATTGAACATGACCGAATCTTCAGTCTTGGCCTCGGCCGACAGCGTCAGAACGACGTCATAGTCCTTTTCCGCAACCGGATTGGCGTTCACGTTCACATTGATGGAAATGTTCGGATTCTGTTTCTTCTGGATCAGCGACTGGGGCGCGTTCGGATTCTCGAAGGAGAGGTCCTTGATGTATTGCGCCAGCACATTGAGCGTCGGCGCTTTTCCGTTGCCGGGCGCAGCGCCAGCGGGATTCTGCGGATTTCCAGTTCCTGTCTGACTGGGAGTGTCGGCCATTCATCTGTCCTTGGGTTAGATCGATCGGAGCCGGACCGGTTCCTTTTGCGGCCACTGGCTAACATTTCATTCCGGCGCTTACAACAAAAAAGGCCGCGCTTGTCGAGGCGTCCGGAAACAGGCGGCGCTATCCGCGTGATCAGCGACCGGACCAGGGCGAGTCCGGATCCGGTTCGCGTTCATATTCGCTTTCGTCGAGATCGATCGATCCCTTGCGGTTCATTCCTGAGCGTGGATCATTCCGATAGTCGCCGCCAGGCTTCATGCCGCCGGGAGTTATAAAGGTGACGCGGCTACGGAACATTTGCCAGCCGGCGTCCCGGATCGCGGGAACGAATAGAAGAAAACCAACCGCATCGGTGATGAAACCGGGAGTGAGCAACAATATGCCAGCGACCAGGATCATCACGCCGTGGATGAGTTCGCGGCCAGGCACGCGCCCGGCTTCTGTTTCCGCGCGAATGCGGGCGATCAGACCCAATCCCTGAACGCGCAACAATATGGAGCCGAGCACCGCGGTGAAGAACACCATTGCAAGCGTCCACAAAACGCCTATCTCGCGTCCTATAAGGACAAAGGCTGCGATTTCCGCAAGCGGGACAGCGAGCAGCAGAATGGGAATGATGGAAAAAGGCATGAATCTCCGTATGCTGGTCTTGTTTCGACGCGAGGTTACAGATCGCGGTCCGGAAATGAAAGCCGGCCGTATCCGACAGGCAATATAGTTATGCTGCTCCTTTTTCGGTAGGGAACGCGTGACTGTCGCCTGGCGTTAACCCTGACGGCGATCGAAGCACTGCAAGTTGATGCGATCCCGATTTGAATGATGCATGCCGAGGGATTATATGTTTTATGAAAGTCGGCGCTGAGCAAATTGTCTGAATGACTGGTACCAAGTACGATGGATTTTGACTTTGTAACAATATTTTTTCTCGTAGCGGCAGTGATCATCTTCCTGCAGCTTCGCAATGTGCTTGGCCGCCGCACCGGCAGCGAAAGGCCGCCTTTCGATCCTTACAGCGCGCGCAACGCGGAAAAGCCCGTCGCCGATTCGGATAACGGCAAGGTTATCACCCTGCCGCGCCGCGAAGGCGAGACGCGCGTGGAAGAGAAATTTGTGAGCGTCGACGCCTATGCCAAACCTGGCACTGAACTGAACGAAGGCTTGAGGTCAATCACGACAGCCGACCCGACTTTCGATCCGAAAGAGTTCATCCACGGCGCGAAAACCGCATACGAGATGATCATCACGGCCTTTGCCGAGGGCGATCGGAAAGCCTTGCGGTCGCTTTTGTCGAAGGAGGTCTATGACGGCTTTGTCGAGGCGATAAAGGATCGCGAATCGCGATCCGAAACCGTCAAATCGACTTTTGTCGGCATCGGAAAGGCGGATATTGTCAGCGCCGAGATGAAAGGCCGCGAGGCCAGCGTGACGATGCGGATCTCTTCCCAACTCATTTCCGCCACCTACGACAAGCAGGGTGAGGTTATCGACGGCGACCCTGAAAATGTGGGTGAGGTCAACGATGTGTGGACGTTCGCGCGCGACACCGGTTCGCGCGATCCGAACTGGAAGCTGATCGCGACGGAGTCGGAAGACTGAAATCCGAAATCCGTACGCTGCGGCGAATGGATCCGATAATGGAGCGCCAACGGCATGACGCAATTTCCGGCTGCTCGGGAAATGGACATGCCAACTGCCCTGACATCCATAAAATTTTGCGATCTGCCAGGCTGGGAGGACAGCGATCCGGCACCAGTTCTGGATGGTTTGCGGCGGTGCGCCGGATATACGTCCGCCGTCAAACCCTATCGAACAGGCGCATTCGGTCTTACCGTTGAAGATTTTCGGTCCATATTTGATGCCGCTCAATCGGCCGGCGCTTTGAGCGGTTCGGCCGCGCGTCGGTTTTTCGAGGATCGGTTCGAGGTTTTCCGCATCGATGCGCCCGGCCACGTGACCGGCTATTATGAGCCGGAAATCGAGGTTTCGCCACACAGAACCGATCGCTTCCGTTACCCGTTCTATCGCCGTCCTGAAGATCTCGTCGACCTCGACGCGACGAACCGCCCTCGCGATATGGACGCCGCATTCCTTTTTGGGAGGAGAATAGGCGATCGGATTGTTGAATATCCCGATCGCCGGCAAATCGACGAGGGCTTTCTTGACAATCGCGGTCTAGAGATCGCCTGGGCTGAAAGCCGCGTCGATGTCTTCTTCATTCATGTCCAGGGTTCGGCGCGCCTGAACTTTCCGGACGGCTCCGGCAAGCGCATTACCTACGCAGCCAAGACCGGGCATCCATACACGTCGATTGGCAAGGAATTGCTGGCGCTTGGCGTCTTCCGTCCGGGCGAAGCGACGATGACGGTAATACGCGACTGGTTCGACCGGCATCCCGACCGTATCGAGGATATATTGTGGCGCAACCGATCCTGCATCTTCTTCCGCGAAGCGCCGGTTGATGACCCGTCTGCGGGGCCGGTCGCAGCAGCCAAGACGCCGCTGACCGCCATGCATTCTCTTGCCGTCGACCGGACCCTGCACACATTCGCAACGCCCTTCTTCATCAGTGCGCCGGACCTTACCCACCTCACCGGCGCGCCATTCAGGCGACTGATGCTTGCGCAGGACACCGGCTCGGCGATTTTGGGTCCTGCCCGCGGCGATATTTTTGTCGGTTCCGGTGAGAAGGCCGGAGAACTGGCGGGATCGGTCAATCATCAGGCGGTATTTTACATGTTCGCGCCGAAGGTCGCGGCGGATCGGTATCGGTGATGGCGCGGGAAAGAAAAAACGGTCTCAGCGACGAGGACAGGGTGCTGTGGAGCCGAGTGGCCCGCACGGTAACGGCTTATCCAGGCAAATCGGCCGCCATTCCGGATGAGCCCGAAGCAACTCCCGCTACGCCACGGAAGAAGGCGAATGCGCCAATTCGCGCAAGCTCGACCGTTCAGTCGCCACCTGCGCATGACCTTCAGCCGATCGACCGCAGCGTCTATCGCAAACTGTCGCGCGGACGCGTGCCAATTGAAGCAACGATCGATCTCCACGGTCTCACCCAAAGCCAGGCGCACCACCTGCTGCGCCGGTTTTTGCACGACGCCAGGCAAAGAGGGCTGCGCCATGTGCTGGTCATTACCGGCAAAGGCCGGTCCAATGACGGCGACGGCGTTCTGCGCAGGGTCGTTCCATTGTGGCTCACAATGCCGGAATTTGCAGGTCTCGCCTCTGGCGTCCAGCCTGCGGCCCGCGGACACGGCGGCGAGGGCGCACTCTATATCAGGTTGAAAAGAAAAGAGAAAAGCCGATGACTCCCTTCGGTCAGGCGATTCGCGACATGCGCAGAAAGCGCAGTATCTCGCAAAAGACGATGGCGGCGGCCATCGGCGTGACCCCGGCCTATGTGTCAGCCCTTGAGCATGGCCATCGCGGACAACCCAGCTGGGAGCTCGTACAGCGCATCATCGGCTATTTCAACGTCATCTGGGACGAAGCAGAGGAACTTCAGAAGCTGGCTGCAATCTCGCATCCACGCATTGTGGTCGACACGTCAGGACTGTCTGTCGACGCCACCCGGCTCGCCAACCGGCTTGCAAGCGACATCGGCAAACTGGATGAGTCCGCAATACGTGAAATGCTGTGTCTTCTGGAGGCGCAGTCGCCTGACGCTCCGCGATAGCCGGTTCAGAAAAGCGCTCTCAAATCGTCGATGCGATCGTTGACCAGCCAGCCATAGTAATTTTCCTGCGGCATCAAAGGGCTCTGGCCGCGCGACTTCCGGTCGCGGTTCCGGCGGGCGAGCACCCTGGCCCGGTCATCCGGATTTCCGACATTGTAGAGCGTGGCGGTAATGCCGGGATTGCCGGATATGTCCAGGCCTGCAATCTCGCGATAGGCGTCGATGGAATGGCGTAGCGCCGCCGCTACATAGGCGAGCGACATGTCCGGATTCATGATCGCCTTGTAGACTTCTTCTCCGTCCCGATGGGACAGCTTCCTGTAGCCGGATACGCGATTGACCATGTCGGTGTGCATGAGCGCAGTCAGCGGATTGAGCTGTCCGAGACCAAAGGTCTGACCGGCGTAGAAAGGCTGGAAGAAGACAGCGCTGAAGCGGTCGTTCGGATAACGGACCCCGCGCACCGTGCGGTTCTTGAAGGATTTTTCCCACACGGCTTCGCGACAGGTCCAAAGGTCAAAGGAATTCGAAAAGGAGCGGCATTTGTCGAATTCGGGCAGATCGACGAATTCATCCACGTCCATGCTGTTGTAGGAGAAGGACAGCCCGCCCGTGGCGTAGGCCATGGCCTTTATGTAGTAGGATTGCAGGCGATCATAGGCGTCGACATTGTATGTATGTTCGCCGACCAGAGCGCCGACGATATGAATCGGATCGATCCCGTACTGCGTCGCCGTCGAATTGATCTTGGCGCGCAGCTTCCGGTCTCGCTGCAAAAGGTCGAGAATCTTGTCATACTTGCGATCAAAGGTGGAGCGGGTGTCGCGCGTGCGCTTGATCGAGGCGCCCGGAACCTTGGGTTGGCTGGCGTGCCTGTTGCCCTCGGGCACGACTATAGTTTTCCCGCTGGCGCCTGTCGTCGCCAGCGCGGCAATAACGATTGCAAGAAGCATGGTTGCCGTTTTCGGCAAGGACAATGCGACAGGCCTCCGGAAGAAGTATTAGACAGAGCAACTTTTAAGACCAAAAATCAAAAAGTCGAGTATTGAAGGACCGTCTCAAAGGCTAATCCGTTTTATCAACCTAATATATTGTCGCGACCGATGCCGAAAAGTCACAGGATGTAACGTGACAGATCGGCGTCCTTGGCGAGATCGCCGACATGTTCACGAACATAGTCCGCGTCGATCGTGAACTCGCTGCCGGATTTGTCAGGCGCTTCGAAGGATATGTCGTCGAGAACCCGTTCCATGACCGTCTGAAGCCGCCGCGCGCCGATATTCTCCACGCTGTCGTTCAGTTCCACGGCGACGTCGGCCAGCGCATCGATCGCGTCTTCGGTGTAGGACAACGTTACGTCTTCAGTTTTCATCAGCGCGACATACTGCTTGATGAGGCTTGCTTCCGTTTCCGTGAGGATGCGCCGGAAATCTTCCTTCGTCAGAGCGCGCAATTCGACGCGGATCGGCAGGCGGCCCTGCAGTTCCGGCAGCAGGTCGGATGGTTTCGAGACATGAAAGGCGCCTGAAGCAATAAACAGTATATGGTCTGTCTTGACCTGACCGTATTTGGTCGCAACTGTCGTGCCTTCCACCAGCGGCAATAGATCCCGCTGGACACCTTCTCGCGAAACGCCTGCGCCCATTCCGCCGTCGCGCGCCGCGATCTTGTCGATCTCGTCGAGAAAAACGATCCCGTCATTTTGAACAATGCGCAGCGCTTCCTGGTGGATCTGGTCTTGATCCAGCAGTTTTTCCGATTCATCGGAGATCAGCTGGCTGTAGGATTCCTTGACTGAGGTGCGGATCTTGCGGGTCGACTGACCCATGGCCTTTCCGAGCATTTCGGAGATGTTCAGGACTCCGATATTGGCGCCCGGCATGCCCGGAATCTCGAAATTCGGCATCCCGGAGCCTGTGTCGGCCACTTCGATCTCGATTTCCTTGTCGTCGAGAAGACCATCGCGAAGCTTCTTGCGGAAAGATTCCCGCGTCGACGGCGACGCCGTGGATCCGACAAGGGCGTCGAGCACCCGTTCCTCGGCGTTGAGGTGGGCCTTCGCCTTGACCTCTTCGCGCTTCTTGTCCTTCACAAGAGAAATGCCCACTTCCACCAGATCACGAATAATCTGTTCGACGTCGCGGCCAACATAACCGACTTCGGTGAATTTGGTGGCTTCCACCTTGATGAAGGGCGCGCCTGCAAGCCGCGCAAGCCTGCGCGAGATCTCCGTCTTTCCGACGCCCGTCGGGCCGATCATCAGAATGTTCTTCGGCATGACTTCGTCGCGCAGGCTGTCGGACAGCTGCTGGCGGCGCCAGCGATTGCGGAGCGCCACGGCGACGGCGCGCTTGGCGTCTTTCTGGCCGATGATGTAGCGGTCGAGCTCGGAGACGATCTCGCGCGGGGAGTAGGTTGTCATATGTACTGGACCTGGTCTTGATCTTCTAAAGGGTGTTCGCAACGAGCACTGGACTTATCCCGCAGTGCTCTCGAGGGATTCGACAATGATGTTGTCGTTGGTGTAAACGCAGATTTCGCTGGCGATCCGCATGGCCTTGCGCGCGATGTCCTCGGCCGAAATATCGGTGTCCATCAAGGCGCGCGCGGCCGCGTAGGCGTAGTTTCCGCCCGAGCCGATCGCCATGGTTCCGTGTTCCGGCTCCAGCACGTCGCCGGTGCCGGTCAGCGCAAGCGTGGCGCCGGGATCCGCCACCAGCATCATGGCCTCGAGACGGCGCAGATAGCGGTCGGTGCGCCAGTCCTTCGCCAGTTCCACACAGGCCCGCATGAGCTGCCCCGGATATTGTTCCAGCTTTGATTCCAGTCGTTCAAGCAGGGTAAAGGCGTCCGCCGTTGCGCCGGCGAACCCTGCAAGAACGTCTGCTTCGCCAGATTTACCAGAACGGAGGCGGCGAACCTTGCGGGCGTTGCCTTTCATGACGGTCTGGCCGAGGCTCACCTGCCCGTCGCCAGCCATAACCACCTGATTGCCCTTGCGCACTGTGATGATCGTGGTGGCGTGCATGACGCCGTATGGATCGTGTTCGCTCATCAAAGCCTTTCCTCGTGTCTAGTCCGGATTTTGCACCGGTGCAGAAGCCCCTATGTAAGGGGCTCAGCCGTCTTTGCAAATTGTCCTCTTCGATTCGTGTGCGCTGCATGATGCTTTTCTGGATATTTTCCTCACGCCCTGATATGCAGCGTTCAATATCAACCGGGTGAGGCAGTGCTTTGGACAACGGTCAGGCAAGAGCCGCGCAAATTGAACGCAATACCAACGAGACATCGATTTCCGTCGCGATCGATCTCGACGGCGCGGGCGCATCAAAGATCTCGACCGGGATCGGTTTTTTCGACCATATGCTCGAGCAGTTGTCCCGGCATTCGCTGATCGACATGCAAATCGAAGCCAAGGGCGACCTGCACATCGACGATCACCATTGTGTGGAGGACACCGGGATCGTGCTTGGCCTGGCGCTTGCAAAAGCGCTCGGAGACCGGCGCGGCATTACCCGTTACGCATCTCTCGACCTCGCCATGGATGAAACGCTGACCAAGGCGGCCGTGGATGTTTCGGGCCGCCCCTATCTGATCTGGAATGTGGATTTTCCGACCCAGAAAATCGGCGCGTTCGACACCGAGCTCTGCCGGGAATTCTTTCAGGCGTTCGCCCAGAACGCTGGCATAACGCTGCACATCATGAACCATTACGGCGCCAACAGTCATCATATCGCCGAAACATGTTTCAAATCGGTCGCCCGGGCGCTCCGGGCGGCCATCGAGATCGACAGCCGCCAGAAGGACCGTATTCCCTCCACCAAGGGAACGCTGGGTTAGATCGAAAATGACGAGCTATGTGGTTCTGACGCCTCCGGAGGCGTCCCGGTTTGATGAAGGCGCCGTTTTCATCCGGGACGGATTCGCCTTCATCGCCCTGATCTTGCCGTTTATCTGGCTGCTTTGGCACCGGTTGTGGTTCCACGCCGCTGTCGTTCTGCTGGTCTCTGTCGGTCTGGCGATCGCCTCCGGCGGTCTGCCGCAATGGGATCTTCTGTTTGTCCTCGCCTCGCTGCTAGTTTCGATCTATGTGGCGCTCGAGGGAAATGCGATGCGCATTGCAGGGCGCGAACGCCGGGGATGGATATGCCGTGGCGTGGTCGATGCGCCGGATCTGGCGACGGCAGAGGAAATCTATTTTGCCGGCATGGAGCAACCGTCGCCGGAGTCAACGAGACCGCCAGAACGGGTGCCCCTGCCGCCAACGCAACCACCCTCAAGAAAAAGCAGTTCGTCGGGCCCCGCGCTCGGCCTGCTGGACATGGACGGCTGACGGTCATGAAAGTCGCCATTATTGATTACGGATCGGGCAACCTCCGTTCGGCCGTCAAGGCTTTCGAACGGGCCGCTCGTGAAAGCGAAACGAACGCAGAAATCATTCTGACCGACCGGCCGGAAGTGGTGGTAATCGCTGATCGTGTCGTTCTGCCGGGCGTCGGTGCTTTCGCCGACTGCCGCAACGGTCTGGCGGCGATCGCCGGCATGGACGATGCGCTGACACAGGCCGTTGTGACGGCCGCGCGGCCATTTCTCGGCATCTGCGTCGGCATGCAACTCATGGCTGCCCGCGGGCTGGAAAAGACCGTGACGGATGGATTCGGGTGGATCGCCGGTGATGTCAGGATCATGGAACCGCAGGATCCGACCCTCAAGATACCGCAGATCGGCTGGAACACCCTGGAAGTGCGCCGCAGCCATGCGCTTCTGAATGGCGTTCCGACCGGTTCCGACGGTCTGCACGCTTATTTCGTCCACTCCTATGTTCTCGACGCGGAAAATCCCGAGGACATTGTCGCCGATACTTCCTATGGCGGCCCGGTTACGGCGATTGTGGCGCGCGACAACCTGGCGGGAACCCAGTTTCACCCCGAAAAGAGCCAGACGCTCGGGTTGAAGCTGATCGCGAATTTTCTGAGGTGGTCTCCATGATCCTGTTTCCGGCCATTGATCTGAAGGACGGCGTTTGCGTTCGTCTCAAGCTTGGCGACATGGACCGGGCGACGGTGTATAACACCGACCCGGCCGAACAGGCCCGCCGGTTTCAGGACCAGGGCTTCAAATGGCTGCATGTGGTGGATCTCAACGGAGCCTTCGCCGGCGAAAGCGTCAACGGGGCGGCGGTAGACGCAATTTTGCAAGCGACGTCCAATCCCGTGCAGCTTGGGGGCGGCATCCGCAGCATCGACCACATCGAGGCCTGGCTCGGCAAGGGGCTTGCCCGCGTCATTCTCGGCACCGTCGCGGTCCGCAATCCGGATCTCGTCAAAGAGGCCTGCCGGCTGTTTCCCGGACGCATTGCAGTCGGCATCGACGCGCGGGGCGGCAAGGTCGCAGTTGAGGGTTGGGCCGAAGCGTCCGAACTGGGCGCGATTGAACTCGCGAAGCAATTCGAGGGCGCGGGCGTCGCAGCGATCATCTACACGGATATCGATCGGGACGGCGTGCTTGCAGGCATCAACTGGGATTCGACGCTGGGGCTGGCTGCAAGCGTCGCAATCCCGGTGATTGCGTCCGGCGGCCTGGCGTCAATGGACGACATCGGACGGTTGACCAGAGCAGACGCCGCCGTTCTCGAAGGCGCGATCTCCGGCCGCGCCCTTTATGACGGCCGCATCGATCCGGCCGAAGCGCTTTCCATGCTCGAAACCGTCGCTGGGGTTGCGTCATGACGTTGAAAGCTCGCGTCATTCCCTGTCTCGACGTGAAAGACGGACGTGTCGTCAAAGGCGTCAACTTTGTCGATCTCATCGACGCCGGCGACCCGGTTGAACAGGCGCGCGTCTATGACGCGGCAGGGGCCGACGAGCTTTGTTTCCTCGACATTACCGCCTCGTCCGACGATCGCGACACGATTTACGATGTCGTCGCGCGCACAGCCGAACAGTGTTTCATGCCATTGACGGTCGGCGGCGGCGTGAGGACGGTCGCCGACATACGCAAATTGCTGCTTGCCGGCGCCGACAAGGTCTCGATCAACACGGCGGCCGTGAAGAACCCGGCATTTGTCGCCGAAGCCGCCGACAAGTTCGGCAATCAATGCATCGTCGTGGCAATTGACGCCAAGAAAGTGAGCGGCGAGAACGAGGCGGACCGATGGGAAATCTTCACCCATGGCGGTCGTGAACCGACCGGGATCGAGGCCATCGGTTTTGCCCGCAAGGTTGTGGATCTCGGCGCCGGCGAAATCCTCCTGACGTCGATGGATCGCGACGGCACCAAAAGCGGTTTTGACATTCCCCTGACGCGCGCCGTAGCCGATGCGGTGTCTGTTCCGGTCATAGCTTCCGGCGGCGTCGGAACCCTCGATCACATGGCCGAAGGCGTTGTGGAAGGCCACGCGACGGCGGTGCTTGCCGCCTCGATTTTTCATTTCGGGACCTATAGTATTCGTGAAGCCAAGCGCCACATGGCCGAAGCTGGGATCCCCATGCGGCTCGATTGAGCGCGCAACGGAGTTGGCGATGTCCGGATTTACACTCGACGAACTGGAAAAAGTCATAGCGGAGCGCGCCGAAGCCTCGCAACAGGACTCCTGGACGGCGCGGCTCGTCGCAGCGGGTCAGGAAAAGGCGGCCCAGAAGCTGGGCGAGGAGGCCGTGGAAGTCGTGATCGCCGCCGTTTCCGGTGATCGCAAGGCCTTGATCGGCGAATCCGCCGACCTGCTCTTTCATTTGCTCGTTGCCCTCAGGATCGCCGGCGTCGGCGTCGATGAGGTGATGAACGAACTCGAAAACAGGCGTTCGCAATCCGGGCTTCAAGAAAAGGCGAGCCGCAGGGCCGATGGCCATGGATAAGCAGATTTCCCCACAATCTGGTGCATCGCTCGACCATATGGATGGCAGCGAATATTCGCCCTACAGGGTCTTCACCGCCGAGAGATGGGCGAAGTTCAGGGCCGACACGCCGCTGACGCTCGCAGAAGACGAAGTCGACCGGCTGCGTTCGATCGACGATCCGGTCGATCTCGACGAGGTGCGCCGGATCTACCTGTCGCTTTCGCGATTGCTCTATTCACACGTCGAAGCATCACGCATGCTCTTCGAGCAGCGCAGGAATTTTCTGTCCGTGCCAGACGCCACGAAGACGCCGTTCATCATAGGCATCGCCGGTTCGGTGGCGGTCGGAAAGTCGACGACCGCCCGCATTCTGAAGGAACTTCTGGCGCGCTGGTCGGGCAAGCCGAAGGTCGATCTCATCACGACCGACGGCTTTCTGCTTCCCAACGCCGTTCTGCGCCGTGACGGCCTGATGGAGCGCAAGGGTTTTCCGGAAAGCTACGACGTCGGTACGATCCTGAAGTTTCTCGCCGACATCAAGGCCGGCCGGCCGAATGTCAAAGCGCCGGTCTATTCCCACCTGATCTACGATGTGATTCCGGATGAACACATAGAAATCGACCGGCCGGATATCCTGATTTTCGAGGGCATCAACGTGCTGCAGGTGCGCGATCTGCCCGAAGACGGCAAGATTGTTCCCTTCGTCTCCGATTTCTTCGACTTCTCGATTTATATCGATGCGCAGGAGGATCTGATTCACAAATGGTATGTGGACCGCTTCATGCGCCTGCGCGACACGGCCTTCACAAATCCGGATTCCTTCTTCCACCGCTATGCGGCCGTCTCCGAGCAAACGGCGCTCGCGATCGCCAACGGGCTCTGGGAGAACATCAATCTGAGAAACCTCAGACAGAATATTCTGCCGACGCGACCGCGGGCTGACCTGATCCTGCAGAAAGGCGCAGACCATCTCACGAAACAGGTGGCGCTACGTAAACTCTGAACGGGCGGATGTTCAGACGGGGTCCACCCGGCGCAGGGTGAGATTGATCCTGCCTTCCTTCTTCATCAGCATGGATGTGCCGGGATAGATCCGGTCGACTCCGTGGTAACGCAACCGCGACTCACCGCCGAGCAGGATCACGTCGCCGCTTGCAAGTCTCAGGGACTGCGTCGGCCCGCCTCTTTTCAGGCCGCCGATCCTGAACAGGCAATCATCGCCAAGCGACACGGAAAGCACCGGGACGGAAAATGTCCTTTCGTCGCGATCCTGATGCAGCCCCATTTTGGCGTCCGCTTCGTAGAAATTTATAAGGCACGCTTGGGGTGGTGCATTACAGCCGGACAACCGGTCCCAGAGGTCGCGCAGGATTTCCGGCATTGGCGGCCAGGGACGCCCGGTCTCCGGATGGGTCGCCTGGTAGCGATAGCCGCCTTCCTTGTCCGTGACCCATCCAAGCGCGCCGCAATTGCTCATGCGGACATGCATCGGCTTTCCGGTGTGCGGCATTCTGGGTGTAAAAAGCGGAGCTTGCGTGACAACTGCGCGGATTTCCTCTAGCAGCGCCGTTTGGGTGGCGGCGTCGAGCCAGGCCGGATGATAGTCGACGCCGTCGGGCAGACGGTCAATGGTCATCGACATTGCCTCGCAGACTTTTGGTCCGGGACCGATCGGCCTTCGCCTTGAGACGCCGTTCGACCGATCCGCGCGTTGGTTTGGTCGGCGCGCGCTTCGGCGGCGGCGGCGCTGCGGCGCGAAGGATCAGCGCCTTCAGCCGTTCGCGGGCGTCCTCACGGTTGCGTTCCTGGGTGCGATGGCGATCCGCCTCTATCACCAGCACGCCCTCCTTGCTCAGCCGTCGGCCAGCCAAACGCGTCAGCCGGTCCTTGACCGCTGATGGCAGGGACGGCGAATTCCGGACGTCGAACCGCAATTGCACGGCGCTCGAAACCTTGTTGACATTCTGTCCGCCCGGTCCGGATGCGCGAACGAACTGTTCGACGAGTTCCCACCCCTCGATTCTGATCGTCCGGTTGATGTAGAGCGTTTCGCTGGCCATGGCGCGTTCTCACTACAGCAGAAAGCAATCTTGCGAAACCATGCAAAAAAGCCGCGGACGGGAATCCGCGGCTTTGATCATTTCGGCGTTTGTTTGCCTTATTCGGCGGCTTCCAGCATTCCAGGCGCGGCGCCAAGCACGTCGCTTTTGACATGCGATTCGAACTTTTCGAAATTGCCGGTGAACATATCCACCAGACGGCGGGCCTGTTCGTCATAGGCTTGCTTGTCGGCCCAGGTCGACCGCGGGTCGAGAATGCTGCTGTCAACGCCCGGAACCGCGACAGGCACGAGTATGCCGAAATTCGGATCGCGCCGGAATTCGGCCTGGTTCAGGGAGCCGTCGAGCGCGGCGGTAAGCAATATGCGCGTCGCTCTGATCGGCATACGGCTGCCGGCGCCGTAGGCGCCGCCGGTCCAGCCGGTGTTGACCAGCCAGCAATCGACATTCTCGCGGGCGATCAGATCCTGCAGCAGATTTCCGTAGACCGATGGATGGCGCGGCATGAAAGGCGCGCCGAAACAGGTGGAGAAGGTCGCCTCGGGTTCGGTCACGCCCTTTTCGGTGCCGGCGACCTTGGCCGTGTAGCCGGACAGGAAATGATACATGGCCTGAGCGGGCGTCAGCTTTGCGATCGGCGGGAGAACGCCGAAGGCGTCCGCTGTCAGCATTACGATATTGGAAGGCTTGGTCGCCTTTCCGGTGGCGCTCGCATTCGGAATGAAGTGAAGCGGATAGGCGCAGCGCGTGTTTTCCGTCAGCGATCCGTCGTCGAAATCCGGAACCCGGTTTTCGTCGAGAATGACATTTTCCAGAACCGTGCCGAAACGCCGGGTCGTGGCGAAGATTTCCGGCTCGGCCTCTTCAGAAAGACGGATGGTCTTGGCGTAGCAACCGCCCTCGAAGTTGAACACGCCGTCTTCGCCCCAGCCATGCTCGTCATCGCCGATCAAAGTGCGCGCCGGGTCGGCCGAAAGCGTGGTCTTTCCGGTTCCGGAAAGTCCGAAGAATACGGCCGTGTCGCCGTTCGGTCCCTGGTTGGCGGAGCAGTGCATGGGCATCACGCCTCGTTCGGGAAGCAGGTAGTTGAGCACGGTGAACACCGATTTCTTCATCTCGCCGGCGTAGGACGTGCCGCCGATCAGCACGATCCCGCGCATAAGGTCGGCTGCGATGATGGTTTCGCTTCTGCAGCCGTGACGCACCGGATCGGCCTTGAAGGACGGCAGGTCGATGATCGTCAGCTTGGGGACAAAATCTTCAAGCGCGTCGCGATCGGGTCGAATGAGCAGATTGCGAATGAAAAGCGAATGCCAGGCGAATTCCGTAATGACGCGCGACGGCAGGGCGTTTGCTTCGTCGGCGCCGCCGATCAGGTCCTGGACGAAGAGGTCCTTGCCTTCTCCATGGGCGAGAAAATCGGCGTGCAGCGCGTCGAAATGATCGCGCGACAGGGCCTCGTTGTTGTCCCACCAGATCTGGTTCTCGGTTGTGTCGTCGCAGACGATGTATTTGTCCTGCGCCGACCGGCCGGTGTGCTGGCCGGTCTTTGCGCATAGCGCCCCGTGGGCAGTGAGCGATGCTTCGCCGCGACGCAGCGATCTCTCATAAAGCTCGGCCTCAACGAGGTTGTAGTACACATGACCGAGATTCTTCAGGCCAGTGCTTTCGATTCCGGCCGATGGATTGCGCTGTCCACTTTCGCCTGCATTTTTCTGCATGATGGTCGCCTTGCCGTCGTTGAGTTCCCGTTTAAAAAGTTTCGGGAACATAGGGAGATAATTTTCGACAATCAACATGGAATTCGCGAAAAATACAATAAATTCAAATTATTAATCGATTTAAAATTCTGTGAAAATTTTTAAATCGGTTTATAATTATCGTTGCAGTGCAGCAATTCTGCGGAATCCGGGCCTCGGGCAAGGCCGGTTGACTGGCTGAAAGGCATGGGCAGAGGCGACATCAGCACACTTTCCATGGCGCCTCGCCACAATTTGTTCTAGCTTTGCCCCCATGAGGACCCGACTGGCGACAGGCGTCGGTGCAAACCGGCGGATGGTCGAACCTCAAAAAGACGGAGATACCGCATGCATACGATCGCGCTTGTCGATGATGATCGAAACATATTGACCTCTGTGTCCATCGCCCTGGAATCGGAAGGCTATCGCGTCGAGACCTATACCGACGGCGTCTCCGCGCTTGAGGGCCTGGTCGCGCATCCGCCGCATCTTGCGATTCTCGATATCAAGATGCCGCGCATGGACGGCATGGAGCTTTTGCGCCGGCTGCGCCAGAAACTCGACATCCCGGTCATCTTCCTGACCTCCAAGGACGAGGAGATCGACGAACTGTTCGGTCTGAAGATGGGCGCCGACGACTTCATCACAAAGCCGTTTTCCCAGCGTCTACTGGTCGAGCGCACCAAGGCAATTCTGCGCCGTGCGGCAGGTCGGGAAGGACAGGCGGCGACGCGCTCAACCCCGACGGAGAGCGCTTCACTCGAACGCGGTCAGCTTGTCATGGATCAGGAGCGGCACACCTGCACATGGAAGGACCGCCCGGTTACGCTGACTGTCACCGAATTCCTTATTCTTCACGCTCTGGCGCAACGGCCAGGCGTCGTGAAAAGCCGTGACTCTTTGATGGATGCGGCCTACGATGAACAAGTCTATGTCGACGACCGCACCATCGACAGCCACATCAAGCGGCTGCGCAAGAAATTCAAGATGGTGGACAACGATTTCGACATGATCGAAACGCTCTACGGCGTCGGATACCGATTCCGGGAGGATTGAGAACGGTTTCGGCCGAAACATGACGGCAGGTATCGACCACAGCAAACTCTCTCCCCGGTCTGTTCCCGCGCCGGCGGATGATGACGCAGCCAAACCGGGCGGGCGCGGTTGGGCGCGGCCGTTTTCAATTCTGCGAAGGGTTTTTGGCCGGGCGATGTTTTCGAGCCTCACCCGCCGCATCATATTTCTCAATCTTGCGGCATTGCTGGTCCTGCTTTCGGGCATCCTCTACCTCAACCAGTTCCGCGACGGTCTGATCGACGCGCGGGTGGAAAGCCTGCTGACCCAGGGCGAGATCATCGCGGCCGCGATTGCAGGATCGGTCAGCGTCGAGACCGACGCCATCACCATCGATCCCCAGAAGCTGCTGGAGTTGCAGGCCGGTGAAACAATCTCGCCGGGTAGTGACTTCGACAATCTCGATTTTCCGATCGATCCGGAACGCGTGGCGCCTGTGCTGAGACGGTTGATTTCACCGACCAGGACGCGCGCGCGCATCTATGACCGCGACGCAAGCCTGATTCTCGATTCGCAGCACCTTTATTCTCGCGGTCAGATTCTGCGGTACGAATTGCCGCCCCTCGACGACGAGCCGTTGAACATCACCGATCGCTTTATGTCCTTTTTGAACCGACTGATCCAGCGGGCCGATCTGCCGGTTTACAAGGAACAACCGGGCGCCGACGGATCGCTCTATCCGGAGGTTCTGACTGCGCTGACCGGCGGACGCAGCGCAGTCGTCCGATCGACCGACAAGGGCGAACTCATCGTTTCCGTCGCGGTGCCGGTGCAGCGGTTTCGCGCCGTGCTCGGCGTCTTGCTGCTGTCGACCCAGGCCGGCGATATCGACAAGATCATCCGGGCGGAGCGCATCGCCATTCTCCGGGTTTTCATTGTCGCCGCGACCGTCAATATTCTGCTGTCGTTGCTGCTCGCCGGCACGATCGCCAATCCGCTTCACCGTCTGGCCGACGCGGCCCAGCGGGTGCGCCGTGGCGTCAGCATCCGCGAAGAAATACCGGATTTCTCGGCAAGACAGGATGAAATCGGCAATCTGTCCGCCGCTATTCGCGACATGACCAATTCGCTCTATGACAGGATCGAGGCGATCGAGAGTTTCGCGGCCGACGTCAGCCACGAGCTGAAGAACCCGCTGACGTCGCTGCGCAGCGCCGTCGAGACGCTGCCGCTCGTCAAGAACGACGCGTCGAAAGCCCGGTTGCTCGAAATCATCCTGCACGACGTGCGCCGCCTCGACCGGTTGATCAGCGATATCTCCGACGCTTCGCGACTCGACGCGGAACTCGCGCGTCAGGACGCCGAACCTGTCGATCTGCGCAAGCTCATGCAGGACCTCGTGCTGATTTCGAGACAGATTTCAAAAGGCTCGAAAACTGTCGAGATCGATCTGGAGATAGAGCCTGAGAACGCGCCGAAAGACCGGTTCCGGGTCAATGGCCACGATCTGCGCATCGGCCAGGTCATTACCAATCTCATCGATAATGCGCGATCCTTCGTGCCTGAAAAAGATGGGCGCATCACCATCAGGCTGCAGCGCCGAAAGGACAGTTGCCTCATTCTCGTCGAGGATAACGGTCCGGGCATTGGCGTGGAGAATATCGAGAACATCTTCAACCGCTTCTACACGGACAGGCCGGAAGGAGAGGCCTTCGGTCAGAACTCCGGACTTGGGCTCTCCATCAGCCGACAGATCATCGAAGCGCATGGCGGAACGCTCAAGGCCGAAAACATGATCGACGGGAAGTCGCGCAAAATCCTCGGCGCGCGCTTCATTGTGAAGCTTCCGGCCGAACGGATCTGACTGCGCCCATGAGCCGAAATATCCACGCCACGGCCATCGTGACCGGTGAAACGGGTCTTTTGGTCATAGGTCCACCCGCAAGCGGCAAGTCTCATCTGGCGCGCCATTGCCTTCTCGACGCCCGCAATCGTGGACGCTTTGCGGCGCTGGTATCCGATGACCGCGTCCTCGTGGAGGAGGCCGGCCAACGCCTTATTGTTTCCTCGCCTCCCGAAATCGCAGGGCTAATCGAGATTCGCGGCTCCGGAATAATCGGCGTTGAGCACCTGCCGCAGGCAGTGATGCATGTCGCAATACGGGCTGTGGATGCGGAAGAAAGCGAAAGACTGCCGGAACGACAGTTTTTTGAACCGCTGCCGGGAATTGCGCTGCCGCTGCTCTTTATGGTCGCCGACCGGATAATCGGTCCCCTCGATCTCGTCGAGGCATTTCTCGACGACCGTTTGATTCGGTCCTGATTCGTCACCAGGGCTCTACGCTGACCTCCGGCCACAGCCGTTTCGCCCGCTCGCCCTTCTTTTCGTGAGTCTTGCGGTTGTTGGTCGTCCTGTTGGGCGTGATCCTGAAGGAAAAGACGTCATCGAGCCCGAACGGCGCATAGAGGTCGACATGATTGTCGGCGTCGAGACGAAGGCCCACTGCATGGGTCTTTGAAGCGAAACGACCGAGCGATTCGTCACCGGTTGCAAGCGCGGGAAACGGTTGACCGAATTTCTCGCGGTACCACAGATGAACGCGGGCCTGATTGCGGATCTCCACCGGCACCGGCAGCGTGGCGAAGAGAATTGATCCACGGCGGATAGCCGTGTCTTCGGCCTTCCACGATATGTCTCTCGCATCATAGTAGAAGAGATCGATGTCCTTGACGCCGTAGCCGGAAGGCTTTCCGGTCAGATGATTCCAGACGGTATTGTAGACGGCGCCCGATACAATCCGCCACTGCGGAAGCTGCATGCTGCGCGCAATCGCCAGCGCTTCATGAAGGAGTGGATCCTTTTGCGCGATGTCGAGCAACGCCGCACATTGTTCTTCATGGGACAGGCCGGCATAGCGCAGATGGCTCACGCATAATCCTCTGTATGGATTGCCGATTCGTCACCCAGCGAATCACGCGTCACGGCGATTATGCGTCTGTGACTGTGCGCATACAAGCCGTGTCAGATGGTCTCCCAACCATCGTGCTCCGCCGCCCGGTAGATGGCGTCGATAAGCTTCTGATTCAGTTTCGAGTTTTCGAGTGAAAACAGTGCTTCGCCGCTGCCGCTGATAGCCCGAACGAAAGTTTCAACCTGATTGCGATACTGCTGGACGCCCGGAAAGCGAAATACTTCCGCGCCGGTGTGATCCTGATTGTGCAGCGTTACGACGGCGTGGCCATAGGTGCCAGCGTTGAAGGGCGCATGGACTTCTATCACGCCCTTTTCACCGTGAAACACCATGTGCTGGCGAAGCGCCAACTGTGTTGAACAGTAGAAATCCAGATTGAAATCGCCGAAGTCGGCCGAGACATTGGCGTAGACATCAGTTCCAAAGTTTGGATCACGCGTGACGGTGGACCGCACACGCGCCGGTTCCTTGCCTGTCACGATGCGTGTGGTAACGGTCGGATAAACTCCGATGTCCGGCAAGCCGCCGCCGCCGAGCGCCACCTGGTTGCGCATGTTCGAGGGGTCGGTGTTGTAGTAGCCGAACGCCCCCTGTACCTGCCGCAATGCGCCGATGGCGCCATCAGCGATCAGGTTCTGCACCTTGGTCCATTGCGGGTGGTAAAAGACCATGAAGGACTCGGAGATCATGACGCCCAACCGGTCGCGGGCTTCTACCAGCTTGTCGATCTCGTCGGCATGCAGCGCAATCGGCTTTTCGCACAACACGTGCTTGCCGGCTTCCGCGGCCTTGAGGCTCCACTCGATGTGCTGGCTCGTCGGCAGGGGAATATAGACGCCGTCTATGAAGTCGGAATCGAGCAGCGCCTGGTAAGAGCCAAAGGCGTGCTCGGCGCCGAACCGGTCGGCAAGCGCCCTTGCTCTCGCCTCGTCGCGACTTGCGATGGCCAAGACGACGCCGTTGTCGGAATCCTGAATAGCCGGCAACAGTTGCTCGCGCGCAATCTTCGCCGTCGACAATATACCCCATCGAAACATGACGCATTCCTCCCGTTTTGTCAGCCTCGCAGCACGGCGCCCGTCTTCGACTTGACGTTATCGACGATCTTGTCGGCGATAGCGTCGATTTCCGCTTCCGTCAGTGTTCGTTCCCGCGGCTGGATCTCAACTTCGATGGCGACTGACTTGGCGCCCTCGCCGATCGACGCGCCCTCGAACACGTCGAACAGGTTCACGGCCGTGATCATCTTTCGGTCGGCCGCCTCGGCCGCCTTGAGAATCTCACCGGACGCGACGGTTTTGTCGACAACGAACGCGAAATCGCGATGCACGGTCTGGAACGCCGACAGATCGAGCGGCGGCTTGGTGCGGGTCGCCTTGCGCTTCGGTTCCGGCAGGGCGTCTACAAGAATCTCGAATCCGCAAACCGGGCCGGAAACCCCCATTGCGTCCAGCGTCTTCGGATGAAATTCACCGAAGGCGCCGAGCGTCATTTTCGGGCCGAGCTTGATAACGCCGGAACGGCCGGGGTGATACCATTCGGGCGCGCCTCTCTCGACCTGCAGGTTGCCGACCGGCGCGCCGCAGGCTTCAAGGGCCGCCATTGCGTCTGCTTTTGCGTCGAAGACATCGACGGCGGATGTTGTCTTGCGCCAGTGCCTTCCGGCGCCTTCCAAACCGGCTGAACCGGTTCGCAGGCTCGCCGCGGCCCTGTGCTGTTCGCCGGACGCATCGCCCTTGTAGATGTCGGATACTTCAAACAGGGCGATGTCGCCATGTCCCCGGTCGGCGTTGCGCCGCGCTGCGGCAAGCAGTCCGGGCAGCAAGGACGGGCGCATGTCCGACATATCCGCCGAAATCGGATTGGCGAGTTTCAGTTCGGCCTGTCCGCCGCCAAAAAGGGCGGCTTCCTGCTCCGAGATGAAGGACCAGTTGACGGCTTCCATCATGCCACGGCCGGCCAGCGCGCGTTTCACCTTTCGGGTCCGGATCTGGAGCGTCGTCAGGATGCGCGTATTCACGCTGCCGGTGCGCGGCAGGGCTTCGGCTTCGATCATGTTGATGCCGTGAATACGCATCACCTCCTCGACGAGATCGGCCTTCCCGTCGATATCGGGACGCCAGGTCGGCGCCCGGACATCGACAGTGTCGCCGTCGCCCTGGCTCTCGAAGCCAAGCTTGTCGAGGATTGATATCGATTCCGCCTGCGGAATATCGAGACCTGTCAGCCGCTTCACCTCGCAAACCGGGAACCGGATGATCTTGCGTTCGGGTTCGTTGTATCCCACGACGAGGGACTTTGACGGCGTTCCGCCGCACATTTCCAGGACAAGGCGCGTTGCAAGCTCCATACCCTCCACCATATAGGCTGGATCGACGCCGCGCTCGAAGCGATACCGCGCATCGGTAATAATGCCGAGATCACGGCCTGTGCGGGCGATGTTCATCGGATCCCACAGAGCCGATTCAATCAGCACCTCGGTCGTATTCTCATCGCAGCCGGTCACTTCGCCACCCACGATGCCGGCGATGGATTCCACGCCATCGTCGTCGGCGATCACGCAGACATCGTCATCAACCTCGTACTTGCCGCCGTCCAGAGCTTCCACTGTCTCGCCCTTGCGACCGCGTCGCACAACGAGGTCGCCCTTGACCTTCGCCTGGTCGAAAACGTGAAGCGGTCGACCCCGGTCGAAGGTGACATAGTTGGTAATGTCCACAAGCGCATTGATCGGCCGCATTCCGATGGCCTTCAACCGCTGCTGCATCCAGCGCGGGCTTGGGCCGTTTTTAACGCCGCTGACGCCGCGCAGCGCGAAGCCGAGACACAACGGGTCGGTGTCGCCGAATACAAGCGTGACGTTTACCGGACATGGACCATCGCCGCCCGCAGGCGGCGTGTCGCCGTCCTTGAGCGCGCCGAGACCAGCCGCCGCCAGATCGCGGGCAATGCCGCGCACGCCGGTGCAGTCCGGTCGGTTGGGGGTCAGGCCAATCTCCAGGACGGGATCATCGAGACCGGCGAACGCGGCGAAACTCGAGCCGATCTCGACATCGCTGTCGAGGTCGATAATGCCGTCATGCTCGTTCGACATCTGCAGCTCGCGCTCCGAGCACATCATGCCGTGGCTTTCGACGCCTCGGATCTTGCCAACCGACAGGGTCAGATCGATCCCAGGCACATAGGTTCCGGGCGGCGCGAAGGCGCCGACGAGGCCGGCCCGGGCGTTGGGAGCGCCGCACACCACCTGCACCGGCGAGCCCGAACCGGTTTCGACGGTGAGAACTTGCAGCCGGTCCGCGTCGGGGTGTTGACGGGCCTCGATTACACGGGCCACGACGAACGGGCTCAGGGCCTTGCGGTCATCGACATGTTCGACCTCGAGGCCGATCATGGTCAATGTTTCGACAATCTGGTCGAGCGTGGCGTCCGTCTCGAGATGGTCCTTGAGCCAGGAAAGAGTGAATTTCATCGGACTGTCCGTAATTCGTTCAAAAGGTCAAAGGCGAGATTAGCCGGAAAGGCCGGAAAACAGTGTCGGCATATCCAGCGGCCGGAAGCCGTAATGCGACATCCAGCGGACATCGGCGTCGAAAAAATCGCGCAGATCCGGCATGCCGTATTTGAGCATTGCGAGCCGGTCGATGCCGATCCCCCAGGCGAATCCCTGGTAGACGTCCGGATCAAGGCCGACATTGCGAAGCACGTTCGGATTGACCATGCCGCAACCGAGAATCTCCATCCAGTCGTCGCCTTGCCCGAAGCGTATTTCCGAGCCGGAGCGATCGCATTGTATGTCGAGTTCCAGGCTTGGCTCCGTGAACGGGAAGTAGGAAGGGCGGAACCGCATATTCAGCGACGGCACCTCGAAGAACTCGGCGCAGAATTCCTGCAACACCCATTTGAGATTCGCGACGTTCGACGCCGTGTCGATCACAAGACCCTCGAGCTGATGGAACATTGGCGAGTGCGTGGCGTCGCTGTCGCAGCGGTACGTCTTGCCCGGAATGACGATGCGGATCGGCGGCGTCTGCTTCTCCATCGTGTGGATCTGGACCGGAGACGTATGGGTGCGCAGCACCTTTCTCTCGCCGTTTTCGTCGGGATTGAAGAAGAACGTGTCATGCATCTCGCGCGCCGGATGGCCTTCGGGAAAATTCAGCGCCGTGAAATTGTAGTAGTCGGTTTCGATGTCCGGACCTTCGGCGATCGAGAAGCCCATATCGGCGAAGATCGCCGTGACTTCGTCCACCACCTGCGAGATCGGATGGATACGGCCGGCTTCGAGCGGCGACTGGCGCACCGGAAGCGTTATATCGACGGTTTCCTTTGCAATCCGGTCTTCGATCGCTCTTTCGTGCAATTCCTGCTTGCGAGCGCCGATGGCGTCAGCGATGCGGACTTTCATTCCGTTGATCGCCGGGCCCATCACCTTGCGCTCGTCCGCCGACATGCCGCCGAGCGTCTTCAGTTTCTCCGAGACTGTGCCTTTCTTGCCGAGTGCGCCGACGCGGACCGTTTCGATCGCCTGCTCGCTGTCGGCCGCGGCGATGTCGGCGAGGATGGTCCGTTCGAGTTCTTCCAGGTCACTCATTGTCGTGTATCCGTTGAACTTGTCTGTCTGTGGCCGGATCAATAATCCGGAATTGCGAAAACAAAATAAAAACCCGCGCCAGCCCTGCCAGCGCGGGTTTCCCTGATGTCAAAGATGCTTCGGGAAAACGCTGGCTTAGCCGACAGCGCTTTCAAAAGCGTTCGGAGTGGTGTCCTTGAGATATGCCAGCGCCGATTTGGAGCTGGCGACCAGCGCGCCGAAGGCTTCCGGCTGGTTGATGGCCATGTCGGAAAGAACCTTGCGGTCGACTTCGATGCCCGCCTTGTTCAGACCGTCGATGAAACGCCCATAGGTCAGTCCATGCTCGCGCACGGCTGCGTTGATACGCTGAATCCAAAGCGCACGGAAATTGCGCTTGCGGACCTTGCGGTCGCGATAGGCGTATTGTTTTGAACGGTCGACAGCGGCCTTGGCTGTGCGGATGGTGTTCTTGCGGCGGCCGTAGAACCCCTTGGCCTGGGCGAGAACCTTCTTGTGTTTGGCGTGGGACGTTGTGCCCCTTTTAACGCGTGCCATGATGTGATCTCCTGGTTCCGGGCTTAGAGGCTGTTCGGCATGAACTTCTTGACGATGCGGGCGTCCGGTTCTGAAAGAACCATCGTGCCGCGCGCGTCGCGGATGAACTTGTTGGACCTCTTGATCATGCCGTGGCGCTTGCCGGCGGCCGCGGATTTGACCTTGCCCGATGCGGTGATCTTGAATCGCTTCTTGCAGGAAGACTTCGTCTTCATCTTGGGCATTTTGCTTCTCCGTTCTTTTCGGGCCAGCCGATCGGCGTCGCCCTGTTGTTTTGGTGTCCCGTGTCGCCCGCGCGGCCATGCGCTTTCGGGCTGGTCGCAAACCGAACCGATTCCTCGCGGAAAGGTGGATGTCTGCGCCTGTAGGGTGTTTTGCATTCAGAACCGACACGGCATGCCCTGCCGGCCGGTTCGGACGCGGCCTTATAACGACAGAAATCCGCCCGCGCAAGCCTCCGCGGGCCATTTGCCGTTATTGGCCTTCCGATGCAGATAGCAGGGCGGTTAGCGGGGAGCCAGCACCATCATCATCTGGCGGCCTTCCAGTTTCGGTTCGGCTTCCACTTTCGCAATATCGATCGTATCGTCCTTCACCTTCTGGAGAAGCTGCATGCCAAGCTGCTGGTGGGCCATTTCGCGGCCCCTGAAACGCAAGGTGACCTTCACCTTGTCGCCGCTTTCGAAAAAGCGGTTCATAGCCTTCATCTTCACGTCGTAATCGTGCGTGTCGATGTTCGGGCGCATCTTGATTTCCTTGACCTCGACCGTCTTCTGCTTTTTGCGGGCCTCGGCGGCCTTCTTCTGGTTCTGATACTTCAGTTTACCGAGATCGAGGATCTTGCACACCGGTGGAGTGGCGTTCGGCGAGATTTCGACGAGGTCAAGCCCGGATTCCGTTGCGGCGGAACGCGCTTCCTCGATATCAACTTCGCCTCTGTTGTTTCCTTCTGGATCAATGAGTTGTACCCGGGGAGCCCGGATATCATCGTTGGCACGCGGACCCGTATTGGTTGTCGGCGGTGCTCTGAATGGTCTGCGAATGGTCGTAGTCTCCCATACTGTTGCGTTTTTTGGTTCGGCAGGGTGTCGAATTTTCCCACCCGCCTCCCGCGAGTTGCGGCACTTTCAACATCACCTGAATTAAGTCAATAGCACGGTCGCGACAAAAAATCACCAACCCTTCGCGGTTCAGTGTTTACGACGCGGCGATGAACCTGCACCAATGGCCGGCGATCAGCTTTTGAGAGGACGGCGCAATGACACAATTACAAATGGCGACGGTCGGACAGGATGACAAGGCGCGGCGCATTGCAGTGCGTTATCGCGCCCCCGCCAACGAGGCGGCAAATGCTCCGGGCCTCGTCTGGCTTGGCGGTTATCGGTCTGACATGATGGGAACCAAGTCCGAGGAGCTTGATCGTTTCGCCGAAGAGCATGGCATGTCCTGTTTGCGCTTTGATTACTCCGGCCATGGCGAATCCGGCGGCGCCTTCATCGACGGCACGATATCGCGCTGGCTGGAGGAGAGCCTCGCCGTCTTTGACGCGTTTACGGGTGGGCCGCAGCTGCTTGTCGGCTCCTCGATGGGTGGCTGGATTGCGATACGGATGCTTCAGGAGCTGCGCAAAACCGGCCAGGCGGAGCGTGTGAGCGGCCTTCTGCTCCTGGCGCCGGCGCCCGATTTCACCAACGACCTGCACGAACCGCTGCTGACAGACGCACAGAAGCAGGCGCTCGAAACACAGGGATATTTCGAGGAGCCAACGCCCTACGGGCCGGAGCCGAACGTTTATACCCGGGCGCTTTTCGAGGACGGCGCGCGCAATTCGGTGCTCACGGGCATTATAGAGACAGGATGTCCGGTCCATATCATTCAGGGGATGATGGATCCCGACGTTCCCTATGAACACGCGCTCAGGCTGGTCGACCATCTGCCGAGTGAAGATGTGGTGCTGACGCTGGTTCGCGACGGAGATCACCGTCTGTCCCGGTCTCAGGACATTGCCCGCCTGCTCAAAACTGTTGCGGCGATGACACGCAGATGACGTAAAACTTCCCGCTGTTAACTTTTCCGGTAACCATAACCGGAACTTTCCAATGCTTAAGATTGACTTAATAGCCGCGTCTCCCTTTAACTGTTCATTAACGATGTTCGCGGGGGTACGGGGACCGGTCGTTTATGGGACGCTTTTTCTTGCATGCAATGGTTGTCGGCCTGGCTGTTATGGCAAACGTGACGCCAACGGCGCTAGCGGCGCAACTCGCCAATCCGCACGGATATTCATCGATGCTGGAAGGCGGGATGACTTCTCAGCCCATTGGCCACTACGAATTCTGCCGTCTTCACCGCGACGAGTGCGCCCGCACACAAGCGGAAAAGCCGCCGTCCCGGGTCACCACCTATGGCTGGTCCGTCGTTCGGGAAGTCAACACGGCCGTCAACTATTCCGTCATGCCGATGACAGATGAGGAAATACACGGTCGGGAGGAAGTCTGGTCCTATCCGGGAGCCTTTGGCGATTGCGAGGATTATGTCCTGCAAAAGCGCGCAATGTTGATGAAGCGCGGCTTTCCGTCCTCGGATCTTCTGATCACGGTGGTTCGCAAGCGCAACGGCGAAGGCCACGCAGTGCTGACGCTGAGAACGGCCGAAGGCGACTACGTGCTCGACAATCTCGATGACGAGGTGCGTCTGTGGATCGACACGCCCTACACCTACCTCAAGCGCCAGGCCAGCTTCCATGCGGGCCGCTGGGTCAGCATTGAGAATGGCGACGAACTGATGGTGGGATCGATTCCCAACTGATTTCTGCTAAGATCGGCGAATAACCATCAGTCTGAAGAGGCGCCGCCGTGTGGCGGTCTGCTTCCATTTCTATCGGAGACAGGGATGAACTATCAAAAGCTGGGTCGCAGCGACCTGAGCGTGAGCGAAATTTGCCTCGGGTCGATGACATGGGGATCGCAGAACAGCGAAGCCGAAGGTCATGAACAGCTTGATTTCGCTGTCGATCAGGGAATCAACTTCATCGACACCGCCGAAATGTATCCGACGACGCCGCGTCTGGCCGAAACCACCGGCCGCACCGAAGAGATCATCGGCACATGGCTCAAGGGCCGGCCGGACCGGGACCGTCTGGTCGTCGCCACGAAGGTGACCGGCGAAGGCAATCGCGATGTCCGCAACGGACGCCGCGTCGACGGAGCGACCGTCAGGGAAGCGCTCGAAGACAGTCTGACGCGCCTGCAGACGGATTACATCGATCTCTACCAGCTTCACTGGCCCAATCGCGGATCCTATCATTTCCGCAAGCACTGGACTTACGATCCGCGTACGCTGAACGCCGGCGACATGGATCAGGAAGTCGCCGATATTCTTGGCGAGGTCGCGCGGCTCAAGGAAGAGGGCAAGCTGCGCGCCTTCGGCCTGTCCAACGAGAGCGCCTGGGGCGTAATGAAGTTCATCGAAGCGAGCAATCGCCATGGCCTGCCGCGCATCGCGTCCATCCAGAATGAATATAATCTGCTAACGCGTCTGTTCGATCTCGATCTTGCCGAAGTCAGCGCGCTTGAGGATGTGACGCTGCTTGCCTGGTCGCCGCTGGCGGCCGGATGTCTGTCCGGCAAATACGCCGATGGATCAACACCGGCCGGATCGCGCATGACGATTCAGGAAAACCTGAACGGGCGCTATCATGAAGTTTCGAAAGCGGCGATTGCGCGTTATCTCGACGTCGCCGCCCGCCACGGGCTTGATCCTGCACAGATGGCGATCGCCTTTTGCCTTTCCCGCCCCTTTCCGACGGTTCCGATTATTGGCGCGACGTCCATGCACCAGCTGAAGATCGACATTACCGCCTCGGATATGACTCTTTCCGACGCGGTCCTTGACGAGATTCAGTCAATATATCGTGATCAACCCCGACCGATCTGACGCCGCATAGGCCTTAATTTCGCTTTTCTGCTGGTCGAAGCGCGCATTTGCTCTATCATGAGGGGCAAGGCGGCCGGCCGACCGGAAACCGGTCCCCAATTCGGAGAAAAGATGAGCTGGTTCAAGCAGTCCCTGCTTCTGATTTGCCTGTTGCTTGTTGCGCTAGTCGCCTGGGCGAGACTGGATGCATCGGCCGCCGGCAAACTGACAAACTTCGGTGTGCCGCAATCGATCGTCGCCCTGATTTCCGGCGACGGAGACGGGCAGGTCGCAAAAACGGATAGCGGCGCGCAGCGCCGCGGCGCCGGTCAACCCAGCCCGGTCATCACTTCGATGGTTGGAAACGCGGCCATCAATGACAGAATCAGCGCGATCGGAGATGGCGAAGCAGTCCGGTCGGTGAAAGTGGTGCCGCGCTCCGAAGGCATCCTTGAAGCGGTTCTGGTTCTTCCGGGCGACAAGGTCGAGGCGGGCGACCTGCTGGCCGAACTGGATTCCGACACCGAGTCTATTGCAAGAGATCAGGCGAAGCTGGCGTTCGAAGTCGCTGACGAAAAGGTCAAGCGCTACGAACAGCTCGTGACCGCCCGCGCTGCAAGCCAGGTTCAGCTGATTGACGCACGGATCGAGCGCGACAACGCCGAACTTGATCTGCGCGAGGCCGAACTGGCGCTGAGACGGCGCTCGGTCATTGCGCCGATCGATGGAATCGTCGGTTTCATTGAGGCGGAAACCGGGGACTATGTCACCCAACAGACCGAGATAGTCACCATTGACGACCGGTCATCAATTTTTCTCGATTTCTGGGTTCCGGAGCGATTCAGCCTGCAGATACGACAGAACCAGCCGGTCGAAGTCACCGCGATTGCCCTGCCCGGCGTTCGCATTGAGGGTAAGGTCAGCACGGTCGGCAGCCGCGTCGACAGAGCGAGCCGCACCATCCAGGTTCGCGCCATTCTTGACAACGAGGATGATCGCATGCGCCCCGGCATGTCGTTTCGGGTCGTTCTGAAATTCCCGGGCGAGACATTCCCGGCGGTCGATCCGCTGGCCGTCCAATGGAGTTCGTCGGGTCCCTATGTCTGGAAGGTGAAGAACGGCAAGTCCGACCGCGTTCCGGTATCGATCCTGCAGCGCAACGCCGACTACGTGCTGGTGTCCGGCGACGTTGCGGAAGGCGACGAGGTCGTGACGGAGGGTCTGCAGAGCCTGCGACCGGGTTCCGACCTGGAAATTACCCGAAACACCGGCTCGCCCGTTTTCAGAGGCTCGTAGGTGGATAAGAGCGAAAACGAAAAGAAAACAGACAGCGGCGGTTTCACCGCGCTGTTCGTGCGACGGCCGGTGCTTGCCTCCGTCATCAATCTGCTCATTCTCGTTGGCGGCATTGCCGCGCTCTTCGGCGTCGAAATCCGCGAATTGCCGGAGGTCGACAGTCCGGTGGTCACCGTAAGAACAGACTATACGGGTGCTGCGCCCGAAACCATCGACAGGGAAATCACCGCGCGCATCGAAGGCGCCGCCGGACGCGTGCCCGGCGTGCGCTCGATCTCGTCCACATCCTCGCTTGGCCGCAGCCGGGTGACCGTGGAGTTCAACGAATCTGTCGACATCAATGTCGCCGCCAATGATCTGAAAGACGCGATCAGCCGCATTTCGAGAGATCTGCCGGACGATATCGACGAAGTGCGCGTCATCAAGGCGGACGACAACGCCCAGGCGGTGATGCGGATCGCCGTGACGTCGGACGCGCTGACCGTCCAGGACATGACGATACTGGTCGAGGACGACGTGCTTGACCGTTTGACGGCCATTCCGGGCGTCGCCGACGTTTATGTCTATGGCGATCGCGACAAGATCTTCCGCATTGATGTCGATCCGAACCGGCTCGCAAGCCGCGGCCTGACGGTCGGCGACTTGGCGTCCGCCCTCAATTCGGCAGCCTTTGACGCGCCGGCCGGTTCGCTCACAAGCTCCAGCCAGGACATCGTGGTGCGCGCTTCTGCCGCGATCGACTCGACCGAGGAATTCGATGCGACGATGTTGTCCGACAAGACCAAGCTGTCGGATGTGGCGGTCATTTCCTACGGTCCAGATCCCGGCGATTCGACCCTGCGCGCCAATGGCAGGGCGGGCATTGGGCTTGGCGTGGTGCGTCAAGCCGGATCGAACACGCTTGAAATATCCGCGGCCGTGCGGGCCGCCGTCGACGAGATCAGGGACGTCCTCCCGCCGGACGTCGATATCCGCGTCACCAGCGACGACGCGACTTTCATCAGCGCCTCGATCGAGGAAGTGGTCAAGTCGCTGCTTCTGGCAATCCTTATCGTCATTGCGGTCATCTATCTCTTCCTACTCAATGTGCGGGCGACGATCATCCCGGCGATTACGTTGCCTGTAGCGCTGATCGGCGCGGTCGCCGGCATCTGGCTCGCCGGACTATCAATCAATATCCTGACCCTTCTCGCCCTTGTGCTGGCGACCGGAATGGTTGTCGACGACGCGATCGTCGTGCTCGAGAACATCGTCACCCAGCGCAATCGCGGCCTTGGTCCCAGAGCCGCGGCGGTAGTGGGCGCCCGTCAGGTGTTTTTCGCTGTCATCACCACGACTGCGACACTGGCGGCCGTCTTCGTGCCGATATCGTTTCTGCCAGGCAAGACCGGCGGCCTCTTTCGCGAATTCGGCTTCGTGCTGACGATCGCCGTGCTGATATCGTCAATCGTTGCGCTGTCGCTGTGTCCAATGCTTGCCTCAAGACTGCTCAAGGCCGTGGATCCGCGCGACGCCGAAAAGCGGAAGACGCCCGGCCCGATCGCCCGCTTCGGCGCATTCTGCGCGAATATTTATGCAAAGATGCTCGGCGCCTGCCTGCGAATGCCGATTGTCGTCATCGGCGTCGCCGTGCTGCTCGCCGCTATCGCCTATCCGGTTTTCACGGGTCTGAGGCAGGAGCTGACGCCGCCTGAAGACCGGTCGATCGTGATCCTGTCGATTACCGCGCCGCAAGGCGTCAGCCTTGATTACACCTCGTCGCGCCTCAAGCAGATCGAAGCCCTCGTCAAACCGCTGCAGGATAGCGGCGAAGCGCTCAATGTGTTCTCACTGGCGGGCCGCGGCGGCAAGGCGAACAATGCCTTCCTGGTCATGACCCTCGCCCCCTGGGATGAGCGCAAACGCAGCCAGCAGGAGATCGCCGACGAAGTCAACGGTCTGCTAGGGCAGGTGCCCGGTTTGCGCGCCTTCACCATTCAGCCCAACAGTCTCGGCATACGCGGCGCCGGATCCGGATTGCAGTTCGCCATCGCCGGCGACGACTACGACCAACTGGCCACAACGGCGGAAACCGTCATTCGCGACATGGAAGACGATCCGCGCTTCAGTCGCGTCCGGCTCTCCTATGAGACCAACCAGCAGCAATTGCTGATCTCGGTGGATCGCGAGCGCGCCGCCATGCTCGACATCGACATTGACGGGCTTGCGCCCGTAATCCAGGCGATGCTCGACGGCCGCAGCATCGGAACGGTTTTCGTCAAGGACCGCGCCGTCGAAATAAAAGTGATTTCGACCGGCAATCCGATCAACGATCCGACGGATCTGGAAAACATCTTCCTCAAGACCGGGGACGGCCGCACTGTGCCAATGTCGGCGATTTCGAGTCTCGAGGAAATGGCCGTGGCGCCAGAGCTCGGCCGCGAGCAGAAGATGCGTTCGGTGTCGATCACGGCCAGCCTCGATCCGGATTTTTCGCTCGGTGACGCGCTGACCGCAGCCGAAAGCATAACCGCGCCGCATCTGGCCGCTGGCATGCGCATCATACCGCTGGCTGAAGCCGCAACGCTCAACGAGACGTCAGGCAATATCGGGCGGACATTCCTGTTCGCGATTGTCGTCGTCCTGCTGGTGCTTGCGGCCCAGTTCGAAAGCTTCATAAGCGCGCTGATCATTATGTTCACGGTGCCGCTCGGGCTTGCCTGCGCGGTGTTCGCCATGTGGTTCACAGGCACCAGCCTCAATGTCTACAGCCAGATCGGGCTCGTATTGCTGGTCGGGATCATGGCCAAGAACGGTATTCTGATCGTCGAATTCGCCAACCAGCTTCGCGACGAGGGCCGGTCGGTGCGCGACGCGATCGAGGAAGCTGCAATCCGCAGGCTGCGACCTGTGATGATGACCATGATTTCCACCGTGCTTGGCGGTTTGCCTCTGGTGCTGGCCGTCGGCGCCGGCGCCGAAGCGCGCGTGTCGCTGGGCTGGGTGATCGTCGGCGGTCTGGGCCTCGCCACGGCCGCCACGCTGTTCCTGACGCCTGTCGCCTATCTCGTTTTCGCCAGATTCACCAAGACCAAGGCGCACGAAACCGAACGCCTCAACCGCGAACTGGAAAGCGCGGGAGTTTGAAACTTCTAATGTTCGGCCTTATCGAGCGCTTCGGTCGGATCGCCGGTCAGCTGCGCTTTCAGGAACGCGGTGGTTTCGGGAATGGCGATGCGGAAATCGTTCAGCGCCTCGATCTGGCAGTCGAGCCCGCCCGCCGCGCAATCGAGCAGGTGGCCGCCTTTCGACCGGTCGTCGGATATGAAATGGATGTGCCAGCCCTCGATATTGACCGTCTTGGCGTAGGCTGGCGTCCAGAAGCCGATCAGCGCGCCTGACACGCCCTCATAGGCGAACACGCTCTGATGCTCCGCTGCAACCGACAATGACTGGCCAACAGGCGTTTTCGAGACGGAGCGCGTTTGAATCCTCGAAAACCTTCCATCGAGCCTGACAGCGAAAAAGTGGTTGTCGGAGTCGCGCAAGGCGTCGAGTTGCTCTTCGAGCCCAGCCATCGTTTCGAAGCGTGCGAGCCGCGCTGACTGCCGGGGCGCGAAATGCGTGACCACGGCGAAAGGGGTCATTGTCTCATCCGCTGCTTCGTTCACGGATCCATCACCGGCGACGCGGAAATAGCGTCCGTCCAGCGCGACCATTTCGCCGTCGAAACCAGTGAAAGTGCCGATCCCGAAGTCGCCCTGCTCCTTCAGGGCGGCGATCGACACCGCGTCGCCCGACACGCCCTCGATCAGCGCGCCGGAGGTCGAGACCTGAAACAGCGTGCCGTGGTCGAGCTGAAGCGCGTCGGCGAGCGCGCGCGCGATCGCATGGTCGGGTGTTTCTCCGCTTTGCGCGCAGTGCTTTTCAAGCGCGTCGAGGATCGATTGCGGAATGTCGACGACAAGCTGTGGCATGGGCGTGGCCTTTTCGCTTACTTGCGGCGCCACCGTTGCACAGGAATGGTTAGACGACAATTGTCGCGCGTTTCTTGCGCCATTATGCCGTGCCGATCGCCAGACCCGCCGCGAAGACCAGCGCGCCGCCAAGCACAACCTGGAAGATCGCGCGCGACCAGGGCGTCTCCATGAACCGGTGCTGGATCCAGCTGATCGCCCACAATTCGCAGACTACCAGCACGATAGCGATCGCAGTCGCCGTATGGAAATGCGGGATCAGATAAGGCAGCGCATGGCCGAGGCCGCCCAGTGTTGTCATGATTCCGGTCGCAAAACCCCGCTTGATCGGCGCGCCGCGTCCCGAAATGACGCCGTCGTCGGAAGCGACTTCCGTAAAACCCATGGAGATGCCGGCGCCCACCGATGCGGCGAGGCCGACGAGGAAGGTCTGCCAGGTGTCGCCGGTGGCGAACGCCGCCGCGAAGATCGGCGCCAGCGTCGACACTGAGCCGTCCATCAATCCGGCGAGACCGGGCTGGATGTAGGTCAGGATCATCTGCCGGCGTTCGTGCTGGGATTCCTTCTCGCGCACATCTTCCGGCGCGTGTTCAGCGACCAACCGCTCGGCCTGCGTTCCGTGCTTCTCCTCTTCCTGGGCCAGATCGCCCAGCAGTTTGCGGGTCGCCGCGTCCTGCGTGCGCTTCGCCGCTTCCCGGTAGAACCGGGCGGCCTGGGCTTCCATCCGCTCCGCCTCGCTGCGGATGGCGTCGATGGACAGCGTCTTGGCCAGCCAGAGCGGCCGGCGCTCGTAATAACCGCGCACATGGTCGCGGCGGATGAGCAAGATGCGCTCGCCGAAACGCTTGCGATAGAGATCGATCAGGCGCCGGCGGTGTCCGTCTTCTTCCGCCGCCATCTCCTCGAAGATTGCAGCGGAACCAGGATAGTTCTCGCGCAGGAAATCCGCATAGGCGAGGTAGATGCGCCCGTCATCCTCTTCTGACGAGATGGCGAGCGCCAGGATCTCCTGTTCGCTCAAGCTTGAAAAGTCGCGGCGAAGAGCGCCGGTCAGCTTGCTCAGCATGGCAATAATTCCTATTTTAGAATCGTTCTAAAATAGGAATTATGAGGTCCGCGTCAAGCGCCTGCGACATGCCGCGCCAGAAGCAACTGACTTGAAATAATGGCGCAGGCGTCATTTAGTGTGCGCCATGACCGGGAGTTCCGCCGCCATTGCCAAGGACACATTGCTGGATCGTCTCGGCCGGATGGTCGCGGCGCGGCTGCAGAGCGAGACATCGGGCTATCAGCCCTATACACCGTCCGATCCCGAGACGCTGGAGCGGACGCTGATTCCAGGCGATGTGCTGCTGATTGAAGGCAATCAGAAGATTTCAGCCGCGATCAAGTATCTGACCCAGTCGACGTGGTCCCATTCGGCGATCTTCGTCGGAGATGAACTGCCGGCGCCCATGAACGGCGGAGACCGGCCGCAGCTCATCGAGGTCAATCTCGGCGAAGGCTGTGTTGCCGTGCCGTTGGCCAAATACGCGACCTACAATACCCGGATCTGCCGGCCCGTAGGGCTGACGGGCGACGACCGGCGCGCGGTCTTGTCTTTCATGATTTCGAAACTTGGCCTCAAATACGATACCCGCAACATTATCGACATGCTGCGCTATTTTCTGCCGACGCCGCCGGTTCCGGTGCGCTGGCGCCGCCGCATGCTGTCACTCGGCTCCGGGGATCCGACGCGGGCGATCTGTTCCTCTCTGATCGCGCAGGCGTTCCAGTCGATCCAGTATCCCATTCTGCCGGAGATTACCCGCGTCAAGGGGCAGGCATCGGCCGCCTCCGCCTATTCGCAGCAGGAAATCCTGCATATCCGGCATCATTCGCTCTACGCCCCGCGCGATTTCGACCTGTCGCCCTATTTCAAGATCGTGAAACCGACGCTGCAACATGGTTTCGATTACAAGAACCTGCATTGGGAGCCGAATGACAGCAATGGCGAGACCAGCTTGATCCCCGATGTAGGGGACGCGGCGATTACCGACGATCACTAGCGTCCTTGCCGAGCGTCGCCGGATTAAAATGGCTTTTCAGCCGCACGGGAAATGACTATAGGGCAGTTCCATGACTGCACCGAACCGCACTCCGCTTTCCCATATCCGCAATTTTTCGATCGTGGCGCATATCGACCACGGCAAATCGACCGTTGCCGACCGGCTGATCCAGATGACGGGCGGCGTGGCCGAGCGTGAAATGTCTGACCAGTTGCTCGACAGCATGGACATCGAGCGCGAGCGCGGCATCACCATCAAGGCGCAGACCGTGCGCCTGCACTATCGCGCGCGCGATGGCGAAGACTATGTGCTGAACCTCATGGACACGCCGGGCCATGTCGACTTCGCCTACGAGGTGTCGCGCTGCCTGTCGGCCTGCGAGGGTTCGCTGCTGGTGGTCGACGCCAGTCAGGGCGTCGAGGCCCAGACGCTCGCCAATGTCTATCAGGCGATCGACAACGACCACGAGATCGTCACCGTGCTCAACAAGATCGACCTGCCGGCCGCCGATCCCGAGCGCGTCAAGGCGCAGATCGAAGAGGTGATCGGGCTCGACGCGTCCGACGCGGTCGAGATTTCCGCCAAGACCGGCCAGGGCATGTCCGAGGTGCTGGAAGCGATCGTCAATCGGCTTCCGCCGCCGAAGGAAGGCGATTCCGACGCCCCGCTGAAGGCGCTGCTGGTTGATAGCTGGTATGACGCCTATCTCGGCGTCATCGTGCTGGTGCGGGTTATCGATGGCGAGCTAAAGAAGGGCCAGACCATCCGCATGATGGGCACGGGCGCCCGCTATCCTGTTGACCGGGTCGGCGTCATGACGCCGAAAATGGCCGCGGTCGAGGCGCTTGGCCCCGGCGAGATCGGATTCATCACCGCGTCCATCAAGGAGGTGGCAGACACCCGCGTCGGCGACACCATCACCGAGGACAAGCGGCCGACCGCAAAGATGCTGCCGGGCTTCAAGCCGGCGCAGCCGGTGGTCTTTTGCGGCCTTTTCCCGGTCGACGCCGCCGATTTCGAGGACTTGCGGTCCGCCATGGGCAAACTCAGGCTCAATGACGCCAGCTTCTCATTCGAGATGGAGTCTTCCGCGGCGCTGGGCTTCGGCTTCCGTTGCGGCTTCCTCGGCCTGCTGCATCTGGAGATCATCCAGGAGCGGCTGGAGCGCGAATTCGATCTGGATCTGATCGCGACGGCCCCTTCGGTCGTCTATGAACTCGTCATGACAGACGGATCGAAACGCGAATTGCACAATCCCGCCGACATGCCTGACGTCGTCAAGATTGCGGAAATTCACGAGCCGTGGATCCGCGCGACGATTCTGACGCCGGACGAGCATCTGGGCGCGATCCTCAAACTCTGTCAGGATCGTCGCGGCATCCAGGTGGAGATGACCTATGTCGGCAGCCGGGCGATGCTCACCTACGACCTGCCGCTCAACGAAGTCGTTTTCGATTTCTACGATCGGCTGAAGTCGATTTCGCGCGGATACGCCTCCTTCGACTACCAGATCACCGACTATCGGCCGGGCAATCTCGTCAAGATGTCGATCCTGGTGAATGGCGAGCCGGTGGACGCGCTGTCCATGCTGGTGCATCGCAGCGCCGCGGAAAAGCGCGGTCGCGACATGTGCGAGCGGCTCAAGGAACTGATCCCGCGCCACATGTTCAAGATCCCGGTGCAGGCGGCGATCGGCGGCACAGTGATCGCCCGCGAGACGATCGCGGCCCTGCGCAAGGACGTTACGGCGAAATGCTATGGCGGCGACGCCACCCGCAAGCGCAAGCTGCTGGAGAAGCAGAAAGCCGGCAAAAAGCGCATGCGCCAGTTTGGCAAGGTGGAGATTCCGCAGGAAGCGTTCATCGCCGCGCTGAAGATGAAAGACAATTAGCCGGAGCGCCGCCGCCGACGGCCATATTAGAAATCCCCGCCACGGGGAAGCATGGCGGGGATGCTCGAAGCGCGGCCGCGCACGCGTCAGCGGTGCGCCCTGAGAGGTGTGCGCGGCTATGTATCAGCCTATTGGGCGAGCGCTTCGAACTCGGTTGAAGTCAGAATTCCGTCGCCATTGAGATCGGCGGCGGCGATCATCTCGACAGATGCTTCCGGCATGGCGGCCTGCGCTTCCATGAGCGTCACCTGACCGTCGCCATTGGCGTCGGCTGCCGAATATTCGACCGCTCCGGCGACAGCCGCCATGGAGAGGATGGATACGCCGGTTGCGAGAAGAAGCTTTTTCATCGTTTTGACTCCTTTGTCAGATTGCTGCGCCTCCCTTCCGGAGAGCGCCAGCCTGCCCGGCCATTCGCCGGACGAGGGTGAAGATGGCGTCCGTTTGTGGTCGCACAGGGGTTGAAAAAGGGAGTTTCAGGGATGATTTCCTGACAAAACTGTGGGCTACCGTGATTAATATAACGTGTTGAAAAGATAGGTTATTTATAAACCGTGAGCTCGCTCGCAAGACGCTTTCAGGCGGAGACGCCGAAGCACCGATATCTAATAGATATAGTCGATATTGGCGCCGACCCACAGCCAGAACAGGCCAAGGCCGTTCATGATCGCGTTGTCGCCGGTCAGAACCATGGTGCGCGCCGTGGCTCCGACGCGTAGTGGCAGGTCGCTGCTCGTCACAGGCCTAATCCGTACCTGAAAGCGTTGTGATTCGGTGATCCAGTCCGACGGATTTTCAATTTCCGGCAATTCGCCGCTCGCCAGCCCCTGTCCCTCGTAAACACCGAAGCCGATCGAGGCGACTTCGCCGTCGACGATTATTCCCGGATACATGAAGTAGCTGAGTTTGACCTTCTGTCCCGGCTTGATGACCGACAGGGCGTTCTCCGGATAGTTCGCGACAATCCACCATTGCGCCGTATCGATGAGTGTCATGACCTCGTCGCCGGCGTCGACATATTTGCCGACTTGCAGCTGCATGTTGTCGATGACGCCGTCAATCGAGGCGTAGACCGTGGTCTGGTCAAGATCGTATTGCGCTGTCTCGAGCTGCGCCCTGACCTGGGCGACCTGACTGTGTTCGCCGTCGATCATCGAATTCAGCAGCGTCTGGAGGTTCAGCACGTTGGCCTTTGCCTCGGCCAGCAGGGCAGTGTCGGATTTCAGCGTGTCGGTTGCTTCGTCAAGCTTCTGCACGGTGACGAAGCTGTCCTGCGTGAGCGTGGAGACCCTGTCGTGGGTGACCTGCGCCAGTTGGACGTCGGCCTGGCGCTGTTCGACGACCGCCTTTTCGGACTGAAGCTGAGCCTGAAGCGCCCGGATATTGGTTTGGGCGTCCGCGAGTGACGCCTTGAGCCGGTCGACCTCGTATTGATAGGGTTTCGGGTCGAGCCGGAACAGAGCGTCACCGGCCTTGACCTCGCTGCCTTGCTTCGCCAGCACCTCCACGACCTGGCCTTCGACCCGGGGCGCGACCTGAACCACATACGTCTGGACATAGGCGTCGGTCGTGAACGGCGTAATACGATCGGTTGCGATATAGTAGACGATCACAAAGATGATCAGCAGCATCAATCCGATCATCCAGGTCCGTATGGACGTTGCCCAGTTGCTGATTCGGCTCATCGGTCTGCGGCCTCGTAGAGTTGCGCCAGTTCGGCGGTTCGAAGGGGACGCCTTGCAGCCGCAAGATCCATCGCGTCGGCGAAACGGTCGAGGTAGTACAACATCATGCCGACCGAATTCAAACCGTACTCGATATCCTGCTGCCGGCGGACGTCGGTGTCGGCGGCGACCGCGCCAAGCGCCGTCCGCAACTGCTGTCGGACGGCGTGGATCGGTTGCTCCATTGTCCGAGCGTTCATGCTCCTGCATTTGTCGAGATCATCCGCCAATGTCTCCAGGACGGCCGAAAGCGGCTTCCGGGCTGCGACGATGGGCGCAACGATGGTGCGCCGCCGTTCGAGGTCGTCAATGGCGGAGAGCGCTTCATGCAGACACCAGATCTGTTGATAGATCTGTCCCGACCAACGTGTGAGGGAATGATAGTCGTAGGCCGGCCGGAGCCGTGGGGAAATCAGGTAGCTGATGTCGTAGAGCAGACCGAAATCGGCCTGAATCTGGAGCTTGAGCGCCATCACTTGCCCGGTCAGCCCGGCTTCTTTGCCGGCGTCCCGTTCCGCGGCTTCGGTGTCGCACAGGCGCTCCAGGACAGCGCTTATGTCCCGCAGATTGCGAACCAGGTTCGTCCGCAACAGGGTGGCCGGATGGATCGGCCAGATGAAGTGGTAGATCGCCAGGGCAATCACAAAACCGACGACGGCGCCGACAATTCGGGCATCGGCGGAAATCACGTTGTTCACCGGATAGGCGGCCATGCCGAGAATTGTCGCCATCGCCGCGGCGATCTGTATGCCCACATAGGACACCCGGTCCGGGCCGGTGCCGAAATAGCCGGCCAGAAACAGACCCGGCAGGAACCAGACGAGATACACCCCGAAATGCGGCAGCACAGACAGAACCGTCAGGCCGGCCATGGCCCAGAGCGAACCGGCCAGAACACCCGGAAACCAGAGGCGGACGCGCAGATGCGCGCGTCCGAGATTGGGCTGCACCAGCACAATGAGAATGATGATCACCAAATAGGAACTTGCCGGCAGGTCCGTCATCATGATGACCAGCAGGCCGACAAGGACCCCGATGACAATCTTGATCGCCGACTGCAGGCTGTCGATCATCAATGGCGCCGCCGGGTCGGCTTCCGGATTTGGATCGGATACCGGGGGGCTCCGGCTGTCGGGATTGTCGAAATCGGCAATATCCTGTCCGAGCGCCTCGGCAGCGACGACAAAGCCGGAAAGCCGGGCGGCGATGCGCTGTGACGACAGGTTTCTTGCAGCATCCGCGGCATGTCTTTGTTCCTCGCGCCTGATCGTTACAATGGCGTCCGTCGTATCGTCGGCGGGCGCATCCTCGATCCGGTTGGACAATGCCGACATGATATCAGCCGCAGCGGCGCGGGCTTGCGGGCTCAGCCCCGGTTCGGGAAGATCCTCGAAGGTGCGCTGCATAAAGCGAATATTCGTATAAATCGCCGACAGAACACGAAGCCTGGCGACCAGAAATTCCCGGTCGTGCGAGGCGGTCCTGAGCATGCCCGCAGCGCGATCGACTGTCTGCATCAGATCGCTGAAGAACTTCAGGCTGACCGGGCTCGGGATGAATGCGGTGGACAAGCCCCTTGCAACAGGCGGAATTGTTTGGCGCAGCAGCGTGGCGCATTCGCTGCGAGCCGCCTGGACCAGCCTGTCGAGGTCGCTGGCCTTCGGCGATGGCCACAAGCCGATCAGGACGATCCAGAAGACCACAATACCGACGGGCATTTCCTTGACCCAGACATAGGCGGCCTCGACGCCGTCCGCGGCGCCGCTGATCTCGGCGAAGACGGCGCTCAGGAGACAAAGTTGCGCGGCGATCGGGAAGGGAAGGTACAGCCAGCGGCCGCGAATGCCCTGCGCGGCCCAGTAGGCCAGACCCAGTATCGCAATCAGGCTGAAGATCAGGAACAGTAGCGGCGCCTGGGCCCAGAAATAGCTGTTCAGCAAAACGACGGCGGCGCCAAACAATACACCGGCGAGCAGCGCCAGGCTGGCGACCAGTGATTCGTCCCGCAGGAACAGGACGAGCATGATTCCGGGAACCAGTGTCGCGATGCCGGTCGACATGCCGGTCAACGCCGCCGCAATGAGAACAGCGGCGGAAAATACGGTGAATCGTAACGACTGGATGATCCTCAATCGCTGCAGTTGCGCAGGAAGATCAGTCATCGGCGCAGGCCCCGCCTTGCGCCGGAACGGCGGCGTGGCTTCGATGAGGGGCACGGGCATGGCCAATTTGCGGGTTTCATGTTTTCCAACAATGTTTGCAATTGGAAGTTTAGCCAGATATCCGGCATAACCTCAATGCCTGTGTCGAACGACCGCGGGGCGCGCAGCCGATCAGCGGCGCGACAGATTGACAGAATTGTCGCTTGGATAGAGAATCGCCGGCATGGACAGCCACAGGACAACCACCGGTCCGGAACCGGCCGCATCGCTGCCCGATGTGGAAAATTGCGCCCATGTAGAAACGCCGGTCGGCACGATTGCGGTGGTCGAGCGCGACGGCAGGATCGTGAGGCTGCTCTGGCACTCGGAAGCGCAGCGCAAGCGACCACAAGGTCAATCGGAGGTTCTCGACGAGGCCGTTCGTCAGCTTTCAGCCTATTTCGATAGCGATCTGAAGCAGTTCGATCTGCCTTTGGCGCCGAAGGGCGGAGACTTCGAGCATGCGGTGCAGCGAGCCATGCAGGCGATCCCTTACGGCGAAACCCGCACCTATGGCGACATCGCAAGGGATCTCGGCACCTACGGTCAGCCGGTCGGCCAAGCCTGCGGCGCCAATCCGATCCCTATCATCATTCCCTGCCACAGGGTTCTCTCGGCAAATGGCCTCGGCGGATTTTCCGGCGAAGGCGGCGTGGAAATGAAGATCAGTTTGCTCAAACACGAGGGCGGATATCCCTTTTTGCTTTAAGCGTCGCTTATTTAAAACGAATTGCTTCAACAGCCGGATTTGTCATTGACAGAAAACTGTCACGGTCTTACATGACGCCCTCGTGTTGAAATGCCCAGATGGCGGAATTGGTAGACGCGCCAGCTTCAGGTGCTGGTGACCGCACGGTCGTGGAGGTTCGAGTCCTCTTCTGGGCACCATTCACCCCTCCAAATGCCCAGAAAATAAGAATATTTGAGCTACGCCTTTGTACTAACTGGCACTCTTTTGTACCAGTGCTTGTACCGACTTGTGGCGCTGGGTTATCTGCAGGAGCACCCGGTATAGGTCATACGGGCCGCGCCTAGGGACCCATGGGGGTTACTCGTTAGGTAACGGCTATAATTGGGGCTTCGGATTTTTGTGGTAAAAAGTCTTCATTCTCCGGCAGCTACCTCAAAATGGGTTAGAGGAATCAAGGAGTTATGGGACTTCTTGAACTGGTAGATAGGGCGACAAACGAGTCAAGCATAACAGAGAAAAGGTGCTTTTCCTGTGGAGGTACTCCCAGTACTGGCCGAGGCGAACATGTGATCCCCCTTTGGCTTCAACATGATCAAAGTTTGGCGGACAAAAGCTTGAATCTTCTGAACCGCACATCGATACCCTATCGAAAGATTACCGTTCCTTGCTGCAATGTGTGCAATACGGGTTATCTGTCACAGATCGAGCGTTCCGTAAGAAAGGTACTTCAAAAGGGGTTTTTAGACACATCTGAGAATCTGTTATTGATGGCGCAGTGGCTATCGAAGATCCTTATTGGAATTCTAATCAAAGAGACCGGGCTGCTTTTGGACCGAAGTGACCCCGAAAAGGGTCCGATAGTTCCACCTGCCTACATTGAGGAACTCAGGCATTGTCATTACGTAATGCAAAGTGCCCGAAAGCCGATGTTCTTCAATTGTCTTCACTGGGATTTTCCATTCTCACTTTTTACCTATCAGATCCTTGATGACGGAAGGTCAGGTTCTTTTGATCTCATGACGAACATTCCTGGCCAGTCTATCGCGATGAGGATCGGTCAGCTTGGTATCGTATTCGTAAACGACGGTGGTTTGCAGATGGAAATCGGCCCGAGGGGCCCGTTTTCACTTTCCGGTACTTCAATCTCTGGTTTTCAGTTTAGTGAGATTGCCGCTAGAGTACATTACAAAGCCTCACTCCGTGATGCCACGCACATCTACCTTACCGGAGAAAATGAGCAATCTGTTGATATCGTACAGCTTCAGGTATCGTCCTATTCTGGATACCTTCCGGATGGCCAGCGTCTTCAAATCTTCAGAGATTGGAATGAAGTTGAACTGAGTCACATGTTGTCGGGTTACATGCATCTCGATCGTTCATTAATTTTTGATGATGAAACTGGCACCTGCAAAACAACGCTAGTAGACCAAAATGGGCGTCCACTACGTGACCCTAATGTGTCAGGTTCACCAATTGTCGAAAATTAGGTTTCAGATCGCGTTTGATACCAGGTCATCGCGCATTTCCCGGCACTGACCAAAGAGATGCTGTCGACCGGGGTAGTGTCAAATATCTTTCGCACTTTTGGATTTGGCTGGTGATCTGAACCTCTCAAGCGGTCAATCTTTGTTTTTCCAATAGTGTCGTGTCCAGATAGCGTCTGGTCGACCATTTGGTCC